>JAWUXY010000130.1:0-57521 GCA_034111105.1 Bermanella sp. | reverse complement strand
GCATTGGTGAAAGAGTTTGCATTGAGCATGCGCAATTTCATTCGCCGTTTTAAAGACGCTACTGCGCAAACCCCTGTGCAGTATTTACAAAACTTGCGCGTCGAAAAAGCCAAGCATTTATTAGAAAGCTCTAAGCAATCCTTTGAAACCATCACTCAGCAAGTGGGGTATGAAGATGGCAATTCATTTAGGCGTTTATTTAAAGAAAGAGTAGGTTTGTCGCCAATGGCGTACCGTAAGCGCTTTGATAGTCGAGGGGACTTTTAAAGCATTAAGTATTGATTTTTTGACAGTAGGTTAACTAGAAATTTCAGCTCATCATTGAAGAAAAAACCAGTATCGAGGCTGATCCATCAGATTGGATTACTAGATAGCGGGTGATATTTTTATGTTAAGTTGATCTAATATTTTTTGTATATTTATTATTCAGCGCTTAATATTTTTTATTAATTATCCAGTCACGGTAATTCACCTGACGTTTGCACACACATTACACCAACGAAACAGGTAAATTAAAAATCAATTTAAAATTGCCATCCTCTTCTAGAAAATGATTTTTTTCATAACACACCCTTGCAGGCGTTGCTTGCATTTTAAAGCCTGATTCAGGCAACCACTCCTCCATAATTCGGCTTACATAAGGTAAAAGATCGCCATAACGACCTTCGAGACGAAATGCTGCGTGTACGCCACCCGGTATGACCATACTGTTAACAATACCGTATTTTACAATGGGTTTATTAATTCCAATGCAGGCTACGTAACGGCATTTAGGTAAAGGAATCCAGACAGGGTTGCTATGGTGAAGCGCGATTTGTTGGGTATTTTCTCGGCCTTCTGATGCGGCCCAAGCTTGTAGTGTTTGCCAAGCTTGGCGAACACTGCGTCCGTACCCTTGGTGGCGAACATAGGCAACAAGTTTATCCTCTAGTGTCACAATATCAGGCTGGGGTATTTCACGGTTTTGTACTCGCTGATAACCCGCTGCAATTTCTGGGTCGTCTAAATATGGCGGCTTAATACTTTTTTGCCCAGTAGAGCGCCAAGCCCCTGGTGAAACTAAAAAGTATTGTTTGAATGCATGACTAAATGATGACACTGAATGGAAACCACACTTTTCTGCGATTTTTTGCACACTGCTATTGCGATCAAACATCAGACTATTCGCGGCATGTTCGAGCCGTGTGCGACGGATGTATTGATGTACAGACTCACCCACAACCTGACGAAAAATACGATGAAAGTGTTGCTCTGAATAAAAGGCAACGTCTGCCAGCTCTTTTGCTGTTAGCCCTGCTGATATATCTTTATGGATAGCATGTAGTACATCATTTATCCGTGACTGCTGATGGTAGTCCATCATACTTCCCTATCTCCATCTTATATATCGACATGTGAAACCGCATGTTTCGACAATAACCGTGCGTCCTTTCAACAATCCCTGATTTACTCGGCCAGTATATGATTAACCTTGTCTTTTGACATTAATAATAGAATGAATAGTCAGTAAAGGGATGATATGCAGACCGCGCAACACGTACAACAACTTCGTTCGTCTTACATTCGTGAAATTCTCCGTGCGGCAACGGCAGATGGCATGATATCTCTCGCCGGCGGCTTACCTGCTGCGGAGTTATTTCCACATGCATTATTACAAGAAGCCATGGTTAAGGTGGCGAATAATCAGCAGGTTTTTCAATATGGTGAGACACAAGGTTATGCCCCATTACTGGAATACCTTCGAACAGCGTACCACTTGGATGCATCGCACAGCACTCTAATGACAACCGGCTCTCAACAGGGGCTTGATCTCATTGCTAGAACATACATTAACCCAGGGGATCACATTGCCTTAGAGGCACCAAGTTATCTTGGCGCTTTACAGGTGTTTACTTTGGCGCAAGCCTCTATTAACACCATCCCCCAAACCGCTGACGGCCCTGATCTTAATGCGTTAGAGCAGTTATTTGAATCTAAGCCGGTCAAATTATTCTATACCGTACCTGATTTTCATAACCCAACGGGCATTAGTTGGTCATTACAAACCCGAAAAAAAGTTGCACAGCTGTGTCAGACTTTTAATGTTGTGCTGATCGAAGATGCCCCTTACCGAGAGCTTCGATTTTCAGGAGAAGAGCTGCCTCTCGTATCCTCTTTTTGTCCGAACCATTCGATTGTGCTGCGCTCATCTTCAAAGATTTCAGCACCGGGTTTAAGACTTGGCTCTGTTAGTGGGCCTGAAGAATGGATAAGCCACCTGATGCGGATAAAACAAACGTCCGATTTACACAGCAGCTTACCGATGCAGGCTGTTTTGTTAGAAATACTGAGCCACCGTGAATTTGAGGCACACCTTTCAAATATTCGCAGCCACTATCAACAGCGCTATCAGGCACTGGCGCAAGCCATTCGTCGATACATTCAGTCTGATGTATCGTTTTCAGACGTTCAGGGCGGTATGTTTATTTGGTTAAAGCTGGCTGAAGGTAATCCAATGGAAATAGCTAAGGCAGCTTTGGCAAACGGGGTTGCGGTTGTACCCAGTGATGTATTTTATATTAACGAAAGTGATCAAGCGCCGGCCCTTAGGCTTAACTTTAGTTTTTGTGGACCCGAACAACTCACTACGGCGATACAATCGTTGGCGAGCGTTTTATGACGTTCATAGGGTAAATTAAAATGGAGTTTACACTTAACAAAGATGAATGCGTCACAACAATAAAACTCATTAATAGATGCTTGGCCATTAATTCAATCAGTGACTTGCATAAATATTATGAGGACATAAAAGTAAAGCTTGATATAGATCAATTGATTGTCATTTATTTTGTCAATGATTTTAATCACCCTGAAATTTTATCGTTTGGAACAGACCCTCAATGGCAAAAAATATATTCAAATCAAAACTATCTCGCGGGTGATCCTATTATTCCGATTTCTCTTAATTCGCAAGCCCCTATTATTTGGAGTGATGTGTATAAAAAAGCCACCGAAACCTGTAAGCATTTTATTAACGGCGCAAGTTCTTGTGATTTTAAAGAGGGGCTTAGTTATGGCGTGATAAAACACCCCATTACATCAAGATCGATTGTTGTATCGGTAGGAATACAAGCTAGACAGTTGAAAGATAAGCAAAAAGTCACCATCAAAGAAATATTACCGCATCTTGCGGATGTCTGTGTGCGCCAATCTTTATGGGCCAGGCCCATGTTTACACCAAAAGAAAAAGAAATAACGCAGTGGTGTGCAAAAGGTAAAAGCTACGGCGAGATTGCTTTGATTCTTCAAATATCAGAACGCACTGTTAAGTTTCATATGAAAAATATATGTGAAAAACTGGGCGCCTATAATAAGCCACAAGCGGTCGCAAAAAGTCTAAATCTTGGATTAATTTAAACCCAATTAGATAATGAGTTATTAATAAAATTGAATTTCATACCTGTACTTAAGGACAGTTTAAAAGCCAATACGAAACCGATAGCTTGTCTCATTCTAATTGCTGCCTTAAAGGGAGATTATGATGACTGAAGCGATGCTTACGAAAGAAAAGGTACTGGTTGAAAACCCAGATCAATTTTTCAAAATGCCCAAAGAATACCAAGAGTTGGTTATTCGTCAGATGATGGTGCACACAGAGGGTGAACTTTCAGGCGCGGATGATTACATTGAGATTTTTTATAACATGGCCCCAAATGCTTACGAAAAACAAGTGTGTTGTGAGCGCGGAGCTGAAGAGGTTCATCATTATATTCGCGGACAGGAAGTACTCAGTGATATAGGTGTCGACAGCACGTATATGCTGGATACCAACCTTCAAGACCGTGACTTATACGGAACAGAGGCCGTAAAAGATATCCGCAGCTGGCCGGAGCGTGCCTTGTTTTCATATCTGGGCGAAGCCGCTGTTTTAGATCAGTTGATTGAAATGGCCGAAAGCAGCTACAAGCCTATTGCCGATATGGCCATTCCGGTGATTAAAGAAGAAAAAGTACACGTTGCCCATGGTTTTCGCATCACGCGCGAATACTGCTCAACCGAAGAAGGTAAAGCTCTGATTCAAGACGCGCTTGCACGTTGGTGGCCTGTCTCTTTAGATGTTTTTGGTCGCTCAAATTCAAAGCGGTCGAAATTGTATGTTGAGTGGGGGCTTAGAAAACACAGCAATGAAGACGCCAGACAACGCTTCATCGCGCATGCGGCTCCACGATTAGAAGAACTTGGTCTGGTTGTGCCGGATCATAAAAAAGACCGTAAGTACTTATAGCCCAAAAGCCATCGTTTAGATGGCTTTTTTAATAATAAAAATACAAGTTAAATGATGAGGCAGATAAATGGATTTAACATTTGATGACACCGGGCTGGCTGAGCGATTTCATAAAGTCAGAAACTTTGCCAAAACCATACGCTCAAGTGAATATCATGTCACCAATGCATGCAACATCCGTTGTGAGGGATGTTGGTTTTACGCAAATGAATTTGAAAAACGATCTAAAGAGAATAAATCCATGAGTGATTTGGATCAGTTTATTCTCGCGGAAAGAGAAAGGGGTGTAAACGCAGCGCTTTTAATTGGTGGTGAGCCGACACTATTTATGAACCGCATAGAAAAGTACGTTGAGCATTTTCCTTATGTCACCATATCGACAAACGGTCTTGTGCGGGTTCCTCAACAGGGGATGGAAAACATTCAGGTGTTTATTTCGCTTTTTGGAGGCGGCCCTTTAGATGATTCATTACGTGCGATAAAACCAAATGGTAAGCGTTTTACCGGATTATTTGAAACCACATTGAAAAATTATAAAAATGATTCGCGTGTCACATTCGTTTATGCGTTGACAGAAGCAGGCACTGATTACATCGAAGATACAGTGAGAGCCATTGAAGAAAATGGCAATAAATTATCGTTTAACTTCTATAGTGAGTACGGTTCAGAGTCACCACTTTTGATGAGTGAATCGGAAAAATTATTAGATAAAGCACTTGAAGTAAAAGAAAAATACCCAAATACGGTATTGAGTACTCCGTATTACATTAAAGCAATGATAACTGGGCAATCCCACTGGGGAGAATTCTCCTATGATTCATGCCCCAGTATCAGTATTGATCACCCTGATCATGAAGAGCGTTTAAAAAATGGTAACCGCACGTTACCGTTATTTAATACATATGCCCCGGATCTAAAAACCCTTAATTTTTGTTGTACGTCTGGTAATTGTTCTGGGTGCAGAGATAGTCAGGCGGTGTTTAGTTGGCTATTAATATCGGCGGATAAATTTATGGATAACCAACAACATATGAGAGAGTGGGTTGAACTCTCTGAGAGTTATTGGAAGCAACATATTTGGTCCCCGTACAACACAGACGTGCAAAAACCGATAAAACTGACAACGCTGGCTTAACACTCCCTTACTTACCTATCAGGCAGTACGTGCTGCCTGATATCCATTTTTAATCGAGGGAAGTCTATTGGCTCATAACCTAGATTCATTTAAGCAAACATATAAAACCGCAATTGAACGCTTTAAGACAGACGCATTGGAATTTGAACTAAAAGGTAAAGATCTCACTGACTGGCAGCAATATTTTAATGGCTGGCCATGTGCTGTGCATCAGGGTTTTCATTTGGAATTTGTCGATAACAAAGTTGCCATGGTCTGCATTGTTGATGTCAAACCAGAACATCTAGGGGGCAAAGGGGAGCATGCGATTAACGGCGCTACTATCAGTGGTATATTAGACTGTGCAGTGTCGGTTGCTGGTTTTATGCACTACAAAGAAAAAACATGCGGCACTATTTCTAATAATATCCTAATGAAAAGGCCGCTTTATGGCCGTCATATTATTTGCTTAGGTAAAGTCACTAAGCGTTCAAAGAATTTATGCTTTGGCGAAAGCATCATCGTTAACGACAACGCATTAATCTGTGCCAGTAGTGATAGCATTATTGCAGTCGCCAGCCAGTACAGTGATACGGTTTAAGCTTAATGTTAAACAACGGCGATTCATGAGTGGTTAACCTGAGTTTTTCTGTGAGAGCACGCTGATATTACGCTCTCAATATCAGTTGCTGACGTATTGATTCAACTATGGGCCGTGTATCGGTCCTTATATCGGGCAGTTTTATTTAAGAAATCGTCGTCATAAGGTAAAGTAGGCGCAATAAACCTATTTAACCGATAAGAGCCATGTGACTATGAGCATCCATTCTTTAGCGGGCCAATTGGCTCCTGCCAATCAACTGGTGAATGTCGCCAAGTTAATTACTGCCTATTACAGCGACAAGCCGGACCCAACTATTGCCGCACAAAAGGTGGCGTTTGGTACATCAGGCCATCGTGGTTCATCTTTTAAACGCAGCTTTAACGAAGATCATGTGCTGGCCATTAGCCAAGCCATTTGTTTGTACCGCGCAAAAGAGGGCATCAACGGCCCGTTATTCTTAGGCATTGATACTCATGCGCTATCTGAGCCTGCCTTTGTTAACTCAATGGAAGTATTTGCTGCAAACGGGGTTGAAGTCATGATCTCAAGCGGTGGTGAATACACACCGACACCAGCCGTCTCCCATGCCATCATCGTGTATAACCGTGGGCGTACAACGGGTCTAGCCGATGGCATTGTGATTACGCCATCCCATAATCCACCAGACGGTGGTGGTTATAAATACAATCCAACGAATGGCGGCCCAGCCGATGGTCACATTACGGGCTGGATTGAAAACAAAGCCAATGAATTATTATTAGCGGGTTTAAAAGACATTAAACGCATGCCCTACGAGCACGCTTTAAAAGCCGCCACAACACACGAATATGATTTTTTAAATACTTATGTGAATGACCTAGAAAGCGTCATCAATATGGACGCCATTCGCGGCGCCAATATTCGTATGGGGGTTGATCCACTGGGTGGTGCAGGCGTTAATTATTGGGGGGCCATTGCCGAGCGTTATAAACTGGATTTAACCGTATTAAACCAAGACGTCGATTTAACCTTTCGTTTTATGACATTAGATTGGGACGGCAAAATCCGCATGGACCCATCGTCGTCACACGCTATGCAAAGTTTGATTGGTTTAAAAAATAAATTCGACATCACCTTTGCCTGTGATACCGACCACGACCGCCACGGCATCGTCACTAATAGCGCAGGCTTAATGCTACCGAATCATTATTTAGCTGTCGCCATTGATTATTTATTTCAAAATCGACCAGACTGGTCTGCCAATGCCGCAGTGGGTAAAACCCTAGTGAGCAGCTCGATGATTGATCGAGTCGCCAATAAAATTGGCCGCAAACTATATGAAGTACCCGTAGGCTTTAAATGGTTTGCGGATGGTTTATTTGATGGTTCATTAGGCTTTGGCGGTGAAGAAAGCGCAGGGGCGTCTTTTTTACGCAAAGACGGCAGCGTATGGACAACCGACAAAGACGGCATCGCGCCAGCACTATTATCCGCAGAAATGACCGCCGTAACTGGCAAAGACCCAGGTGAGATTTATAACAATCTGACTGAACGACTAGGTGAGCCCAGCTCTGATCGCATTGACGCAGCGGCCACCCCTGAGCAGAAAAAACAACTCTCACAACTTTCACCTGAGCAGGTAACATCGGATCAGTTAGCCGGTGAAAAAATCACCAATGTCTTAACCAAAGCACCCGCTAACAATGCCGCTATTGGTGGCTTAAAAGTCACCACAGAAAACGGTTGGTTTGCGGCGCGCCCATCGGGTACTGAAGATATTTATAAAATTTACGCAGAAAGCTTTAAAGGCAAAGATCACTTGCAAAGTATCTTTGATGAAGCTCAAGTACTTGTAGATTCAGCATTAAACGCTAAATAATATTTTAGTTTGCTATGTTTAAAAAACCAACACAAGTTGAAGACTTATCTTGTGTTGGTTTTTTATGCTTAAATACTTTAAGAAAAAAGTAATTAGGTAAATTGAAGCGCCTTCTAATAATTGATATTTCGAGTATTATCGATATTCATTGGTTTATTTTCTTCAGTGCACTTCAGCTCTATATGCTTAATGATACTGCTTAATTTATGGAACCAAAATATACAATCGGGTTTTTAATAAAGGTAGTTTCAGAATTTTGTGTTTTATGTTTAACCCATGTTACACGAATTTTTTTAATATTAGGGAGTAATTCAAATAAGCCAATTTTTATCGAATCTAATGACTCTGGATTATCACATTCGTACTGATAATCAGCAGTAATTTTTTCATGATTGTTTGGTTTACTTTCAATGAGATAATCAGTATCAATAAATGTCGTTAGATGTTGACAAAATGCCCCGATAAATAAGAAAAGTGAATCATGTTTCTGTAGTTTAGACGTAACTCGCTCTAAAATAATGATTTCTTCTTTTGTATTTTCTTTGTGCTCAAATCCTATTATATCCATTACTGGGGAGGTAAGTTGAATTTCAATCTTGCGATTTTCAAGAAAAATAGTAAGTTCAGATAAGCCATGGTCATGGGCTTTTAATATGGGTCCACGCTCTTGGGTATAAACACTCAATACGATTACAGAATACAGCACGAATACACAGGTAATACTGATAAAATGCTTACTCATGTTTATTCCATTATCACTATTTTTTATGAATAGAAAAAATCTAGCGTTAGTAATAAACGGCGAGCGTCATTGGATAATTGAGGAGAGCGATGAACCAACCCAGCGCCCTCATTCCCCTCCCAGAGTTCGCCTTTTAATAATGCCACATCCCCTTGCTTTAATTGTTGAATATCAGACATCTTGCTAAACAAACCCGACAGCTCATCGGGCTTGCCTTGATTGCCTGCACCTAGTTTAGTGCGATCAATGCGATTATTAGGCAACCATTGTGATCCGACTCCTTGGTATGTTGTTATTAAGCGACAAGGAATTTTATCCACATGAAAGCGTGGGCACATCGCATGACTTAACGCTGTTAATCTTAAGCCCGCAAATTTCAGGTCAAATAAGCTGCAAAACATGTCAACTAATTCGGCTATGTCTTCACTTAAAATATCACTGCTTTCTGTATTTCCGAGTGCCTTATTAATTTTGGCGCGGGCATATTGAGGGCCGACGACAAGCTGTGTTTTCAGGCTGGCATTTTTATCGAGTATGTCATTGACGACTAATGCTAATTTGTCAGAAAGCGTTCTTTGCCAAATAACAATATTTGAATCCTTACGATAAATATCCGCTAATATATCTGGGTATTCCCCAGCTTGAGCTTGTGGGAAATTCATTGGTTGAAGAGTTGATTTGGTTGATGGTGATTCACAAAGAGGCGCGGCTAAATTCATGCTACTTGCTCCCATGTCGGGAAAGGGTCACTAAGAGTTGCCCAATATGCTTTACCTTTTAGTACCGCTTCTTCAGACAATAAACAGGCATCAAGCGCATCACTCATGGCGGCTTGATTCATGTTTTGACCGATGAATACTAACTCTTGGCGCATATCGCCAAAAGGTTCTACCCATTGTTCTTGTATGGATGCCAAATACTCGTCATCCGTCGGCCAATTGGATTTTGGAACGGCTTTCCAAAACATGCCAGCAAAACCATAATGAGCGATGCCGCCAGCTTGGCTCCATTGCCCTGCAAACTCTGGGCGAGTAGCCAACCAAAAAAAACCTTTCGAGCGCAGTAATTTTCCAAATGGTTCCATGTTGTGTAAAAATTGATGAAATTTTTCTGGGTGAAAAGGCCTGCGTGCCACATAGGCAAAACTACTAATGCCATATTCTTCGGTTTCAGGTACGTGTTCACCACGCATTTCTTTTAACCAGCCAGGTGCTTGCTGTGCACGCTCAAAATTAAACAGGTTTGTATCTAAAACATCATCAATATTGACGTTTCCTTGAGTGATGGGGATGACCCTAGCGTGAGTATTGAGCGTTTTAATAATGGCAGTTAGTCGGCCCACATCTTCGCTTGAGGCTAAATCTGTTTTACTAATCAAAATAACATCGGCAAATTCAATTTGATCGACGAGTAAGTCGGCGACACTGCGCTCATCTTCTTCACCTAATGATTCTGTGGTCTCTTGTAATGATTTAGCTTCGTCATAATCTTTTAAAAAATTGACAGCATCGACAACCGTCACCATGGTGTCTAGCCTTGCTACATCCGATAATGACACACCGTCTTCATCGGCAAAGGTAAATGTTTCAGCAACGGGAAGTGGCTCAGAAATCCCAGTGGACTCAATCACTAAATAATCAAATCGATTATCGTGTGCAAGCTTGTTCACCTCGATTAGAAGATCCTCACGCAGCGTGCAACAAATGCAACCATTGCTCATTTCAACAAGTTTCTCATCGCTGCGATTTAACGATACTTCGTTTTGAACAAGAGCCGCATCAATATTGATTTCACTCATATCATTTACGATAACCGCTACTTTTTTACCTTCACGGTTATTGAGAATATGGCTGAGTACGGTTGTTTTGCCGGCACCCAGAAACCCAGAGAGCACAGTCACAGGTAATTTTGTCATGAGTATCACTCCAGTTTGAATATAGAATTGTCGAATATTATGGATATGATACAACGTATCATTTTCATCTGTAAAGGCTATTTATTAAAAGTAACGGTCGAGGACTTATTGATAGGTGCATGTGCAGTAGAGATAAATAGCGAGATGCCAGAGTTGAAAGGCTTTATAGAAGGGGTTAATCAAGGTATGAATTCATCATTTCTAGGCCATTGGTAGCATTTCTCAAACGGTTTACAGAGAATTTAGACGCTTACCTGAAGCACTTACTGAAAAGTATCCCAAGCAAGCAGAGCAAGCCCGTAAAGCGGCAGATGAAGGTAATTATGCCGAATACATACGAGCTAATGGTGGCTTATTTGTTGGTCGTAAAGAGTTGCCCTTCAGGGCCATGCACTTTGAAATATGATGTTACTAGCACTGCATGAATCTAAAGGTTAGTGGGTGCAAACATAGACTAATTACACACCGATTACCCACACTTTATCCACAGTCCCATTCCTGCCTAAACACTACATATGGGGTTGATTCCAAGGGTGAAGCGCAATATGATGTGTTAAAGGTTGATTTAGAAAGTCTAGAAGGCAAAAAAAAGAGCAGATCTACGCCAATAGAAATGCTCCCCTGCTTATAGCTTTTCGAAGTCACTAAGGTTTAGTTTCTTCAATAGAGTTATAAAGCGCGACTTTGGAATCGTCAGTGTCTTTATACCCCTCCTAAGAAAAAATTTCACCTTTTGATAGCGAACTGGTTCAAGTTTTTTGTAACTGAGCTGTAACAGCTATTGGCGAATTGACCCTAATAAACTTGTGGGCTTACCTGCAGGTTAAAACTTTTTATTAAGGTGAAATTATGAAAAATTCAAAGCAAACCTCCCAATCTATAGCATCTCTTGCTTCTGATGTGCTAAGAGACTCCGGCTCTTCTAAGACTGCGAAAAGCCTCGCAGCTTGTGCATTAGCGCAGACGAATACAGGAAAGCAAACAAGCAGTGAAATGGAAGGTAGGGCCTCGCAAATATTGCGGAGTGAGAAATATAGTGAGTTAACACATTCCCTAGCAGCCTCAGTGCTATCACAATCAAATAAGAAGCGATAAACATGTGTTTGTGCCTACTTATGAAAGTAGGCACTTCATTATATTAATGTATTTTTTGGGGAAAAAGGATGGCTAAGAAATCCGTATTTTTAAGCTTTCATTATGCAAATGATGTAATGAGAGTGCAGCAAATTCGTAATATAGGTGCATTTGAAGGTAATGCTTCTGTAACTGTGAATGAATGGGAGACTGTAAAGAGAGGAGGAGATGAGTCCATTAAAAGATGGATCAATGAAAGCTTGAAGTACAAGCAATGCCTTATAGTTTTGATTGGCGAAGACACTGCGAATCGACCATGGGTTCAGTATGAAATTAAACAAGCATGGAAAAAAGGAATGCCAATTTTGGGGGTTTATATTCATAACTTGAAATGCCCAAGAGGCAAAACGAGCAGGAAAGGAAAAAATCCATTTGAATTGTTTAGCCTTAATGATGGTAGGAAGATATCTGAATTAATTGACTGTTATGAACCCACATCTTATTCGGCTTATCGAGATATCGCAGCCAATCTCGAACAGTGGGTTAATCAGGCAGTTTTAAGGAGAAAGCAAAATGTCTTCTAATGAAACATATATTGATGTTGAGCGCTGTGATAGTTCCATTCAAGCTCATCTAGGAATATTGCAGAGTGTAATACAGCGAATGGCGTCAAATAGTACAGCTTGCAAAGCATGGTGTATAACGCTGGTTTCTGCTGTTTTGGTTTTGGTTGTAGATAAAGGCAACCCTGATTATGTGCTGATTGCCTTTATCCCTGTTATTTTGTTTTTATTTTTAGACGCTTATTATTTGGCTTTAGAAAAGTCATTTAGGAATACTTATAACGACTTTATATCTAAGTTGCATCGTAAATCGTTAACTTTCCTGGACTTGTATTCAGTTTCGCCAAAGGGGTCTATGAGTAGTATGCAATTAGAAGCATTCAGGTCATTTTCTGTTTGGGGGTTTTACTGCTCGTTAGGTTTTTTAATCTGCGTTGTAAATTCCTTGTTAATAAAATGAAATAAGATGTTAAGGATAATAGTTAGTTATGCCAATTCAATTTGTAACTTATTCAGACTTGAGACTTCATAAGAATAAGATGGATGATAGTAGGCTAAGGATATTAAAAAATAATGTTGCTGTTAGCCGGGATAAGGATACTTTTTTATCTCACTCATCGAAAGATGTAGAGTACCTACCTGCAGTAATCGACCTTCTTCAAAATCATGGTGCTTCAGTTTATTGTGATATGGATGATCAAGAGCTTCCGGCTGTTCCTAATTCTGAAACAGCTAATGCACTTAAAGACAAAATTCGAGGTAGTCGTAAGCAAGTAGTCTTTGTTACAAAAAATAGTAAAGATTCAAAATGGGTGCCTTGGGAGCTTGGTTTTGGTGATCATTGCTTGAACTCTGAAAATGTAGCGTTACTTCCAGCTTCTGAAAATGCGGGTGATCAGGTATGGGCAAGGCAAGAATATTTAGGACTGTACAAACATATTGTCTATGGCCGAATGAAAGGAATTAATTATCCTGTATGGATGGTTTATGATTTTAGAAAAAATACGGCCACAAAGTTATCTGAGTGGTTTAACACTGTTGAATGTCTTTAGAATCAAGCTTTGGTTTGATGGGGGGGAATTTTTGGCCAAGCGTAAGCGGCGCGCAAATAAAAGCTCGAATGTAGCTAACTCTAAATCCTCGGCTAATGCTGAACCTATTAAGGTGAGCGAAGATAATAGGCGTATCTTTGAAGCTGCGCGAGATCACTTAAATGAAGCATCGCTAAAAAATTTGGAGGCTTTCGATAAGGCTATTTTGACTCTTTCATCGGGAGGGCTGTTTTTAACTTTGTCTTTTTCTCAGTTTTTAGTTCCAATTGATCAGGCTGTTTCAGTTTTCTATTTGAAGCTGGGTTGGTTGCTATTTACTTTAGCAATGATATTAACTTTGATCTCATTTCTAACTTCAAATTCGGCTATTGTTGAGCAAAGGAAGTATATTTATAAGTATTACATAGAAGAGAATGATGAGTTTGCTAATGCTAAAAATTTCTGGGGTATTATTACTTTTTGGATTAATCGTATCGCAGCTGTTGTATTCTTAATGGCAGTTATGTTTACGGTGATGTATGTATGGGAAAACACTAACGAGGTGACAAGTATGGCTGAACAAAGTGGAACGAAAGGGTATGAGGTGCCTGCGAATCAACCTGCAAATACAGGAGGAAAGCCTAAAAGTAAGTAATTAGAGTTGATTATTCACTTTCTCGCTGGGAGTGTTGTAAGTTCAGTCTCGTAATCTGCCTAACTCCATTCTCTTTTACTGCTTGAATATGGATAAAAAATGACTTATCAAACCTAAGGGTTTTTAGTAGATCGCTAACAACCCTTGGTGCTACCTGTAAGAAGCCTTCCATCTTCTTATTTCTACGTCCAATGTGCCCGATTGATGGTGGCAAAATATAGTAATCATCGTCAGATGTACGTTTAAGGTTTTGCCATTCATCAAGTGTTGATGTGTATTTTCTGGCGTATGGCCCTATATCTGTCGCGCATAGCTCTATCTCTAATGTATAACCCTGATGCTCTTTAGGGGGTAATATTTCGCAGATTAGTGTCACTGATGTTGAGTAGTCATAAAGCGGCATCATTTGGGCTCGAGTCTTCATGGTTTGGACTTTGATTCAAACCGTGTTCTATGACTATATCAAAATCGATTATTTGTGCCTGTATCTGTGAATCAACCTTTTTCCCCATGATTACCTCTAGATTGCTTTCAATTCTTGGTAATTAGATAGATTAGATGGAAAATTCGAGTTTATTGGCAAAAATAGGTTTCAAAAGTAGCACATGAGTAGCACAGTGATTTCACTAGAGGTTTATGGTTTGAGAGAGTTTCGCTGAAAACCCCATGAATACTGGGGTGTAAATGGGGGGCCCACCTGGACTCGAACCAGGGACCAACGGATTATGAGTCCGCTGCTCTAACCAACTGAGCTATGGGCCCGCAATAACCCAAGAATTGGGTATTGAAGGTCTTTCTATTTGCCTTAATGTTTTAGGCAATAAAAAAGAGCCTCGGATTATAAAGACCTTGGCTCTTTTTTCATAGTGTTAAGTCTATGATTTTTAGATGTTTTTACTCATCTAAGAACGAACGCAGGTGATCACTACGACTTGGGTGGCGTAGTTTACGTAATGCCTTCGCTTCAATCTGACGAATACGCTCTCGGGTGACGTCGAACTGTTTGCCCACTTCCTCTAGGGTGTGGTCAGTGTTCATGTCGATACCAAAGCGCATGCGCAGTACTTTGCTTTCACGAGCCGTAAGACCGCTTAGCACGCCGCGTGTCGCATCGACCAAGCCCGTTTCGGTGGCGTGGTCGATTGGGCTAGAGCCGTTTATGTCTTCGATGAAATCACCTAGGTGGCTATCTTCATCATCGCCGATTGGCGTTTCCATGGAGATTGGCTCTTTGGCAATTTTAAGAACTTTACGAATCTTGTCTTCAGGCATGTCCATGCGTTCTGCCAATTCTTCAGGTGTGGCTTCGCGGCCCATTTCCTGAAGCATTTGACGGCTTACACGGTTTAGCTTGTTGATGGTCTCGATCATGTGTACCGGAATACGAATGGTACGGGCTTGGTCAGCAATCGAACGCGTAATCGCCTGACGAATCCACCATGTGGCGTAAGTCGAGAACTTGTAACCACGACGGTATTCAAACTTGTCTACCGCTTTCATCAAACCAATGTTGCCTTCTTGGATCAAATCTAAGAACTGCAAACCACGGTTGGTGTATTTTTTCGCAATGGAGATTACCAAACGTAAGTTGGCTTCAACCATTTCTTTTTTCGCACGACGAGCACGGGCTTCACCGATGCTCACGCGACGGTTAATTTCTTTAATGTCGGTAATCTGAATGCCAACGCGTTTTGCTACTTGGCCAATTTTTTTCTGCGCACGCTCAAGGTCATACTTGTTGTTTGCAACAGATTCAGAATAATTTTTACCACTTTCGATTAAACCCGCTACCCAAGCAATATTACCTTCGTTGCCTTGGTAAGATTTAATGAACTCTTGACGATTCATTTTGCATTTACGGGTCAAGATGGTCATTAGCTGACGTTCTTGTCCGCGAATTGCATCAAGGTTGTCGCGTGCATTGCCTACTAGCTCATCAAAGTACTTTGGTGATAGTTTGATGGGTGCAAATAGTTCGGCAAGAAGACTGTTTTCTTTGTCGCCTTGCTTGCTGCCACGGCCATGTTTTTCGATGGCTTTTTCTGTTTTTAGAAGCTGTTTGTCGATTTCAGCCATACGACGCTTAACTTCGACTGGGTCTGGGCCAGTAGGGGCGTCTGAGGTGTCATCGTCGTCTTCTGTTTCAGTGTCATCACCTGACTCTTCTTTCTCTTTTTCTTTTTCTTTCTCTTTTTCAGCTTTCGCTTCTGCAGAGATAGGTGTTGCAGGTACAGGATCGTCGTCGCTTGCGTCGATGAAACCATTGAAAACATCACCAAGACGATTAATTTCTTCGTCGGCCATGGATTCTTCAACGGCGGTTAATACTTTACGTACTGAGCCTGGAAAATAAGAAAGGGCGGCCATTACTTCACGAATACCTTCTTCGATTCGTTTGGCTATGACGATTTCCCCTTCACGGGTCAAAAGTTCAACTGTGCCCATTTCACGCATATACATGCGGACTGGGTCATTGGTGCGGCCTACGTCACTTTCTACAGCTGCAAGTGCCGCGGCGGCTTCTTCCATTGCTGCTTCATCAGTGTTGTTGTCGCCCATGATCATGGTATCGGAATCCGGCGCAACCTCGGAAACGGTAATACCGATGTCGTTGATCATGCGGATGATATCTTCAACCTGTTCTGGTGTGGCTATGTCATCTGGAAGGTGGTCATTTACCTGAGCATAGGTTAGGTAACCTTGTTCCTTGCCTTTGGCTATGAGCTCTTTAAGACGGGACTGTTGTGTGGCGGCCATATATACCCTATGTTGTCCTGTACTGTACGCGAATCGAACCCGTAATTATAATCATCTGGTTACGGGTTATCCAGCACTGATGTGATTAAGTGATTGATAATGGGGTTATTTTTTACCCTTTCAAGGGGTTGTCTCTGTTAATTGGCGATATTCGCCCTGCTCCTGTTGGCTGAGTGACTCAAGTCTTCCTCCTGCTTTGATCAATTTTGTGTGTAAAAGGTTCAGATCGAGTATCGCACTCGCCCATTGGAACATCTGCAGGTCTTCTGATTGTAGATGTTTAAAGCCACCTTTATTTGCGGCTTGGCGAATTAATTTAGCCTTCATTTGCTTGGCTGTTTTTAAACGTAATTGGCTTAAACAATCGGTGGCGACTTGCTCTTGGCTTAAATGGCCGTCACTGCGATTGTGTTGTTCGGTTAAGCTTTTATATTCTTGGTAGTCGCCGTCTGTGGCGAGCAAGCTCAGTGCATCTAATAGTGTTTGCTGTGGTGAGCTTTGCAGTTGCTCGATAAGTCGTTGTAATAGTTGGCTGTAGTGGCCTTCATACGTTTGTAAAAAGGCAAGATCTCCAAAGCTTTGTACAACGTGAGGTGCGTGCAAAATTAATGCAATGGCTTGTTTAATAAGTGGGTGTTCAGGTGCTTGAACCGGTGCTTGAGCATATTCATCATCATGATGGTTTGGCGCGTTTTCGTAATGCTGCTCGGTGTGATCGGTTGCTGAGTTTGGGGTGTAACTCACTTGATTTTCACGTTGTTGCTCGCGCATTAAGGTGATGTTTTCTTCTGCTTGGCCCATGTCTTTTAGTTCTTGGCTTTCTAGGCGGGTTTCTTCTGCTAGGGCTTGCCAAAATAAGCTCTTAAGGGCAGGGCCTGGAATCTGTTGAATCATGGGCGCGGCTAATTTGGCCAAGCGTGCGCGGCCCTCTAAGCTTTCACTGTCATCAATATCTTGTTTGATGGTTTGCAGTAAAAACTCACTGATGCCTTGGGCATATTGTAGGCGCTGTTCAAACCCAGTTTTGCCTTCTTTGCGTACCACTGTATCTGGGTCTTCACCTTCGGGTAAAAACATAAACCGAATTTGTTGGCCGTCTTCTAATACGGGCAGTACGAGCTCTAGCCCGCGCTTAGCCGCTTTGCGACCCGCTGCATCACCGTCGAAGCAGAAGACAATTTCCGGTGCAATTTTAAATAATTTTTGCAGGTGCGTGGTGCTGGTGGCGGTGCCAAGTGTGGCAACGGCATAATGAACGCCAAACTCATGTAGCGCGACCACGTCCATGTAACCTTCGACCACAACAAATCGTTTTAATGGCTGACGAATTTGGCGGCATTCATATAGGCCGTACAGTTCATGGCCTTTATTGAATATGGTGGTTTCTGGGCTGTTTAGATATTTGGGTTTGTCATCGCCCAGTGTACGCGCGCCAAATGCAATGGTGCGTCCGCGTACATCACGAATGGGAAACACAACACGATTGCGAAAGCGGTCATAGCACTTGCCATCGTCTTTGCTGATCAGCATGCCAGTGTCGATTAAGCCTTTAAGCTTGTCGTCATCGGTGGCCAGTGTGCTTTTTAAATTGTCCCAGCCAGGTGGCGCAAAGCCGATACCAAAAAATTTGGCGGCTTTACCCGATAGTCCACGTTTTTTAAGGTAATTAACGGGGGCGTCTTTTTCAGCATGAAAGCGCAATTGCTGTTGATAAAACTCACTGGCACTGCTCATTAGATCGTAGTGCGATGCGCGTTCTTGCTGCTGCTTTTGCTGAAAAGGGCTGCTTTCTTCTTTTGGGACTTCTAGACCTACTGTGCCAGCTAATAATTCGACGGCCTCAGGGAAATCAATATGGTCGTATTCCATGACAAAGCCAATGGCATTGCCTTTCGCGCCACAGCCAAAGCAGTAATAAAATTGTTTATCTGATGCGACGGTGAACGAAGGGGTTTTTTCACTGTGAAAAGGGCAGCAGGCATGGTGGTTTTTGCCCGCTTTTTTTAAGCGAACACGACTATCTACCACATCAACGATATTAACGCGGGAAAGTAGGTCATCGATGAAATTTTGGGGGATACGGCCAGTCACGATTCAAACCTATCTACGTTGCACTTTTCTATTAAGGTTGATACTAAAAGTCCGTCCTAGAATACACCAAGTGAGTGTTTCTTTGGGGGTTTTCATGACTAAAAGTTAATCAAATAACGTCAGATGAGGTGCTTTAGTTGCATAGGAAAAGCAAGAATAAAAGCGCCAAATTAATAAGCGTCTTAAGCGATATAATAGCTTTGAGGTAATTAATTAAGCAAAACTGGCCTTTACAAGTTTGCTAACATCGCCCATATCGGCACGACCTTGAACTTGAGGTTTCACTAGCGCCATGACTTTACCCATGTCTTGCATACCTGATGGATTAACCTCAGCCACTGCTTTTGCAACAATGGCTGAAAGTTCTTCCGCAGATAGGGCTTCTGGGAGGAAGTCCTGAATAACGCTCACTTCGTAGTGTTCAACTTCAGCAAGATCCGTACGACCAGCGTCTTCATATTGCTTAATTGAATCACGGCGTTGTTTTACCATTTTATCCATAATGGTAAGTACACGAGCGTCATCCAGTTCGATGCGTTCGTCAACTTCAACACGTTTGAGCTCGGCTTGGATTAGACGCAGGGCTTGCGTACGCGGCTTATCTTTAGCACGCATAGCAGTTTTTACTGCATCTTTTAATTGTACAACCAATCCTTGCTCACTCATGTTTGTCTCTCTAATTCAGTATTTGCTTAGTAAAGACGAATCATTTTACGCTGTTCGCGTGAAACTTTTTTAGCGTGACGCTTAACAGCTGCTGCTTTTTTACGCTTACGCTCAGCAGTAGGTTTTTCAAACTGCTCACGACGACGTACTTCAGAAAGTACACCTGCTTTCTCGCAAGAACGCTTGAAACGACGTAGTGCTACGTCAAATGGCTCGTTTTCTTTTACTTTAACTTGTGGCATTCAATCTACCTATGTGTATCAGTTGACTTAGCAGGTGGAAAATCACCCACTAGAATTAAATCAGTTCCCTGACGCCGAGTGCTTTGCTTGTCACTCAGGCCCTATCGAGGCGGGGGATTCTACTCGCTTTACCCCATAATTGCAAAGCTCAGTCGAGTATAGATTATGCAGGGGTTTTATGTGGAGCAGGCCCCGTAAACACTGGGCTCTGGTGTTCTGGACGCAGGCTGCGTAAAATGGCCCGCGCAAAAAATATGAGGTTATTATGCGGGTTTTAGCCATAGAAAGCAGTTGTGACGAAACCGGAATCGCAATTTACGATTCTGAGCAAGGGCTATTGTCCCACGCATTGTACAGTCAGGTTGAAATGCACGCCATTTATGGTGGTGTGGTACCTGAGTTGGCAAGCCGAGACCATATTCGTAAAGCCATCCCACTTATTAAAGAGGTGATGACGGCGGCGAGTACCACGTCTGATGAATTAGATGGTATTGCCTACACATCAGGCCCTGGCTTGGCGGGCGCTTTGTTAGTGGGTGCTTGCTTGGCTCGCAGTTTGGCTTGGAGTTGGGGTTTGCCGACGTTGGCTGTGCATCATATGGAAGGGCATTTACTCGCGCCTTTATTAGAAGATAATGCCCCTGAATTTCCGTTTGTGGCGTTATTGGTCAGCGGCGGACACACACAATTAGTCGATGTTAAAGGCATTGGCCAGTATGAAGTGCTTGGTGAAAGTATTGATGACGCAGCGGGTGAAGCGTTTGATAAAACCGCCAAGATGATGGACTTACCGTACCCAGGCGGCCCGCACATTGCTAAGCTAGCGCAGCAAGGCACAGCAGGGCGCTTTAAGTTTCCACGCCCCATGACAGACAGGCCCGGTTTGGATTTTTCATTTAGTGGCTTAAAAACCTTTGCGCGTAACACCATTGCAAAATGCCAAGATGAAACCGGTTTAACTGAGCAAGATAAAGCCGATATTGCATTAGCATTTGAGCAGGCTGCGGTAGATACCTTGGCGATTAAATGCAAACGCGCATTAGAGCAAACGGGTCGTAAACGCTTGGTTATTGCTGGCGGCGTGAGTGCGAATAAATATTTACGCGAAAAATTACATGCCTTAATGGATAAACTAAATGGCGAAGTGTTTTACCCGCGCCCAGAATTTTGCACCGATAATGGCGCGATGATCGCCTACGCGGGTTGCCAAAGAATGAAAGCTGGGCAAAAAGATAATGAAGAAATTGTGATACACCCAAGATGGCCCATGGACCAGCTTGAGAGTATTTAACGAATAGCGTTATTGATCGTCATAACACTTGTATGAGGGTGCCCCGCGCCCGACTTAATATGATTTTTATTATTTAGCGGTGTGGGACATTGATGCATCTTCCGTCTCTTAATCTGCATCTCACGGAAATATTATGGACACAGTTTTTATAGATGGTTTAGAAATCGAAACCATCATCGGTATTTATGATTGGGAGCGTGAGGTCAAGCAGGTCGTACGCATCGATTTACAAATGGCGTGGAATAACAAACCAGCGGCTCAATCAGAAAGTATAGAAAAAGCATTAAACTATAAAGCCGTGTGTGATCGTTTAATTGATTTCATATCTGGCAGTGAGTTTCTATTGGTTGAAACCATGGCTGAAAATATTGCCGATATTTTAATGAGCGAATTTAGTGTGCCTTGGTTGCAGTTAAAGTTAGCCAAGCCAACTGCCATACCGCAAGCCAGTGGTGTTGGTGTAATGATCGAGCGCGGGAATAAGTAAAAGGATTCCATTTCATGGCTCAAGTTTATGTCAGTATTGGCAGTAACATAGACAAGCACAAAAATATTTCTGGTTGTTTGAATGCACTGGCCGAGCACTTTGGTGCCTTGGTATTGTCCCCTATTTACGAAAGTGAAGCGGTGGGCTTTTCAGGTGATAATTTTTTTAACTTAGTCGCAAAGTTTGAAACAAAGCTGAGTGTTGGCGAATTAAACGATCAGCTTAAGGCCATTGAAGATTTATACGGGCGCAAGCGTTCAGGGCCTAAATTCAGTGGGCGTACATTGGATATCGATATTCTCACCTATGATGATTTGATCGGTGAAATAGACGGTGTGCAATTACCTCGCGATGAGATCACTAAAAATGCATTTGTACTATTACCGATGAATGACATTGCGGCTGATGAAACCCATCCAGAGCTACAAGTGACGTATGGGCGCCTGTGGTTTTTCTTTGATAAAGACTCACAAAATCTTTGGCCAGTCGAGCTTTGACGTGTCAATGTGCCGCGTAGGTCGGGCACTGCCCGACGCAAACAGTTGACGGTGGGCAGTGCCCACCCTACAACACCTTCTCACTTCTCACTTCTCACTTCTCACTTCTCACTTCTAGCTATAAACCGTTCGCCCACCATCTACGTTAATAATTTGGCCGTTCATGTAGTCGTTATTGCATAAAAACAAAACGGTATCGGCGATGTTATCCACGCGTCCCATGCGCTTCATGGGGATTTTATTTAATATTTCACGCTTTGATTCATTACTCATGTTGTCATTTTGACCGGGCCATAAAATAGCGCCAGGACTAACCCCATTACAGCGAATGTGATGACCTTCGTCTTTAGCCAGTGATAACGTCAGGCTTTTAAGGGCGGCTTTACTCGCACTATAAATAGGATGTTGTTCGAGTGTGCGTTCAGCGTGAATGTCAATTAGGTTGATTACTTGGCCGTTAACTTGGCTTAAAAACGGCAGCATTTTTTGAATCAGAAAAAATGGGGTTTCTACGTTGCTTGAAAAGATCGTTCTCCAGTTTTCTTCTGTGGCATCTTGCCAAGGCGTAGGGAAAAACTGCGAGGCATTATTTACCAGTGCATCAAGTGGACGGTGAAATTCGCTGTACCACTCTTCTAAAATAATCGGGCTGTTTTCATCGCTTAAATCGGCACTGAATAATTCACATGACCCTTCACGTTGCTCATTTAATTCTTTTTGCAAGGCCAGTGCAGATTGCTTGCTTTGGCCATAATGTAAAAATACATCATAATTATTTTTGTGTAATAAGCGCGCAATAGCAGCGCCAATGCGCTGTGCGCCGCCAGTAATTAATACGGTTTTATTCATTGGTTATTCTCTGTATTTTTCTGATCTTGTATGGCATTAATACGAGCCTGCTCAATGGCTAGGCCAAGCTCTGGGCCTTTGACTCCTGTCGCCACAATGTCTTGATTGTTGACGCGATGACAGGCCGCTAGCATTTTTTGAATATAAGTTACTTGTGGATAAGGCGAATGTTCTAATCCGGTTCGCCCTTGTGCATCGGCTTGACAAACTTGTAGCATTTTTTCAAATCGGTCTGGCTTTCGTATGGCGTCGCATTGCTTAAATACTTTTAAAATAGTACTGGCTTTTAGCTCAAATGCACGGTGGATATGGGTATGAAATTCACAAGATTTTAATGTGAGTTCACGATATTGATTGGGCACACGCAGTCGATCACACATGGCTTTTATCGGTTTTAATCCCAGTTTTTCGTGGGCGATATGTTGTGGCCATTTTTCCTGATTGGTTTTTGCTTTGCCTAAGTCATGCATCAGCGCCGCAAAGCGTACGTCGCCGTCATTACTTAATAGGCAGGCTTGCTGTAGAGAAAGTAGGCTGTGAATACCGGTATCAATCTCTGGGTGATGTTTTTCAGGTTGGGGTATGCCAAATAAATCATCTAATTCTGTAAAGGTGTCTTTTAGTCCGTTGCATTGTTTCAGTATTTCAAAATAAATCCATGGACTGTTTTCATGCAGTGCACGCTGGGTTTCAACCCAGACTCTTTCAGGGGTTAAATGTTTCAGTTCGCCTGAATCACTAATGAGTTTCATTAGCTCAATGGTTTCATCGGCGACCGTAAAGCCAAGGTGATGAAAACGAGCGGCAAAGCGAGCTACACGTAATACTCGCAGCGGGTCTTCACTAAATGCATGACTAACATGGCGTAACGTTTTGGCTTTGATGTCGGCTTGGCCATTAAATGGGTCGATGATGTTGCCATCTTTGTCTTGGGCCATGGCATTAATGGTAAGGTCGCGGCGAATGAGGTCATCGTCTAATGTGACGTTTTTTCCAAAGTCCACGCTAAAGCCTTGATAGCCATGTCCCGATTTACGTTCGGTACGGGCAAGGGCATATTCTTCTTGGCTTTTCGGGTGTAAAAAAACAGGGAAGTCAGCACCTACTTGTTTATAGCCTTGTGCAATGAGTTCGTCCGGCGTGGCTCCGACCACGACCCAGTCTTTATCTTTGTATGCAATGTTCAGCAGTTGGTCGCGAACGGCGCCACCTACTAGATAGATGTTCATAAATGTATGACTATTAATTGATAAATTGAGTGACTGTAGTGTATACGAAAGTAAAAAAGATTAGAGCACAAAAGGGATAAATGAATTTGATTTCGCGCATAAAAAAAGCTCTTTGTGCATCACAAAGAGCCTTTTTGGATTTTTTATCGTTGTTTATTTAGAATTCAACGCCAATCTCTAAAGCAACGCCAGCTTCGTTTTCTGGGTCACTTGTATTGGCCATTAAACCAAGGTCAATATGAAAGGCAAAGGGTGAAAACCCAAAACCTAACGTCATAACATCTTGGCCAGAGCCCGCTAAATTGGCACGGTAACCTGCACGTAATTGCACGGTGCGCCATACGTTAAGTTCGCCACCAATGGCGGCATATTGCGTTGGGTCTTCAAATGCCACTGGGTCGTTTTCGGTAATATCCAAATCAAAAGCGACTTTTGTCCAACTGGTGCGGTGGCTAACACCTGCACGCATCATTGGGCTGATAGTTACAATGGCTCCACCGACACCATTCGTTGACTTATACTCTGCGCTTTCATAATCGTCGCCCATTAAGTTTTTGATCACAAGGCCTGCTTGCCATTGTTTCTCGGCACCAAATTGGTAGGCCGCGCCTAAATCAACATTGAATGAGCTGTAGTCTTCTTTATTTTCATCAAAATCATCGGCATCAAACTCTACGTCATTGCCATTTTCATCTTTGCCGTCAAGTGGGTGTGTATAATCAAATATAGATACTTTTTGCAGTTTTGGTGTAACACCAAATGATATGTCATGGCCCTTGATATTAAACATACGCGAAATTGTCACGCCCACATCGGCAACGGCCACACCGACTATTTGAATTTCTGACTTAAGATCAGCATCATCGGCGACCAGTTCGCCGTTATTAAATATAACGGTTCCGCCTTCGCCAGCACCAGCGCCATAGCTGAAGTTATCGACAGCTTCTTGCGCAGCTTGTAGTGCAATTAACTCAGCCCCTGTTGCACCACCTGTATTGACAGCCGTAAGTGCGGCACTTAAATCGTTTACAGCGCCTAAGTAGGCGGACGTTGCTGCTGAATAGTTACGCAAAACGCCAGTGTCGTCACCGCTCACAATAACGCGACCAGAGAATGTAAATTGTGCGCCAGCATGTACCGCCATCGCGAATGTTTTACTTGGAACGGCACCCGCAATATTTAAGCCGCCGTTGATACGCAGCGCTTTATTATTTAGGTCGTCTAGGTCGCCCGCGATTGCGTTTGAATACACCACCAAGTCAGGATCTATAGTGGCGTTGGTACTAAATAATTGACCATCAAGGTCGTTTATCGCTGTGTTTAAATTGACCTGAGCAGCTTGAAATTGTGCGGGGGTACTTGCATTTTCAATGTCATCAAGTGCATTTTCTAGTGAAGGGAGGCCGTTATCTGATACATCATCTAACAAATCACCTAATAGATCGATATTGGTTTTTTTACTGCCTGGTGTTGCAAATTTACTTTCTTCATCAAAGTCTTCAGCTTCATCAATGAAACCGTTGTCATCAGCAACAGATAAACTGAATTGTGGGATTTTCAAGCCAAAGTGATCATCGTCACGTGTGGTTGCTAGTAAGGCTGGGTTAAATTGAACGGTACTGGCCACCTCAGCTGATGAAACACCGGTACCGCCCATACCCATCGCACGTGCATCTGCTGGGGCAAATGGAACAGCACTGGCCTGTTGCAGGGAGGCCAATGTAATAGCAGTGCCTAATAGTATTTTATGGTTCATTTTTATCATCGGGGGTTCCTACAATTAAAGATAGCTATGTTCTTTAAGAGTAGTGGATGTAGGCGAATTCCCCAGTTCAGGGTAAGAGCGTAATAGAATATGTAGTTGCTCGTGTTATAGCTTAGGGTAATACCTAATGAGAGTAAGTTCATAATTCGAATGAATGATTAGAAAACCGTTGAAAACAAAATTAGCCCTTGATTGGTGCGCAGTACGCCTCTATAGTTTCGCCATGCAAAATTTAATGCTTTCAATTTCTAAATACATACCTGCGATGCGTGTCTGCCAATGGCTGCGACGTATAGCTTGTCGTGTGTTTTTGAAAGTCTGAAACTTGCTTTAGCTTTTCAAAAACCGCGATGTCTTCGCGGTTTTTTTGGTTTTACTCTCCGCGAAATACTCTTTACAGGCTGAATATGACATTCAGCGAATACGGTTCTTGATGTTTTACCCCTTTTTACTTTAGGAAAAACGATGAAAGTCGCCAGCGTTTATCTATCCGTGGTGTTAATTTGGTCTACCACGCCGTTATTTATAAAATTAAGTGTCGATTCTCTTGATTACATTCAGGCCTCGGCCATGCGTATGTGGTTAAGTCTAGTATTGTGTTTTGTGATGATGCGACTGCTATCGATTCCGTTTCGCTTAACGCGCGAGGCACTGTACCGCTATTTTGTAGGTGCCGTTGCGGTTAGTGGGGCCATGCTCTGTGTCTATTGGTCGGCACAAACATTACCAAGCGGGTTAGTTGCTGTGGTGTGGGGCTTATCGCCTTTGGTGGTCAGTGTGTATTGCTTGTTGTTAATTCCTCAAACGCGACTAAGCGTGACTCAAGTGTTATGCATGTTGCTAGCGGTGTTTGGGTTGTATTACATTTTTGCGCAAGGCGTGACGATTGGTGCGCATTTAGTTTTAGCACTACTTGTATTGTTACTAGGGGTGAACTTTCACAGTGTCAGCTCAGTTCTATTGCAACGCTTGCAGGTGTTTAAGCCAGAGCAAAGTATGCATCCGCTAGAGCAGACAACGGGGGCGCTGTTATTGTCTGCGCCGGTTTATGCTGTGATGTGGCTGTGCTTAAGTGGCCCGTTACCGAATGAAGTGAGCGATACATCGATCGTGGCTATTTTGTATTTGTCGACATTAGGCTCGGTTGCGGGGTTTATTGGTTATTATTATTTGTTGAATAAAATGAGTGCTTCAAGTGTTGCGCTCATAACAATTATGACCCCCGTGTTGGCTTTATTGTTGGGTGCTTATGTAGCAAACGAGGCATTGCATGCTCGTACATGGATTGGCGCTGGTTTTATTATTGTTGCACTTACGTTTTATCATTCTCGAGCATTAACGAATGTCGCAAAACGCCTGCTTGATAGCAGACGCTTGAAAAAAGCCTGAAACCAGCACTAAAATTTATTTAGGTATGGCCGATAACTCTTTCAAGGCATGGGCAAGGTTGGCCCTCAACTTGAAGGAGTAAACGCATGAATAGGTTGGCATGGTTGCCAGTGATGACATTGTCTTTATCACTGATAGGCGGGTGCAGTATGTTGGGGTTTGGCGACGATGATGATGAGGATGACGTCGCCACTATTTCGCAAGAACCTATGATGACACCTGTGGCAACACAAGTTGACCCAGTGGCGCCTTTAATTTTACGTGTAGTGGGTTATGGTGCGATTAATCCAAAAGCAAAAGGCCAGAGCAAAGTACAGCTGCGCTTAATGTCTATTCGTGCGAGTCGATTAGATGCCTACCGTGCCATGGCTGAGCGAGTATATGGCACCAAACTAAGTGGTAGTTCTACCGTACGAGACTTAGTTGTACAAAATGATAGCTTCCGTACCTATGTTGATACGTTTATTCATGGCGCTCGAGTGGTGTCGTCTGATGTGCTTGAGGATGGGAGTGTTGAAACCATTTTAGAAATGGTCATTGATGCAGGCTTTCGTAACTGTTTAACCACTGAAAACTCTATGCGTTTCAATTCTGATTGCCGTACTCAAGTAATGCATTCGGGCAAAGGTCGTATGCGTACCAGCCGCTATCAAGATGTTAACCGTGTGCAAAGCCAATCAGCGATTCCTGCAACGAATCATTATTTTGTCGACTAATTTTTTGCTCATGCTAGGAGGTGCAATGTGAAAACAATTGGGTCATTGATACTAAGTGCCTGTTTATTGCTGCCTAGTGGGTTAATGGCAAAAGAAATTACGGCTGTGGGTTCTGCCGTTCTGGTTGAGGACATGGAAACCAGTCGTGATCAAGCGATTCGTGATGCGCTGCGTCAAGCGTCGTTGCAAATGGGCGGCTCGATACACTCATCACAAATGCTGGTGGATGGTTTAGTGACGTCTGATCAAATGAGTTTAAAAACCACAGGGCAGTTTCGCCATGTGCGTATTTTGCAAGAAAAAATCAGCCAAGGTATTTTAGAAGTAAAATTACGCGCTGAATTTATTGAAGAAGGGCAATGTACGAGCAATGAAGGCAATGGTTATCGCAAAGCCGTTGCCGTTGCAGGCTTTGCATTGCAAACACCTAAGCAAGCGGTGCTTGGCGGATTAGGTAATATCGAACAACACTTATCGAGTGTATTGGCTAATACGATTAATGGTCACCATCGTTTGCATGCAATGGACAGTGGCCATGTATTAATGTTTAGCAGTGTTGATCGTGCCCCATCGTCGCAAAATAATTTACAGCGTTTAACAAACTCGGTCGAGCTTGCCAAAGAACTGGGGGCGCAGTTTGTTATTAGCGGTGTGATTCGTGATTTAGATATGATCAACCCTGATGCCGATGTGCCACGGGTATGGGATTATTCATTAAGTTTGATCGGTTTATCTCGTGAGAAACGCATGCGTAATTTTGTACTGGATGTGTATGTGCATGATGGTATCAGCGGCGCTTTAATGTTTCAAAATACCTATGCAACCGCTGGAGAGTGGGCGTATGACGACCGCAAGCAAACAGGTTTTGCGACCCCTGTCTTTTGGAAAAGTGATTATGGTCAACATGTAAAAGATGCACTTAGTAAAGTGGTAGACGATCTAAATACCAACTTGGGGTGTCAGCCCTACATGGCAAAAATCATTGATACATCCGGTGATTATATTCGTTTAGACACAGGTGGCAGTGTGGGTATGCGCCCTGGCGATGAGCTTACTGTTTTTCGCACCAGTACGTTTTACAATTTAGATCAACAAGGTCTTACCCAGCTTAAAGACACAAAAGTAAAAGCCACAATTACTCAGGTGCAACCGCGTTTTGCTATTGCTAAGTTGAATAAAACCCCCGAGCGTTATGCCATTCAGCGTGAAGATGTGGTGGTAGCTTGGTAAGTTTCTCGAAATGTAAGCATGCCATGTGGCAAGACTGAAAACCGCCTTCTATACTTAAAACAGCATTTAATTCACAAGCTTGCCACAGGGATGCGCGAGAGTGACCCTTTGTTGTGGAGGCGCTATGAACGACCATATTATTATTGTTAATACCCCGAAGTTTGAACCTGATATATATTTTGATCGGTTAGTTGGTCAAATTCGCCAAAATCCTGCTACTAAAAAAACACCCATTGTTTTACTGAATAATCTATACCTTGATGGCTTGCCGATGAGCTTAGAGCACATGGGGGTTAACTTTGTTGCGGGTCATGGTAATCATGAAGCGGATTTCACTTTGACCAATATGGAACAAGCTTCTCACATAATTGTATTGGCGGATGATGAGCACAGTGATGACAGCGACAGTTTAAGTTTTGATATTTGCCATCGTATGAAAGAGCATGGTTTAGCGTATCGAGTTATTGTTGAATGCGTGAATGATGAAAACCGTGATCGGTTTAAACGCATTGGTGTAAAAACGATTATTCGACCCATTCGCTCTTATCCTGAGGTATTAGTGCGTGCGATGGAAAGCCCTGGTGCTGAAATATTAATAGAAGACATGTTTCTTGGCTCTGATGATTTGATTATGCGTTATCCGCTTTGGCTAGAGGGTGATAAGTGGCAAGAGGTGATGATGGCTATGATCATAGAAAACTTAGGCACCCCTTTGGCTTACATCAGTAAAGAAGGGCATGTGTGTGTGCACCCGTCTAATTTAGATACTGTCTATGCGCAAAGTATTTTAATGCTGGTGCGCACTGAAAATGTACCAAGTGATATGCAAGTAAAAGACGCGTTTTCGGTCTTTCACAAAAAACAGTTTTCAGCGTAATATATTGTTAGCTGAAAAAATAAAAAAATCGCGAGTATGGAACCATATTCGCGATTTTTATTTGTTACTTATTGATAATAAGCCGTGATCTCGTTAAGCGTCTATTTCTAATTGCTCTTCTTCATTGCGATGACTTTCAGAACATGAGTAAGATTTTACTGTTTTACCCTCATCGTTGAGCGAGTGCAGATACACATCAAACCCCCATAATGTGTGTAAGTGTTTAACGACATCTTGGGTTTGTTCATTGAGAGGGATATTGTTTTGACGTTGATGGTGCAAGGTTAACGAGCGATCACCATTAATATCCACTGAGTATACTTGAATATTAGGCTCTCGATACGATAAGTCATACTGCCTTGCAAGATCTTCACGCACCCGCCGATAACCTGTTTCATCGTGAATGGCATCAATGCTCACATGCATTTTTCGATCATCGTCCATAATTGAAAATAATTTTAAATCACGCATTAACTTCGGTGATAAATACTGTAAAACAAAGCTCTCGTCTTTGAAGTTTTGCATCGCAAAATGTAAGGTATCTAACCAGTCGCTACCCGCAATATTTGGAAACCACTCTTTATCCTCGTCTGTAGGTTCCTCACAAATTCGGCGAATATCTCGCATCATATGAAACCCTAATGTATATGGATTAATCCCACTAAAATGAGGACTATCAAACGGAGGTTGATAAATAACACTGCTATGACTATTTAAAAATTCCATCATGAAGCCCTCAGTTACAAGGCCCTCGTCATACATTGTGTTTAGTAAGGTATAGTGCCAAAACGTTGCCCAACCTTCATTCATAACCTGAGTTTGACGTTGAGGATAAAAGTATTGAGCCAGTTTACGTACGATGCGAATTATTTCTCGTTGCCAAGGTTTGAGCAGTGGTGCATTTTTTTCTAAAAAATATAATAAATTTTCTTGTGGTTCACTTGGAAAGCGTTTTCGCTTTGCCTTGTTGGTTTTTTCGGTAACAGGGAGTGTTCGCCATAGATCGTTTACTTGTTGCTGTAATATATCTTCGCGTTCTTCTTGGCGTAGCTTTTCTTCTTCTGTGCTAATTGGGCGAGGGCGTTTATAGCGGTCAACACCATAATTCATTAAAGCATGGGCGGCATCCAACACACTTTCAACGGCATCAACACCATGGCGTTCTTCGCATTTTTTAATATAGTTACGAGAAAATACCAAGTAATCAATAATGGCACTGGCATCGGTCCATGTTCTAAATAAATAGTTACCTTTGAAAAAAGAATTATGGCCATAACAAGCGTGTGCAATTACTAATGCTTGCATACACATGGTGTTCTCTTCCATTAAATAAGCGATACAAGGGTCGCTGTTAATGACAATTTCGTAGGCTAAGCCCATTTGGCCCCGTTGATAATGGGTTTGAGTATGTAAAAAATGCTTACCATAAGACCAGTGATTATAGGATATGGGCATGCCGACAGAGGCATAGGCGTCCATCATTTGTTCGGCTGTAATTACTTCAATCTGATTTGGGTATGTATCGAGTCGATATTCTTTAGCAATACGAGCAATTTCGACATCGTATTCTTGTAGTAATTCGAATGTCCACTCTGACCCAGTTGAAATGGGTTCGCGTCGTTCGGCTTTTTTCATACCGCCTCCTTCAGAGACTTACGCGAAAATAAATCCCTAAATACAGGGAAAATATCTTCTGCGCTGGTGATCTGTTCCATGGCAAAGCGGTCACCGAGCTGTGGTGCCAGTGCCTCGTAGGCGCGCCATAATGCCTGGTGAGCATTAGGCGTGATTTCAATGTAAGCAAAGTATTGTGAGAGTGGCATAATGCGTTGGCGTAAAATTTCAGCGCACTGTGGACTATCGTCATCCCAGTTGTCGCCATCACTGGCTTGTGCACCGTAAATATTCCACTCGGCTGGGTTGTAACGTTCTTCAATAATATTACCCATTAATTCCAATGCGCTGGAAACAATGGTGCCGCCGGTTTCTCGGCTATAAAAGAACTCTTGCTCATCCACTTCTTTGGCGCTGGTGTGATGCCGAATGAATACCACTTCGGTTTTTTCATAGTTTCGTTGCAAAAATAAATACAGCAAAATGTAAAAACGCTTTGCCATATCTTTTATTTGTTGCGTCATGGAGCCTGAAACGTCCATCACACAAAACATCACAGCCTTGGTGCTCGGTACGGGTTCCTTAATAATGTTGCGATATTTAATATCGAAGGTATCTATAAATGGAATTTTTTTTATTTTTTCTTGCAGCTTTAGGATTTTATCTTCAAGTTCATTGATTTTTACTGGGTTTATTAGATCTTTATCTTTTTTGTTTTCTTCTTCAAGCTCTGCTTTGGCTTTTTTGAGTTTCCGACGTGAGCTTGCAGATAACGCGATACGACGTGCATGGGCTGAGCGCATGGACTTAATCACAGCAAGGTTATTCGCAGTGCCACTTGCGGTAAAACCTGCGCGACGATACTCCACGGCATCGTGCTCATTTAATGTTTTTTTAAGTAAATTAGGTAGCGCTAAGTCTTCAAATACGTAGTCTAGAAATTCTTCTTTACTGATGAAAAATGAAAAGTCATCTTCGCCTTCACCTTGGTTACTGGCACTGCCTTCTCCGGCACCACTGCCACCGCCTTCTCCTTTTGGGCGAAGTATTTTATCGCCAGCATGGAACTCTCGGTTACCAGGTAGCACCTTTTGACGAGCACCACCATTACCATGGCTAAAAACAGGCTCGCTAGTATCGCGAGTGGGAATGCTAATTTTTTCACCGCGCTCCATATCGGTAATGGAGCGTTTGTTAACGGCATCGGTCACCGCTTTTTTAATATGACTTTTGTAACGGCGTAAAAAGCGCTGACGATTCACCATGCTTTTATTTTTGCCGTTAAGTCGTCTATCTATGATGTAGCTCATAGGACACCTCTCTATTACTGTGATTTACGTACACGTAAATACCATTCTGAGAGTAGTCGTACTTGTTTTTCGGTATAACCTCGTTCAACCATGCGAGCAACGAAATTATCGTGTTTTTTCTTCTCGTCGTTAGAGCCTTTTGCATTAAAGCTAATAACTGGGAGTAGGTCTTCTGTATTGGCGAACATTTTTTTCTCGATAACGGCCCGCATTTTTTCATAACTCTGCCAGCTCGGGTTTTTACCTGAGTTATTGGCTTTGGCGCGTAGTACAAAGTTCACCACTTCATTACGGAAGTCTTTAGGGTTACTGATACCAGCAGGTTTCTCAATTTTCTCGAGTTCTTCATTAATAGCGACACGATCTAAAATTTCACCGGTTTCTGGGTCACGATATTCTTGGTCTTGAATCCAAAAGTCGGCATAGGTGACATATCGATCAAATATATTTTGGCCGTATTCACTGTAAGACTCTAAATACGCAGTTTGTATTTCCTTACCAATGAACTCGACATATTTAGGTGCCATGTATTCTTTTATAAAGTTTAAATAGCGGTCAGCCACTTCTTGCGGGAATTGCTCTTGTTCAATTTGTTTTTCTAATACATACATTAAGTGAACAGGGTTGGCGGCCACTTCACTGGCATCAAAGTTGAAAACTCGGCTTAATATTTTAAAGGCGAAACGGGTTGATAGGCCGTTCATACCTTCATTTACACCAGCATTGTCATGATATTCTTGAATCGATTTTGCTTTAGGGTCGGTGTCTTTTAAATTCTCACCATCATAAATACGCATCTTGCTGTATATACTTGAGTTATCTGGTTCTTTTAAACGGGATAACACAGAAAATTGAGCCAGCATATTTAACGTATCAGGTGCGCATGGGCTTTTATATAATGAACTATGGGTTAGTAATTTTTCATAAATATGAATTTCTTCACTAATGCGTAAACAATAAGGCACTTTGACAATGTAAACCCGATCAATGAACGCTTCATTCGTTTTGTTATTTTTAAAAGTTTGCCACTCGCTTTCATTGGAGTGCGCCATGAGTACACCGTCAAATGGAATGGCCCCCATGCCTTCTGTACCGTTGTAGTTGCCTTCTTGTGTGGCGGTCAATAATGGGTGAAGCACTTTAATTGGGGCTTTAAACATTTCGACAAATTCCATGATGCCTTGGTTCGATCGGCATAATGCACCGGAAAAGCTGTAAGCATCAGGGTCGTCTTGGCTGTAATCTTCTAGTTTACGAATATCGACCTTACCCACAAGAGCTGAAATATCTTGATTGTTTTCATCACCTGGTTCGGTTTTAGCCACTGCAATTTGATCAATAATATTTGGGTACAGTTTGACCACTTTAAATTTAGAAATATCACCACTGTATTCATGTAATCGTTTTGCTGCCCACGGTGACATGAATCCTTTTATGTAGCGATTTGGAATTCCAAAATCTTCTTCTAAGATAGATGCATCTTCTTCTGGGTTGAATAATCCTAGTGGTGATTCAAATACGGGGGAGCCTTCAATGGCATAAAATGGAATGTGCTGAATCATATGTTTTAGACGTTCGGCTAACGACGATTTACCACCACCCACTGGGCCCAGTAAATATAAAATTTGTTTGCGCTCTTCTAACCCTTGAGCCGCGTGACGGAAATACGACACTATTTGCTCGACGGCTTCTTCCATGCCATAAAACTCGCTAAAAGCAGGGTAGCGCTTAATGACTTTATTGGAAAAAATACGACTCAGACGAGAGTCATTGGCGGTGTCCACCAGTTCAGGTTCACCGATGGCCATGAGCATTCGCTCTGCGGCAGATGCATAAACGCTTGGCTCGTCCTTACATAATTGTAAGTACTCCTGCAGCGTCATGACTTCTTGCTGTGTGGTCTTATAGCGATCCTGATAGTGGTTGAAAATACTCATGGTAACCTCATCTAGTGTCTATGTGCTCATGGGTCTGCTCTCAAATAAGTCTATGGTTCTTTGATTAATTTAGACTTATTTTGGTTCCCTGTATGCTGTTTATTCCAAACTTTGGAAAGGATTAGCAGCAAGGCGTCAATTTTTTATGCCTTGTTAAGTAAACTGCATAGGTCGTGCCTTTTTTATAATTAAATATAAAAATATTTAAACAAGTGTGTGACTTTTATTTTGAAAGGGCGCTAAAAATAAAACGCTTATGGTTTTTAGATTATAAAAAAGAGGCAGGAGTACTTACTTTTAGTAGGGTTAAATGGTGTTTGATTTATAGATGTTAATATAGGGCTTAGTATGCGAGTAACTGGTGTGAGAGCGAAAAGGGGTGATGTATTTTATTTGTAATGATATTTCATTTTTGAAATATTTAGAGTTAATAAAAAGTATTTCTGTGTGCGCGCACGCGAGTGAAACACTCGCGCTTTATTTCTATTGTTTAGGTTTCTACTTGATCGTGATGGCTTATTTTCCACATCTCAAAGCCACCATCTAAGCTGTAAACATCTGTAAAGCCTTGTTCAAATAAAAACTGAGCAGCACCTTGGCTTGAATTGCCGTGGTAGCAACATACCACCACGGTTTCATTTTTTGCGGTGTTTGCAATGAAAGTTTGTACTGTGTTGTTGTCTAATGCGGTTGCATTAGTAATATGACCTGCGGCAAAACTTTGCGGGTCACGAATATCGACAATATGCAGTGGTGAGTCACTTGTCATCAGCTCACTAAGCTGTTGAATATTCATATGTTGAAACATAATGATAATACCTGCCAAAAATTAAAGAGTTTGTCGGTAACGCTTATTACTTTCGATGTGCAGTAATGTCATGGGGCCTCCCCAAACACAACCCGTGTCTAAACCAATCACATTAGGCTGGTTGAAGACACCGTCTAATGCAGCCCAGTGGCCAAATAACAACGTGGTTTTCTTCAACTGATGTGGATAATTGAACCAAGGTTTAAGTGGCCCATTGTCATCTTTAGGTGCATGTTTATCGTTTAAATCCAGTTCACCATTGGGGCCCAAAAAACGCATGCGCGTAAAATAATTAGTAATCGTGCGTAAGCGGTCTGTGCCAATTAAGTCGTCATCCCAAGTGTCAGGGGTGTTGCCATACATGTGTTTGAAAAAGGTTTTGTAATGTCGGCTTTGTAATACCACTTCGACTTCTTCGGACAATGCTTTTGCTTTTTTTAAGTTCCACATGGGTGGAATGCCCGCATGGCACATGGCCAGTTTGCGTTCTTTGTCCCACTGTAATAGTGGTTGTTTGCGCAGCCATTTAAAGAGTGTGTCAGCGTCTTTAGAGGCAATAACACGGTCAAGGTCGCCGTCTTTTTTTATCGCTTTTTGGCCGCAGGCCATGGCGAGTAAGTGCAGATCGTGATTGCCTAAAACAAGTTTGCAGCTTTTACGAATGCTGTGTAAAAACTCTAGTGTCCCAAGGCTATCAGGGCCACGGTTAACTAAGTCGCCAACACACCACAGTTGATCAGCAGTAGGATCAAAATTTACTTTATCTAACAACTTCAGTAGTGGCGTTAAGCAGCCTTGAATATCGCCAACAGCAAATGTTCTCATGATTAATGCACGCTGTTAGTGGCGGCCAATGTAAACACAGGAATCATCACGTCAAAAACTTCACCTTGGTGATCAAGCATGGTGTAGTGGCCATTCATGGTGCCAACAGGGGCTTCCATTACGGTACCGGATGTATAGGTATAGCTGTCACCGGGTTTGATGATAGGTTGCTGGCCAATGACGCCTTCACCCCGCACTTCTTGCGTGGCAAGGGTTTCGCCATTAGTAATGATCCAATGGCGCGACATAAGTTGCACGGGTTCCAGTGTTTCGTTGGTAATGCTGACGGTGTAGCTAAAAACATAACGTTTTTTGTCAGGCGACGATTCTTCGACCATGTAGTGAGGCATCACATGTACGAACACTTTAGCCATTGTTAGCCTCGTCATATACAAAGTCTGCAATGCGTGCAAATTCGGCCAAGCCTAAACGTTCAGGACGCAACGTTGGGTCAATGCCGAGCGATTCGAGTTGTTCTGCGCTAATGGTATTTTTCAAATTATTCTTGAGTGTTTTGCGGCGCATTGAAAAACTTTCACGCACGATATTTCCAAGGGTGCGGTGATTTTTAACCGGATGCGGCAAGTTTTTGTACGGCACCATGCGCACAATGGCGCTGTCGACCTTTGGTGCAGGCTTAAATGCACCTGGCCCCACATCAAATAAGTGCTGAACTTCACAATGATACTGAGTCATGATTGATAAACGGCCGTAGTTATTATCACCTGGGCCCGCTGCCATGCGCTGTACCACTTCTTTTTGCAGCATGAAGTGCATGTCTTTTACTTTGCCGGTGTAGGTTAGTAAGTGAAAAATAAGTGGTGTCGAAATGTTATACGGTAAGTTACCCACAATACGAAGTGGGCGATCAGCCTCATACAGGCTCGCAAAATCAAATTTTAATGCATCGGCTTCATGAATAGTAAAGCCTGGGATGTTGAAAAACTTGACGTTTAACACTGGGATTAAATCGCGGTCGAGTTCCACCACATTTAGGTGGCCTTCAGTGGCATCTAATAACTCTTCAGTGATCGCACCCATACCTGGGCCAATTTCCACCATGTTATCACCCACTTTAGGGCGAATGCTTTTGACTATGTTGCGTATAACACTTGGGTCGTGCAAAAAGTTTTGACCAAAACGTTTTCGGGCTTGGTGACCCATGTGTTGGCGAGACATGTTAATTTCCTTTGTGGGCTGCACGGCTGGCGGCCATAAGCTCGGCGTATTCAATAGCGGTGTGCAAACTACCGCTATCGGCTTTACCGGTGCCAGCTAAATCTAAGGCGGTGCCGTGATCCACTGATGTACGAATAATCGGTAAGCCTAACGTAATATTAGCTGCTTGGCCGAAGCCTTTGTATTTTAATACGGGTAAACCTTGGTCGTGATACATCGCCAGTACGGCATCACCGGTGTTGAGCACTTTATCGGTAAATAGGGTATCGGCTGGTAGCGGCACGCTGAGACCAATGCCTTGCTTACGCAGCTTGGTCAAAGTGGGTTCAATTATTTCGATTTCTTCTGTCCCCATATGACCGCCTTCACCCGCATGAGGGTTTAGCCCACACACTAGGATATTAGCATTGGGCAGGGCAAAGTAGCGTTTTAAATCGGTGTCTAGAACGTTAATGACTTGTGTCAGGCGTTCAGGGGTAATGGCGTTGGGTACGTCTTTTAGAGGAAGGTGAGTGGTGACTAATGCCACCATTAGACCCTTGGTGGCGAGCATCATCACGACACGCTCAGTGTGGGTGTATTCTTCTAAAAATTCAGTATGACCAGTAAAGGCCACACCAGCGTCATTGATCACGCCTTTATGCACAGGCGCGGTGACCATGGCGTCATATACGTTATCAAGGCAGCCTTGGGCGGCATGGCTTAATGTATCAAGCACATATTGGCCGTTCGCTGGGTTGAGTACCCCGATTTCTTCTGCTTCAGCAAGATTAATGGGGTTGACCCACACTTCACCTGCTTTTGCTGGGGTGTTGTCGCTGCCATCAAAGTGCTTGATCGTTAGCGGCAGGTTTAAAGCCGCGGCGCGACGCTGCAAAAGTGCAGGGTCGCAAATAGCAATGATCTGATTTTTATGGGCTTGCTGAGCCAGGGCCACGGTTAAGTCCGGGCCAATGCCTGCAGGTTCGCCCACCGTTAGGGCTAGCCTATAGCTCATTCTTGACTTCCACATAGGCATCTGCGCGAATTTGGCGTAACCAAATTGGCAATTCTTCTTCAAAGCGGCGCGAATACAATAACTGACGGGCTTGGTTACGCTGCACTTCTTCACCCATGTCTTTTTGACGATAATCGGTGACTTGCAAAATGTGCCAGCCAAAGCGGGATTTAAACGGTTTGCTGGTGCTGCCTTTTTTAGTGGCTTTCATGGTTTTTTCAAATGCGGGAACCATGTCGCCTTCGTTGATCCAATTAAGGTCGCCGCCACTTACTTTACTGCCTGGGTCATCGCTGAATTCTTTTGCCAGTTTGGCAAAGTCTTCACCTTTTTGAACTCGCTTATAAATGTCGTTAATTAATTGCTTGCTTTCTTTCTCATCACGAATGGTGGTTTCTTGAATTAAGATATGACGCGCTCGGGTTTGGCGCACTAGCTGTTCTTCGCCGCCACGTTTGTCAGTAATTTTAATAATATGGAAACCACTGGCGCTGCGAATAGTATCGCTGATGCCGCCTTTTTTTAAGCTCGGAACGATATCGGCAAATAGTGATGGTAATTCACCTTGTTTACGCCAGCCTAAATCGCCACCCTTTAATGCGTTACGACCTTCTGAGTTTGCCACAGCGGTTTGTTCGAAGTCAGCACCGTTGCGCAGTTGTTTTACAATTTTCTTAGCTTTATTTTGCGCTTTTTTAAGTTGGTCTTTATTTGCTTGGCTAGGCACTTGAATCAGAATATGACCTAAACGGTATTCTTCAGCGGTGGCGGTTTGACCACGGGCGCTGTTTAAAAAGCCGTCGATATCTTGTTCACTAATTTGAATCTTGCTGCCCACACGGTAGCGTTGCACTTCTGAGATAACACGCTCGCGACGAATTTGTTCACGGGCTTGCGCGTAGGGTACGCCATCTTTTTCGAGTGCTTGCTGAAACTTACGTAAGCTCATGCCGTTTTGTTTGGCGATGGTTTCGATGGTTTGATTGAGCTGCTGATCACTGATGCGAATACCCGAGCGCTCGGCCATTTGCATTTGAATGCTCTCTGTAATTAAGCGTTCAAGAACCTGCTGAGCCAACACATTGTCAGGCGGTAAACGCATGCCTTTACTTTGATTTTTGACGACGTTTACTCGAGTATTTAATTCGCTTTGCATGATGACATCGTCATCTACGACGGCGGTAATACGATCAATGCTTTTAAGTTGAGCGTTTGCAAATGGTGTCGTTAATACTAATGATGCGAAAATCGCGCCCAGCCAACGGCGGTGTGTAGCGTGTTTAATAATCATGAATCTGCCTCTGATCGTAACCTAATATTCGTTCGCTTAAGATGTCATCACTCTTGCTGCCAAGAATGCCTAAGCCTTTAAGGTGCAATTGCAGCATATATTGGTAGTCCTTGGTGCTGTCACTGCGTGTGTGTTCTTCATATGTAAACTGGGCGCGCCAGCAACAATTTTGATATTCGATGCCCACTAGGCCTTCAATGTTCAATAAATTTTCATCTTCTTTGGTTTGTTTAATCGCATCGTCATAAGACCAGATATCTTGTTTCTTTTGTGCATAAAACGCCCAGCTGTCATTTACAGGTACAAACAGTGCAATACCCACTTGTTTTTGCTGTTCGGCTTCAACGTGGCTGAAGTTCATATCAAACAACCAATTATTTGGGCTTTGATAGTTTAACTGAGCACTGGCTTTTTCAACGGGCTCTGCGCCTTCTTGTGCATGCGGGTCGTATTGTATGTCGATACGTGTTCGCCAGTGATCGGCAAATAACCACTGAAACTCGCCGGCAAGTGATGAGCTGGATTTGGTATCGTCATCTTCAAGCGTGCTATCTAGTGGTGTTAGCTCAACCTTACGATCATTAAAGTAATACACTTGGCCAATACTGGCACGTAAGACTTCTAGGCCAGTTTCATTTAAGAAGCGGGAGGTCAAACCGAAGGTCACTTGTTGAGTATCGCCCACACGGTCAACCCCAGTAAAGCGATTGGGGTTAAATAAGCTGCTATAACTGAAGGTGGTTTCAGTGGTGTCAAACAAAGGAATCTGGCTTTGATCCTCGTACGGAATATACGCCATCATCAAGCGTGGCTCTAATGTCTGAACAAAGCCTTGATTGAAAAACTCGAAATCCCGTTCAAAAAACAAACCGCTGTCGATACTCGTAATGGTGATGTCACGATTTACTTCATCGTCATAGCCGCTGGTGATGAGCGTGCTATCGACGTTTTGGAAGCTGTATTGGGTGTACATAGTTTGAACTTTAGGCGTAACAAAACCATACACCTTCTGCCATGGGTAGCTGATGCTTAATTCAGTATGAAAGCGCTCGCCATCAATACGGTTACCACTGGTGATGCCGTCTTTATCGCGGGTAAAGCGAGTGGCTTGGATTTTTGCATCATAATTTAACGCGTTGTAGTTAAAGCTATTTAGGCTGGATAACTCAACTTGAGGCAGGCGGCTAAACGGACGACTGTTGTCTGCAACATTTTCATCAATGGTTTGGTATTGCTCAACACGTGTCAGCAATTGCCATTTACCATCGTTGTATTCGACTTCGGCGTTTTGTTTTAAATGGCTTGCACGATTGATAATGCCGGTGCGGTTAAAGTCGTCTTCAAAGTCTTCATCGCTGACTTCATCGTAATGGATTCGATTTTGAATGTTTTGGGAAAACTGCCCAACATGATGCAGCGAGCGAGACCAACGTTCTTGTTGGCGATAATCGTCATTACTTTCTGCTTTATCATTAGCCTCGTCACTACCTAAGTAACTGACGGTGAAGTCGCCACGGCCTGCGCCGTTTAAATAACGAAATTCATTTTCTTGAATAATACCGTGGCCATCGATGAATCGTGGCGTATAGGTGTCGTCATAATTAGGGGCAATATTAAAGTAAAAAGGAGTCGCAAATTGATTCACGCGCATTTCTGTATTGCCAATATCACCGCCTGGTGTACGCACACTTAAGCTGATTTCGGGATTTAAAAATCCCGTTAAGCGGCCATCGCCAAGCGGGAAGCGATAATAGGGCAGGTACATCACAGGGACTTCTTTAATGCGTAAGCGCCCATGCCAAGCTTCACCATAACCATCTGCTTGGTTTAAATGAATCTCACTGGCGGCAATATCCCAGTCGTTGTGGCCAGGTTCGCAAAAGGTATAGCTGGCATCAAATAAACTTGCATGGCTTTTCTCTACTAACTCGATGCGACCAGCTTCGCCGCGTAAATGCAAAGGGGCGATGACGTAATGTGCTTTCTCTAGGCTGGCACGGCCTGAGTTGATGTTGTAATCCATTTGTGACGCGCTCATGGTCATATCACTACCACGAAAGCGGATGGACCCTGCAAATTGTGCTTTACCTGTGGCTTGGTTATAAATGGCGTTGTCAGCGCTTATTTGCTGGCCGTTTTGTTGCAGTACCACATTGCCGTTCAATACAGCGCCTTTTTTCTCAACAAACTCGCCACTGTCACTTTTGATATCGATGACGTCACTATCAGGGATGTTGAGCGATTCAGGTAAGTAGTTACCACTGCAAAAACTGGGAAGCGTTTCCTGCATTTGGGTGGGTAATTGATCACGAATTGTCCAGCCAAGCTGGTCGTAAGGCGCGACAGAATTAGCTTGAGTCGAGGCCGCCACTATGGCAAGAAAAAGAAGCCCTTTGCGTGGCATATTGTTGAAATTCCTAATCAAAGCTAAAACTTATGTTATTAATGGTTGTGGCAAAATTACGGCAGTGGCATCGACCATTGTTAAATTTCCTAGTTGAAATTCCTAATCAAAGCTAAAACTTATGTTATCGTGCGCAGCGAATCTAAAATTGTACGTTTTATCCCAAACAAGGGCCAGTGTTCATAATGGATGACCGCCAACAATCTTTACAAAAATGGGGGTTTGATGCCCTTGCTTCGAACTCAGACGCGCTTCAAGGTTCACTTGAGGTGGTTTCAGGCGATGCTAGCTTCCGTCGTTATTTTCGACAGCATACCGAAAACGCCACTTATATTGCGGTGGATGCCCCCCCAGACAAAGAAAACAGCCTGCCATTTATCACCATAGCAAACGCTTGGGGTGAACAGGGGGTGAATGTTCCTAATGTTATTAAGGTCGATTTAGAGCAAGGCTTCATGTTGCTTAGTGACATGGGTGACCAGTTATTATTTCCGCTACTTAATGATGCCAGTGCCGAGGGCTTATACCACCAAGCGCTGGATGCTTTAATTGGCATCCAACATACCAGCTACGATTTACCTGTTTATGACGCCCCGCTGCTAGACCGCGAAATGGCATTGTTCACGGATTGGTTTTTAGGTGAACACCTAGGATTTGAGCTGACGCCACAAGAACAAAGCATGTTGCAAGAAACCTTCAGTATCTTGCGTGAAAGTGCGCTAGGGCAAATACAGGTACCAGTGCATCGCGATTATCATAGCCGAAACATCATGGTGTTAGAGGATGACACGTTAGGCATTATTGATTTTCAAGATGCAGTGCATGGCCCCATTACCTATGACGTAGTGAGCTTGTTACGTGACTGTTATGTGGCTTGGCCCCTAGAGCACGTTCAGCAATGGGCGCGGGATTATTTTCAAAAAGCCCGTGAAGCAGGCTTAATAGGCTCGATCAGTGATGAGCAACTGATGCTATGGTTTGACTGGATGGGCATTCAGCGGCATTTAAAAGCAGTGGGCATTTTTGCTCGTTTAAATCATCGCGATGGTAAGACGGGTTACATGAATGATATCCCACGTACGCTGAACTATATCGTTGAGGTTGCGGCTCAGTATTCAACCCTTGATGATTTTCATCATTGGTTAACGCGACGACTATTGCCAGAGCTAGAACTGGAAATGACGACAGGTGCTTAACGCTGTATGACGATAAAAACAGCTATGATTCTCGCGGCCGGTTTAGGAACGCGTATGAGACCTTTGACGGATCATACTCCTAAGCCCATGTTACCAGTCGATGGGCGGCCATTAATTGAGCATCATGTGCGTAAATTGGTGACAGCGGGTTTTGAGCACATTGTGATTAATCACGCGTATTTAGGTGAGCAAATTGAAGCACATCTAAACGACGGTTCTGACTTTGGTTGCCGCATTTCTTATAGCCAAGAAGCGTGTGCACTTGAAACCGGCGGCGGTATTTTTAAAGCGCTGCCCTTGTTGATACAAGATGAAGAAGCCGCATTTTGCGTGATTAACGGCGATGTGTGGTTAGATTTAGACTACAAGCACTTTAAGCAGCATACGTTAAGCGGTTTAGCGCATTTATGGTTGGTGCCAAACCCTGAGCACAACCCGACAGGGGATTTTTTACTGAATAATCGCCATGTCTCAGAAAAAGAATTGGCGAGTAACGATTCCCTCACTTTTAGTGGTGTCAGCATATTGCATAAAGATTTATTTAATGGCTGTGACGCGGGAGCATTTAAGTTGGCGCCATTACTCAAGCAAGCCATGAAAACACATAACGTGAGCGGTGAGTTATATGCGGGTTATTGGTTAGATGTGGGCACGCCGCAACGTTTGCAAAACTTAGAAACCCATTTGCAGTTGGGGGAGTGTTATGAATAAACAAAGTTGGGCAGGTAAAATTATCGGCGCGTTTCTTGGGTTTTTATCCGGAGGCCCAATTGGTTTACTGATCGGTGTGCTGGCGGGTAATGCATTTGATCGCATGTATGCACGCCAAGAAAGCCCAAGTGGACAGCGCGGCGCAAGCCAGAATGTGTTTTTTCGGGTAACATTTTTGATTATGGGTCAGCTTGCAAAAAGTGATGGCCGAGTGAGTGAGCAAGAAATCGAACAAGCTCGCTTTATTATGGATCAAATGGGGCTCAATGAAGAGCAGCGTCTTGAGGCCATTGAGTATTTTAATGAGGGTAAAAGCCCGCATTTAGATTTGCAAAAAGAATTACAGCATTTTATGCGCGCAGTTGGCCATCGTGGCTCATTAATTCAGATGTTTTTAGAAATATTGCTGAGCATGGCTTATGCGGATGGTCAATTAAGCCTGCAAGAGAAGTATATTCTTGATCGTGTTTGTCGAACGCTAGGTGTGAGCGCGCTTCAGTTTGAATTAATTCATAATCGAGTGCGTGCCAGTCAGGAGCAATTTCGCGGACGCTTCAATGATCAATTTCAGCACAGTGGTAATGAGTTAAAAGTGGCCTATGGTGTGCTAGGTGTGTCAGAAAATGCAACTGAAGCCGAATTGAAAAAAGCATATCGCCGTCTTATGAGTCAGCATCACCCAGATAAACTGGTAGCAAAAGGTTTACCAGAAGAAATGATGCGAATCGCTAAAGAAAAAACCCAAGAAATTCAAACCGCATACGATAAAATAAAAAAATCACGTAAGGCGTAAAGTATAGAGAGTATTAGAAAACGCCCAATGAATTGAACGCTCACAGATACCTTGTTTTGTGTGGGTAGACCAAGCAGCTCCATGCATGTTTAATTATTAAAACAGTAGGAGTCTGCTTACAGGCGAGCAAAATTATATGGATCAACAAGCCGCTTGTTTTAACATGATCTTCACCGTGTTTTTTAGTGTTTAGGTTGGCTTATTTTAATACACTCAGCTTCAATCAACGCCTGACAGCGGCTTGCCAGTTCGGCGGCGTCACTCTCTGTTAATCCCTTCGTATCAATCGGCTCTAAACATTTTACGTTAACCGTACCACTGCACCATTTTCTAAAGTCCATTGTGATATGGCGTAAAGAAAAACAAACAGGCTGAATAGGCACTTGAGCTTCAATGGCCAGTTTAAATGCGCCCTGTTTAAACGGCAAAGGTTTGCCCCAGTTACGAGTACCTTCGGGGAAAATTAAAACGGATAACTTTTCCTCCTTCATTTTGCTCGCGGCTACGGTTAAGGCTTTTTGTGCTTTTTGTTTATTGCTGCGTTTAATCACGATATTACCGGCCAGATAAAATAACCCGCCAATAAAAGGTAAGTAGAGCAGCTCCCATTTACCAAGTGTTACGGTGCCGCGTTTGATGGCGTTAACGGCAAAGAAAATATCGTGGGTGTCTTGATGGTTGGCAATCAAAACACAGGGTTCTGGCGGAGATAGCCGCTCGGGGTGCTCTATCTTGATATCAGCGCCCCAGTACCACAGCATGAAGCGCCCACACGTTTGGGATACCAGCCCCATATTGTTACGGTGCATCGGTCTGAGGATAACGATTGGAATTAACGAAATAGAAATCAAACCAAGGCAAACAAAAGCCAAAGAAACACGTATTAGATACATAGTTGAGCCTAGTCATAAGAACGATGTTCTTAATGTGATGTTATTGTTATCGATTGGGGTGCCATTTATTTTATCAACAGTCTATCGGCCCCCGCGGCACTGGAGCAGGAGGTTAATCAAATTGCCATTTAAAAGCAAAGTCATCGTCATAAGAATGTGAATAAGCACTGACTTAGCTGGCCTTGTTACACACGAATGCAGGCAATTAAGTGGAAATTAGGTACAATGGCCGCCATTGCACACTTGGTGATATTTGAGAGATAAGTATGAGTACAGCATCGAACAAAGCCCCGTTAATCGCCCCGTCGATATTATCTGCTGACTTTGCCCGACTTGGTGAAGAAGTGGACAACGTATTAGCCGCAGGTGCTGATATTGTGCACTTTGATGTGATGGATAATCACTATGTGCCGAACTTAACAATCGGCCCAATGGTGTGTAAAGCGTTGCGCAATCACGGTGTTACCGCGCCTATCGATGTTCATTTGATGGTGAGCCCAGTTGACCGCATGATCGGCGACTTCGCTGAAGCGGGCGCGACGTACATTACCTTTCACCCTGAAGCGTCTGACCATGTTGATCGTTCTTTGCAGTTAATCAAAGCAGCAGGCTGTAAGGCTGGTTTGGTTTTTAACCCTGCAACACCATTACATTATTTAGATTATGTGATGGATAAATTAGACATGATTTTGTTGATGTCAGTAAACCCAGGTTTTGGTGGTCAAAGCTTTATCCCTAATACGCTCGAGAAACTAAAAGCGGCTCGTGCAAAAATCGATGCATCCGGTTTTGATATTCGCTTAGAAATTGATGGCGGCGTGAAAGTTGAGAACATTGGTGAGATTGCAGCAGCGGGTGCCGATACCTTTGTTGCTGGTTCCGCTATTTTTAATGCACCAGATTATCAAACAACGATTGAAGCCATGCGTGCAGAAATTGCTAAAGCAACGGCTTAATTTTAAATAGGGATACCGCCCAACGGTTTTTCCAATGTGAAAAATACACAGGGCTTTTTATATGCTTGATATCAATAAATATAATACGATTATCTTTGATTTAGATGGCACGCTGGTCGATAGCGTGCCGGAATTAGCTCTGGCCTTAAACGATGCATTAACCACAAAGGGCTTCAGCACGGTAGGTGAATCCAGTGTTAGAGAGTGGGTAGGGAATGGTATTTTAAAACTGCTTGAGCGAGCGCTTAATCAGCTTGATAAAAATAACCATGTCAATATTACGCTCTTACATCGACAGTTTTTATTGTCCTATGATCGTTTATTAGGTCAAAAAACCGAATTATATCCAGGGGTTAAATCGTTACTGGCAGGGTTGCATCAACAAAATAAGACATTGGTGTTACTGACCAATAAACCCATTCAATTTGTGCCTGAGTTATTAATAAAAATGGGCATCGCGCATTTGTTTGCACGTGTACTTGGTGGCGATAGTCTAGCTGAAAAAAAACCACATCCTTTGCCCTTGTTGCACATAATGGAAACACAGAACATTAACTCTAACGAGTGTTTAATGGTTGGTGATAGTCGCTCTGATATTATTTGTGCTCAGCAAGCCGGAATCGATAGCGCTGCGCTATTGCAAGGTTATAACCAAGGTGTTGACTTGGCGACACTTAAACCAACGTTCGTATTTGACGATATTAAAACCCTCGCTGCAAACATGCATCTCTAACATCCGTTTCACCTTTTTGAGCGTATATAAATATAGGCTATAAAGAGGTGATACGATGCAATCAGATGACGTTAACCGCTTAATTCAACACTACCCCGATATACAAATCTTGAGTGCAGAGCAAGAGCGTAACATTGCGTGCGCGATGGACCATTCAATTGAGCAGCTTGCACAAACCTTACTGGTAAAAGAACATTTTCTAGAGCACGTTATGGACGTGCTCTTAGAGCAATATCAAACCGGCCCAGTGTTGGATGAACTATTGACTCAGTATGATATGTGGCTACTGGCGCAGCATGTTCCCAGTATTAAACTTGGGCAGAGCGTCACTTGTAAAACGCTATCTTTGTGTCTTGTTAAGCTTAAGTGTGATCGCTCTAGCGTGTTTGACTTACTGCTAGCTGAGGCCGATACCGTTGATCTTTCATTAGAGCAACATGCACTATCATTAAAAAAGCAATACGAGCATCACCGAAACCGTTTAGTGCAATCAAACATGCGCTTAGTCATGCATATTGCTAAACGTTATACTGACAAGGGAATTGATACAGAAGAGCTCATTCAAGAAGGGGCGATGGGTTTATTAAAAGCCGCGTCCAAATTTAATATCCATAAAGGCTTTCGCTTTACGACTTATGCTTATTGGTGGATACAACAAGCGATTAAAGGGGTGTTAACACAAAAACGTGCGGTCGTTCGACTGCCAACGAATGTGAGTGATCGCATTTTTAAACTTGATCGAGCAAAAGAAGAGTACTTTAAAGCGTACGGAGTGTATCCCAGTGTTGCGCAGCTACAGCAAGTGACCGGTATTGATAAGGATCACATCAGAGGCTCACAAGCTGTGGGTAATTTGTCGCTTTCAATGAATCAACCATTTATTGAAGATGGACTCACCCTGGAGGAAACCATGATAACGCCAGCGTCTTCCGAGTCTACGCCGATGAATGAAGTCGCGAGTAAAAGTGATGAGCAATATCTGCTCACGTTGTTGTCTAAATTACCTGATCGTCAACAAAAAATTGTTCGCTTATATCACGGTTTGGGTATTCATGAGGGACAAAACTTCCGAGAAATTGCCCCGCAAATTGGTGTAACACTGGAGCGCACTCGACAACTTTACCATCAATCGATTCAGCAGCTGAAAGCTCTAATTGATTAATATTTTGTAGCAAAAAAAAACCGTTATGGCAAAAGCCATAACGGTTTTTTATTTGACATCGTATTGGTTAGAATTGTTCTTGAGTGAAGTTCATTAATGAATCTTTCCCCGCCTCAATGTCAGCTTGTAATAACGCAGCTTGTGCTTGTGCTACTCTAAAGAAATGATCAGCGGCTTTCAGTTTGCCTTGATAAAAGTCTTCAGTGTATTTGCCTGAATTTAAATCAACTTGTGCAATGTTAGCCATGTTAGACCACATAACGCCCATTGTGGTTAAAGAGAATAGCTTTAGCATTGGTGTTGCCACTGCACCTGCAATCTCAGCGTCTTTTGATGCGTTGCCTGCTAACCACATTAAACTATTCTGCAGTGTTTGCAGTAAGTCTTTACAGTGTGCCTGATGCAACTCATTAGAAAGTTTTGCAACCATTTCGGTCATGACTTTAAAGTAGGTGCGCGGTAAACGACCACCTTTGATCATGAGTTTACGGCCCACTAAATCTAACGATTGAATACCATTGGTGCCCTCATAAATACGAGCAATTCGGCCGTCGCGTGAAAGCTGTTCTACTTCCCAGTCTTGAGTAAAGCCTGAACCGCCCATGCTTTGTAACGCTTGGTCAGTTGAGAAATAACCTTCGTCTGTTAAGTATGCTTTTACGATTGGCGTCATGATTTGTACGATGTCATCGGACTCTTCACGAACCTTTTCGTCTTCGTGGTGTTCGGATAAATCAAGGTGTAACCCCGTCCAATAGGCCATACAGCGCGCGCCTTCCACAAACACTTTTTGCTGAGTTAACATACGACGCACATCTGGGTGAACGATGATTGGGTCTGCTTTGGCCTCTGGGTTTTGTGTGCCAGAAAGTGAACGGGACTGCAATCGTTCTTTGGCAAAACCTAAACTGATTTGATACGCTTTTTCAGCTAAGCCTAACCCTTGAATGCCGACCATAATACGTGCCGAGTTCATCATAGTGAACATGCATTTAAGGCCTTCATTCTCTTCACCGATCAACCAACCTTTTGCGTCTTCAAAATTCATCACACAGGTAGCGGATGCTTTGATGCCCATCTTATGTTCAAGGCCGCCACAAAAAGCAGGGTTGCGAGTGCCGTCCTCTAAAAACTTAGGTACCAAGAATAATGAAATACCTTTACTGGAATCAGGTGCGCCCGGTAGCTTAGCCAGTACTAGGTGAACGATGTTATCCACCATGTCATGTTCACCACCAGTGATCCAAATTTTGGTGCCGGTTATGTTATAACTGCCATCGGCTTGAGGGTCGGCTTTTGTGCGAATCAGACCAAGGTCTGTACCACACTGTGGTTCGGTCAAGCACATGGTGCCAGTCCACTCACCAGAAATTAAGTTGGGTAAGTATTTATCTTTTAATTCATCGCTTGCATGTAACGTCAGTGCATCAATGGCACCGTGGCTTAACCCCGGATACATACCCATGGATAAATTGGTCGAACAAGCCATCTCATCTACTACGATTTTTAGCAAATGTGGTAGGCCTTGGCCGCCGTATTCAGGAGACGCTGATAAACCAGACCAGCCTCCTTGTGCAAAGGTTTTATATGCCTCTTTAAAACCTTTAGGCGTGGTGACGGCTTTTGTTTCAGGGTCGTAATGGCAACCTTCAATATCACCAGATTGGTTAATCGGTTGTAAAACGTTCTCAGCAAGTTTTGCCGCTTCGTCTAATACGGCACGAATCATTTCTTCGTTTGCGTCTTCAAATCCTGGGCATTGGCTTAAATCTTGTGCTTTTAAAACATCAAATAATACAAAGTTCATGTCATTCAATGGTGCTGTGTAATGAGCCATAAGGCCTCCTTCTTTACATTAAATTGAAAAACGCTTTTTCTGAGTGGCCAGACTACTTACGCAATAAAGAGTGAAAGAGTTCACTCCTTTTATGACTAGTGGCAAGACAAAAGCATTAGACAACTTTTTGTTCTAAATATGGGACAGTCTCAAGCTTTGTTCTGTTTCGGTTAGAAGCCAGTTAAATCAAGGGCTTCAGGCTCGTATGTCTATTTGCATGTAAAAACTAGATCTTATTGTTCCAATTAACTGACTAGTTTATAGGAACGTATTTCGATTTAATGCACCTAACGAACAGATTGGTATCTGTTAACGCCAGTATTAAGAGAGGTTGTTGTGTCGTTTAGGCGAGCAGTTGTATTTATCGTAAGTTTATTCAGTGCAGTAGGCGCATGGGCTGATGATGAAGACAGTGGGTATTTAGATGTGCAGTCCGGTTCATTAATGGGTCTTGTGCATGCATCATATGGGGCTGTTTTTGCCGAGCGTCACAATGTGATGGTGGGTGTCGGCTATGTGCCTAAGCTTTCTTACCATAGAGAAATGATGTTGTATTCATTGCGTTATCGTTATGACCATAGCGCATCGTGGGATATTGCGGGCATGGCGTTTAAGCCGTTTAGTGTGGGCACGGGCTTATTAATAGGTGACCATTCTGATTTGTTTTTACAATTACCAGATAAGTACCCAGAAGGGTATTACACGCCAACCGCGTTTCGCATCGTGTTTAATTACCAAGCATCCCTGCAAGTGACCCCTCAATTAAATGCGTATTTTGATATGTCTATTTTAGATGTAGGCTTAATTGGTTATGTGAGAGAACCTGAATTTTTTAACGACAATTATGATTACCTAGGTTTAGAGGGAATAGCAAACTGGGGATTTGGAGCACGTTATGTTTTTTAATATGAAAGCGCTAAAAGCGAAATTTACATTTTTGTTAGTATTTGTTTTTGTACTAACTGGTTGTGATTATGAAGTGAGTCCTTGGTCCACTGATGCTGATTGCTCTAATCGTGTTTCGATTGATGCCAATATCAAACGTTTAAAAGAGTACGAAGCGCAAGTCGGTGAACGTGATACTTATCAAGTAGCCATAATAAGTGACCCGCAACAATATCCTGGTACATTTGACGATATTATTAAACATGTGAACACCTTACCTGAAGTGGATTTTATTTTATTAACGGGTGACCTAGCGGATACCGGTGTTAAAGCTGAGTACGAATGGGTGTGTAAAGTAATGGAAAAAGCCAAACAACCTATTTTTGCGGTTATTGGTAATCATGATGCGTTGGCGTTTGGTAAAGACATTTGGGCAAAAGTATTTGGCCCAGAAGATTATAGCTTTACGTATCAAAATAGTAAGTTTATTGCTTACAATGACAATAAATATGAATTTGAAAATGTACCGGACCGTGATTGGTTAGCACAAGAAACGCAAGGGGATGAAACGCGCGATTACACTATGGTATTCAGTCACATACCACCTTGGGACTTTGAGCTAACTCTGAGCCAAGAATTAAAAGATATGGGCGTTGATTTAGGTGTGCATGGTCATGAGCATAGCTTTGATTACTGGCAATTAACGGGTGTGCAGTTGCCGCATTATGTGGTTTCAAGTACAAAGAAAAAAGGATTTGGTATTTTAAGTATTAACCCTTCAGGTTATACCTTAGAGAACTGTACGAATAAAACATGTGAAGTTGCTCAAGTTCGAAATCGAGACTTTGAGCTATAAAAATCAGTAATAAAAAAAGGGCTGAATTTAATGATTAAATTTAGCCCTTTTTTATTGTGTTTGAACTCTATTTTTTATCCATAGTGAACACACCTGCCGCATGTTTGTGATCTTCACCTGCTGAATCAATTGCTCCTAAGTTGTAAGCCCCTGCGAATTTATCACCTGGTTTTACAAAAATACCACCAATGTTACCAACGATATTCGCATCTGTGCCGTTAATTTTTCCGTTTAGGCTTTCGGTTGAAAACTCAGGGTGCTTAACGCCGTCCTTCATCATTGAACCTGAAAAATTCACATCCCATGTCGATATTGCCGCGGAATCTAAATCGGTTGCGGTTTGCAGATTTAGATTACCATTGGTAATCGCACCACTGTTGAAATTCACATCAAACTGAGCATTTAAGTCTCTAACAAAGCCATCATCTGCAAAGCCGATACATTGTGATGCATTTGTGCAATCGAGGTTGGTTGCACTAAATGATGCACTGCCTGTGAGTTGATTAATATCAGCCCGCTCGGCCGCAATCCAGAAGGCTAGGATTTCATTTTCAGTGTGACTTTCAGTTGTGCCATCTTCGTTAATTTCATCAAATAAAATGCCTTCGCCGGGTTCCGTAAACCAAATGCCCCAGCTAATATTACTACGACCGCCTGCATTCTCTACTTGAATATCACAAGGTTTGGGATTGCCGGACTCACCGCTACCACAGGTTGCTGGAATGATTTGCCCAAATAAATCCACATCAGAATACTCAAGTAAAGATGACGCTGTTTTATTGCTTTCGGTGGGTTTGCGTATGACGGCAATTCGATTTCCGTCATCGTCACTTTCCATTTCTAGCATGATGGGCTTGTTACCGGTGGCGTCCCAAGAACCATTTGCAATGATCAGTTCTATTTCTGATGAGGAGCGCCACTCCTCATCAGAGCTTGTATCTGCACTGCCAATTTGAGCATATAAACTTTGCTCTAAACTGGTATTACTAGAGTGAATATCAAGCTCAATCTCTGAGACGAAATCACCAGAATTAGCTGCCGATGTGATTGATAGTGTATATTCACCCGTTGCACTTTCGTCGATTAATTGATAGTTGATGTGCGCACTGACAGAGCTTGTGACATCAACACTGCCGTTTTCAGTTTCTTTAAAAACTTTAATATTTGTGTTGTAAGAATCATCGAAGGTGTTCATAAGCTCACTAACAAACTCAATTTGTGTATCGACGGGAATTTCAATACGGTATTCTTCTTTTACATAAGTGGTGACACCGTTGGTGATTACAGGGGTTAAAACATCATAGTTAATACTAATTTTTGTGTTTGACCCCGTATAATTTATATTGCCAATATTACTGGCATTGATCGTTTTCGCAGAAGCCAGCATTGCCTCAGCAAGTGGCACATCCGGCGTGCCTTCTGCACCAAAATTAAAATTAACTGGCACGGCAATTAAACCAATTCGGCCACTTTCTGCTAAGGCATATTGCTGATCAGATATAATGTTTTTATCAAACGGGTTGTTAGTATTGGTTGTATCAATGCCTTTGTAAGGGTCTTTAAAATCAAATGTACCGATGACGCCTTGGTCTATAAGTTCCTCTTCAACTTTATCTGCCGTATTTTGTATTGTCGTCGTGAGTTTGTTGTCAATGGCGTTGCTGATGTCACTATTGACATTTGTTACAGTACTCGCAAAATCAGAAAGTGATTCGCTGTTTGTATTTTCTTTTGGTGCATCATTATTCTCAGCCGTTTCGTTATCTTCGCTACTGCTATCATCGCCTTCTTCTTGTGTCTTGTTGTCGGCTGTTTGTTTGCTTTCGTCTTCACTTTGTTCGGTTGCGGTGTTTGCCGCTAATGAAGCCGGTGGGGCTAACAAGCCTTTAGGTGACGACTTGGGTTTGACTCGCGTAAAATTAAAATCAGCGCCTTCACCTAATTCAATGGTGCCGGATTCGTTTTCCACTTGGATGCCACCACTGTAAACACCCATGACAAACCCACCATCGCTTTCTTGTTGTACTTCGTAATTGGTGCCACGAATACCGATAGACGCTGCGGGTGTATTAACTTTGTAAGCATTCTTATCGCCTTTGCCTATTGTGCCTGTGATCGTGCGAAAGCCGCCTTTTACCAAGCTCATGATGACTTGCTCTTTTTGCTCGTCATTACCTTGTTGGGACAGCAGGTAGCTTTCAATATTCATTTCACTGCTTGCTTTGATGGTCATCAATGCTTTATCTACAAAACGGATTTGAACCGAGCCGGCGGGACCTGTCTTTATAATGTCGCCATTAAATATTTGTGAGCGGCGTTTCAACGTTCTATTTTCACCATCTTGTGTGGCGGCTGTGACACTGCCCTTGGTCAAAATAACATGCCCAGCTAAAGCCGCACCCCAGCTAGGTTGTGTGAGTAATGCAACTAAACCAAATACTAGGCTGATGTGTTTGATGAGTGTCATACTTCCTCCCCCAAAGTTGAGCCGTCAACTTTGGATTAAAAACTATAAGACAGGCCTATCTCAGCCTTGCCTCGTTGATAGGTGTTTGCTTCTAACGTGCTGTCGTTGTATGTGAAGCTGTAATCATTTCTAAAGCTTAAGTGAGAGCTAAAGCTATAACGCCAGCCGATACCAAGGGTGGCATTTTGATCTTTACGTAACTTGCTATAGAGCGCGCTATTGATGGCATCGTATTCGTTACTTAATACGCTAAACATCCAATAGCGACTGGCACGCTGGCTTGTTAGTGATGTACTTTGGTAGGAAAAACCTTGGTAGGTTTTACCATTGTGTTCATTGCTATTTTCATCGGCACTGTCGCTGCCAAAGATAAGCGTGAGTTTCCAGTTGTCTTTTTTAGGGGCGCTGGCGTATGACAAATTGAATTGTTGCTGAGTGATGTCGCCATCGTCATCTTCTGGGTAGTTGGACATACCGTAGTTGATACCAAACCCAATGTTTGACCCTTTAGTTAATATCCAATTAGCTTGTCCGATGAGTGATTGGCTATTTAATAATTCGTCACCATCAAGTTGTACATATTGATAACGTCCGGCACCGCGCCATTTAACGGGGCCAGTGAAAAAACTGTAACCTGCTTCCGCCATGGCTGTGGTTAAGTCATAAATCGGGGTTTCAGAATTACTCCGATTTGAGGCGACAAAGCGGACATCAAATGCGCTGGTTTTTGTGAGTGGGCTAATATATGCCATATGAGCTAACGCACTCCAATAAGCGCTGCCGGTTTCACGACTGGCGTCATCCAGTGAAATATCGACAGGGAAAATAAGCTCTTCTTTTGGTAATTCCTTTTCACTGGTTGCACTGTTTATATTGCTGTCATAACCACCACCAAGATCCACGACAAACATGAATTTAGACTCAACACTGCGTTTTAAATCTGCAATTCGATCAATAAATATCATGACATTCTTTTTAACGGGTTCAGGAGGATTTTGTTTGAGAACATTATTGAACTCGACTTCAGCACGTACAAGGTTACGTAAATAAAAGTGAGTACGAGCTAACTCAAGACGGTAGCGAGATTGATTGGGAAACCCTAAAACTAAGCGTTCAAATGCAAATAGAGCTTGGTCATAATGACCACTTTCAACGGCGGCCATACCGTATTGGAAATCAAATTTTGGCAAACCCTCTTTTGCTTCTAACATGCGGCTTGCCAGTTCATAAGCTTGCGGATATTGCTGGCGTTTTATGAGAACGGTGAGGGCTTCCATTCTAGCCGCTTCTGTTTGCTCAGGTGATAAGTCGGTACTCTGAGGCTCATTAGCATCTTGCGCATACCCATTAAATGCCATGGTTATACCTAAAGCTGCTAGTAAAAGTAGCGTTAATGTCTTCATGATATAAAAATTCGGTGAGTTGAAAGAAACATCCTGTTGCCTTTCAGTCTAGCAGTGAATTGAATTATCGCTCGTGTTCTGTACTGGTGAGCTAAGCTAGGTTAATAACAATTTATTTACTTAGATAGAGGGGAATGGGGAATGAAAAGGATCACCACTTTAGGGCGCGGTAGGATATTGTTGATCCTTAATAAAGTGCCTTTTTTTAACCGCTTTACGCCTCTCGAAAAAGAAAAAGTGATCGATACAGACGCGTCCTTTTATGTGGCGCAAGAAAATGAGTACATCATCGAACAAAATACACTAGATACGGCTTTTTTTATTCTATTAAGTGGCACTGCAAACGTTCTACTGGATGGGAATGAGAAGCCGTTAGCGGAGGTCGGCCCAGGTGATTTTTTTGGTGAGATATCGTTTATCCAAAATACACCGCGCACATCCAATGTGGTTGCGAATGAAGTATGTATATTATTGAAAGTCGATAGACGTTTACTGGGCGCGCTTAATTCGGATATACGAGAAAAATTTAAAGATCAGGTGATTATTAAGCTGGCTGCCATGGTGACAGCTAAGAATAATAACTTAGAGAAGGAGGTCAGCTCGTAAAGTTGATCTATATCAGCTTTTTATTCGCTGTTATTGTTAGGTTTTAGGTGCATTGATACAGGTCAATTTTTAATCTCAACGCGTTGCTATTGTAAAAGCGTAAACATTAATGACTTTTGAGGTGACGCCATGTATATCGATGAATATGTAATATCAGGGCTTATCATTGTTGCGTTGACCATTGCTTTTTTTGGTGGTGTTTATCGTTTTATTAAAAATGATATTGCTAAGCATAAAGGCGATAATCAACTTTAATCAATACTTGATGCTGAAAAGAATTTGAAATACACACAAAGTGTATTTGTAACCGAGTTACTCCAGTAACAACCCTCTAAGTGCAGGATGCACGTTTGCACAAGTCGTGCTTTGCCTAGCCCAGCTATTGCTGGGTTTTTTTATTTATAAATTTTAATGTTTAGATGTGGAATGATAATAAAGTTTACAAATTCAGTAAAAATATAATAATAAAGTTTGCAAACTAATATCGGACTGTTTTAAAGGGCTTTAAGGTTAGTAATTACTAATTAGCTTGATATGTTATTTGTTCGTAAGTACTGGTAATTAATTATACCTTGTAGATATACGAGTAAATACGTGTCCTTCAGGCTATTTGTAAACTCTACATATAGTTTGTAAACTCTGCTTATATATTTTGACCACTGAATCGCCCCTAGTTCACTAGACACTCTTTAACTATATAATGTACTTAAAGAGGAGGCCATTATGGCTGGTGAACGATACAACGAAGAATT
>JAWUXY010000129.1:0-10451 GCA_034111105.1 Bermanella sp. | reverse complement strand
ATGCGGCCATCATTCAAGGTTAAAATCCATCATTCAGTTATCTGACACTTATTGCGAGTCATATTAATGAACACCAGTCCTTTAACATCAGCTGAGCTAGATCAGCTTGATGACATTTTATTAAAATACGGTAATGACGATTCCATTCTATCGGTATCAGAGCTAGATGGGTTTTTAACTGGCATTGTTTCAGGGCCAGAGGTCATTATGCCCAGTGCTTGGTATCCTATGTTGTGGGGTGGTCAAGGACGCGAGCCAAAATGGGAAAATGAATCTCAGCTGCAAGAATTTATGGAGCTGGTTATAAGGTTGATGAATCAAAATTCAACGTTACTAATGGACGCGCCACAAGAGTACAGCGCATTATTTGTGATTAACGATGTAGATAATAAAGATGTATTTATGGTTGAGGATTGGTGTTTTGGCTATATGGCAGCGGTGACGCTTGGTCAGTGGCCAGAGCTGCCAGAAGCGCTTGATGTTTGTTTAGGTGCCATTTCGATTCACGGTTTAGATGAGAATTTAGGCCGTTTAGATTTTGAAGAGCATCAAGCTTCAGTGGCTGATATCGAGCCTGCTGTGCGTACGCTACACGCTTACTGGCTGGCGCAACGTTCTGCCGATGAGGGGCAGGTTAATCGCCCTATCACCGTCAATGCTAGTGTGGGTCGTAACGAGCTTTGCCCGTGTGGCAGTGGTAAAAAGTTCAAACGCTGTTGTTTGCATTAAGCTGGCTGATATTGGTTTTTCATCCGCATGCCGAAGCGTTAAGTCAGAACTGGAGTGCTTAAACACGCTCATCCACAAACGCATTCTTATTACCCTGTACTTTTTCGATCAGCTCATTGCGCTGGCATTCATAGAGTTCGAAACTTAACAGCCCTTTATAAACCGATTCCCATTCCCTTGTTTTTTCTTAATCATTTCATTTCTTTTGCATTCCCATCTTGTTGGTGGGTTTTGCTTGTTCCATACGGTAAACAGTTTTTTATCTTTTTTAGACAGTTTTAATTTGTAGCGTTATGCCATGTAAAAGTAGGTGCGGGCTATGGCGCCCTTGCTGTGTTGTGGGGGTTGAACTTGTTTGTTTTTAAAGCCTACCACCATGTCGCATTGGCCATATTGGGTGGGTAGCCCATTTCATTGGCTAAAGCGGTAGTTTGATCGGTCGCCGTTTACTTTGCCTATGGCGGGCACTAGGTTGTGCATGTCGCCTCCCATCTGTTTAAACACGGGGTCACGTTTGCAGGCTTTGCGGCGGCCTTGTTGCCAGCATTGGCGTTGGTGGCCAAAGGCCTATGCGGCATGATGTGTTCCCACTCTATTCGTGATGCGCTTTTTTTGTTTGCGTACTTGGTAGCGGCAGCTGTTTAGGTCGGGCTTTAGTTCTTTGCACTGGTAATTGAAATCGCAGCCGCAGTAAAAGCTGGTTTGGTGCTGGCCTTTGTACATGGTTGCTAGTTGCTTTTTTGCTTGTGAAAAGGTGGCGGCTTGGCTTGAATTAAACGCAAGCAAGCTAATAATGAGTACGAATAAAGATGGGGTATATTTGGTCAATGCATTCAAATTATTACTAATTAAGTATGAGTATTGCAGTCAAGGGTAAGACGAATGCTTTAGAAATTTTAATGATTTGGTATTAGGTTTGTGGGTTTAGTTGAGTTGGGCTTGATCGGGCGCGGGGCACCCTCGTACTTGATTGGGGTGTAGCCAAAGTGCTTTGCTAGGCGCGCTCGTACGGTGATGGGGCGGTTCACCATGGGCCTTAGGGGCATGCTAGGGTTCTATACTGTGAGGTTTTGCTCAGTGGGTAGGGTGGGGCAGTCACTTTCAAAAAGTGTCATGGTGAGTAGGGGATTTATTGTATGTGACGGGTGTCTATATACAGCAAGGCGTTATATTTTTTACTTTGTTACTCTACGGTTATCACTTCTATTGATTAATTATTTTAGGGACGATTTTATGATTAAAATTTTTGTTACCACCCTTGTGCTGATGATGTTTGTTAGCGCTTCTTTTGCTTCTCGGGTTCATCCTCAAACGTATGAGGATCTGACAAATACGATCACCACTGTATGTGTGATTAAAGTAAACCGCGTGGAAAGTGAAGAGCGTTTTTATCACTTTAAAGATGATTCAAAACATCAGTTGTCTAAAGCGACGATTGCTTATGGCGATGTTGTGAGAAGTATATATGGTTCGTGTGATAGGGCTAAGGTGATCTCTCGGTTTGTGACCCGGTCAACCGTGGTGTACATGTCTGATAAGAGTAAAAAGTTTGTCTCTTTGTTGCGGCCTGGGTCAGGTCATGAGCATTTAGTTGAGCAGGGCAAAGAGTATATTTTTTCTTTTACCGACTTTCAGTTAAATCAGGGCGAGAAGGTTGAGCGCACGCATCTTCGTATGGATTTGCTAGCAGATGAATCTAAAATTATTAAGCTGCTTAATACGAAGCCTGATCATACTGGGGTAAATAGTGATCATTCTTGAAAGCTTATTATGTTTGTACAGCATGATATAGCAGGAAGAGTGAGGATGTAATTGCTCTCTGGAAGTCTATGCTGTGGGTCAGATTATTTGCTCTTCCTTTTTGTTTCTTACTGAACGGTATTTTAGGTATGTTGGACCTCGATTCAGTGAGGCCTAGGTGTCCACTTTATGGGTGCAAAATCAGTGGGCATAATTCTCCTGTGTATTACTTGTTTGTGTTATCGCGCCTCATGCACCACTCCTGCACCCGCAGTCAGTAGAGCCTGCTATCTTCTTTAGCATCGATTAAAAACAGAACCCAATTATGGCACTAATGAAAACGGCCTTGGCCTGCCCGCGGTTAAGCGCATGGGGGAGGGTGTCTATGATTGACGTGGATGAGCTGCCCAGCGCCTTCACACTGTTAGAATAGTCATGTATCAAGTATGACCCTTTTCGTAATTAGCTTTCGTAATTGGCTTTTGTAATATTGGGTACTCTTGCAGGTTTAATATATGAGCCGAATAAGGGATGCTATTCGGCTCACGGTCTTTTGGGTCAGGAAAGTCAGATGCAATAAATGGATATGGCAGCAAACGGACTGCCCTAGTTTGACTTGGTCTGATGAGCAAATGACAGCACTTATCAATCAAACTGAATCCCAGCTACAGGCCTTACTATTACAGGCGGGTGCGTTAGCCGATGAATAGACGCTATTGAATACCTTGTGCAGAATGTGCTTTGTTCATCAGCCATTGAAGAGGAATTTTTAAATGCGGAGTCGGTGCGTTCTTCTTTGGCTAAGTGCTTGGATTTACCGACGAATGCCCCTGTGAGTGATATTGAGTTTATCGCTTGCAACCATACCCAAAAGGGGCACGCCGAGCTCGTACAGTTGTGTATACTTGGTCGTTATTTTTAATACTCATATTAATGGATTGATCAATGAAGCTTTCAAAACTATTAAGCGCTTTATGTATATTGGTGTTTATTGCGGGTTGCTCTGTTGGCTCCCAGTTTGAGAACCAAGCGCAGCCTGAATCTAACGCCGTTGGCCAAATCGCTTTTCCTGTATTTGCTGAGCAGTTCATGGGTAAACGCTCTAACACTTCAATTGGGATTGAGGTGCTGCTTAAAAATCAAAAGACAGGTCAGGTGCATAAGTCTTTGATGGATTTTAAAGTAGGCAAACGGGTTGAAATTATGGATAACCTGACGCCGGGTGTGTATGTGATGGATTCATACAACGAAATGGTCATGGGTGGTCTTCTTTCTAGGCGTTTAAAACCGGCGGTTGAAATTGTGGTGGGTGCAGGGCAAACGGTATTATCCCCTGTGTTTGTGCGGATGGCGGCTCATGTTTATCCTCGTAGTTGGGTGGGGCATATTCAAGATGAGGGTTTTTGGGATGAGTATCGTTAGTTGATGTCTGTTTTTGATTGTTTGAAGTGAACAACGGACTTAGCGGATACGTTAGCCATACCTGCAACATCTATTTGTCCCACGTTAGATTTGATAAATCGAATAATGTCTTTAATGAGCAGCATCACTCCTGCCACACCCTGTCACTAGAACTTGTTATTATTTCTTGAATCTAACAAAAACAGAACCCAATTATGGAACTCATGAAGAACGGCCTTGGCTTGCCCGCGATTAAGCGCATAAGCCAAGCACTTGCTCAAACACGTACCCTGCAAAATACATTTGATTGTAAGGCGTTTATTAAAGCGGCAAAAAAACCACTTGAATCACTCGAATTAAAAGAGCGTGTTCAGCATGTTATTGAAACCCTGCATCAGTTTTTGCCGGTTGAGTTTGATCAAGCCGTTAAGTGTTTACTTGAGCTGCCTAGCGTTTGGGATGCTGGTAACCCTGATGACCCACTGCGGGGCTTTGCCGCATGGCCCATTATTGATTATATCGGGGAGTATGGGGTAGATAGCCCCGATGTTGCGTTGCCTGCACTGCGTGAATTAACCCATTTATTTTCGGCAGAATTTGCGATTCGCCCGTTTTTGCTTAAACACCCTAAGTTGTGTCATCAGCATTTTAAAACCTGGGTAAAAGATGAGAGTGCACAGGTACGGCGTTTAGTCTCGGAGGGCACGCGGCCCCGCTTGCCTTGGGGGATGCAGTTAAAACCGTATATTAAAGACCCTAGCGATAATTTGCGTTGGCTTGATGTATTAAAAAATGACGAGAGTTTGTACGTAAGGCGTTCGGTGGCGAACCACCTTAATGATATAAGCAAAGACCATCCGCACGTGGTGATTGATCAATGCAAGGCGTGGTACCCAAACAGTGATGATAATGTAAAGTGGCTCATTAAACACGCCACCCGCAGCTTGGTAAAAGCGGGGCACCCTGATGTGTTTGAGTTATTGGGGCACAGTAAAGTGGTTAAGGTTAAAGGCCTTAATTTAACATTATCGGCTGATCACCTCGTACTGGGTGATAGCTTAACGTTTGACTTGTCGTTTGAATCCGCGACGAATGAGCCTCAGTCTTTGGTGGTGGATTTTGCGCTGCATTTTATGAAAGCCAACGGCAAAACCTCAGCCAAAGTATTTAAATTGAAAACACTTCGTTTAGAGTCTGGCCAATCAGTGAGTGTGCAAAAAACACACGCCATTAAAGCCATTACCACGCGACGCTATTATACGGGCACACAAAAACTTGAGGTGCTGATGAATGGGCAGCCGGTGGCGCAGGCGTCGTTTTTTCTTGAGGTGTAGTTTATTGGCATATGGTTTAAAACTAGACAGGACCCAAATTGGGACCTATAGTACCCAAATTGGGTCTTTTGGTCGGATGATATGAATACCAGTATAGGGGATGCCTTGTTCACCAAGGCGCAGCAAAAGGTGTTGGCATTGCTGTTTACTCAGCCAGATAAAAGCTTTTATTTAAATGAAGTGGTGCGCATTGCTGATATGGGCAAAGGTGCCATCAGCCGTGAACTGAGTAATCTAGCGGCTGCGGGTTTGCTTGTGGTAACGAAACAGGGGAATCAAAATCACTATCAAGCGAATAAAGCCGCGCCAGTATTTAATGAATTAATCGCAATTGTGAAAAAAACCTTTGGAGTGCGAGGGGTTTTGCAGTCAGCTTTGTTAAGCATTATGCCAAAGTTAGAGCAGGCGTTTATTTATGGCTCGGTGGCAAAAGGTGAAGATCATGCCGGCAGTGATGTGGATGTGATGTTGGTCGGTGATGATTTAAGTTATAGCGAAATTATGGCACTGTTAGAGCCTGCTGAAACTCAGCTGCAGCGGCCCGTGAATCCGACCATTTATTCGCCACAAGAATTGTCACAACGTTTAGCAGATGGCCAAGGTTTTTTAAGTAAGGTGATGGCGCAAGCCAAAATTAATTTGTTAGAAGAGAAAAGTGATTAACGACAACTTAACCACTAGGAAGCCCAATGCTAGAGCTGGATAACCTAGTCAAAATACAGCAATTAAAAAATGAAGCGGCCGATGCAAAAGAGTTTGCAGGTATGTTGCGCGCAGCTGAAATTAAATTAAGCGATGCTCGAATACAAGGCTTAAGTGAAGACAGCCAGTTTTCCTTGGCATATGGCGCGGCCCATGCTTTATCGTTAGCGGCATTGCGCTGGCATGGCTATCGTAGTGATAGTCGCTATTTGGTGTTTCAATGTTTGCAGCATACATTAGGACTTGATCGTGCAAAGTGGCGTGTACTTGATAATTGTCATAAAGCGCGAAATTTAGCCGAGTATGAAGGGCATCTAGAGGTCAACCCTCAACTGCTTAAAGAACTAATAAGCATTACAAATGAGGTCTTACTTTTAGTTAAGGCGCTGCCACCCATCACCTCGTAATGCATTCAATTCAATTCAATCGAGTGTTAAAAGCGCTGATGTACTTACGGGGCGTTTGATATGTAAGCGCCTTCACGAGTTTCTGCTATCTCATAACGAAAGAGGTGGTTGGTCATGAATACTTGGAAATATTGCCGGTAAGGGTTGGGCCGTCTTCACCGATAACAACACTCGGGGATGACGATCCTTCGTGGGAAAGACGGTGTGGCTAGAAGACGTGATTGTGATTAAGCCGCTACCGTCACTGCCTACCCAAAGGACATGCTAATAGAACGCAGTCCTTGAGTAGGAGCCCATATCTTAATTTTGTTACTTTTTAAAACGTAATGATCGTCGAAACAATCTCTTCGCTTTCTGTTTGCAGTGATAATTTAATCGTGCTGTTAGCCCAATCAATATCAATTTGCCCGTAGTTGCTGCCAGATTTATTTATGATATGACGGTCGGCGGTGGATACGCTGCCTAGGTTGCTCGGCACTTTACCCACTTTACCTGTTGGGATGCTTGCGCCTTCGGGTGCGCAGTTGCCCCATGCGTCTTCAATGCCTTTGCCGTTGCTGTCTAGTTGGGTGTAACACCATGGGGCGCTGTTATCACGAGTGATGCAACTGTCGTAAGTAATGCCCGCGTATTTAAACGGCAATTGACACGCTTGGTTGTATTGGCCGTTGCCTTGGTTGTCGGCATAGATGTTTAGGCGGTTTGGGTTGGGTACATCGTAGCGCCAGTTTTGGCCAAAACCGGATGCGGTGATCTCGTAAACCGTTGCTTGAGCGCCGTGCTGGTTGCTGGCGGGTATGGTTTTTTCAAGTAGCTCGCCCCAGTGTTGGTCACCACTAACAAAAATAATCTGTTTGGTTTTGCCTGTGTTGATGGCTTGTTGCGCTAGGCGCAATAGTTTTTCTCGTTGCTGTGGCATTTCAGCCCATGATTCGTAACTGGTGCCGGAATCATTACTTTCGTTTAGGTTGTTCACCGCCGTATTAAATTGTTGGCCGTTACCGTATGCGCAATAACTGTTTAAATTACGGGCGCGGTGCAGTGGTGGCAATACTTGAATGCCCGATGCAATAATTTTAATTTCAGACGGTTTTGCCAGTTCTTGTTCTAACCATGCCCATTGTGCATCACCTAATACGGTGGAGTTGTCACCTTGGCACGTGCCATAACTGCTAAACGTAGGCGAGCGGAAGTAACGCGCATCTAACATGATGGAGTGCACTTGTTTACCACTTGGCCCTTGAATGGTTGCACTGTAAATGCCGTCTTGCTGCTTGTAGCGTACATCATTGCTTGGAATATCAAAGTGACGTAAAAACTGCTGCTGGCTTTCTTCGCGTTTGCTGTAGTTGTTGCCTGCGTTGTTGGCACCAAAGTCGTGGTCATCCCAAGTGGCCAGTACCGGAATTTGGGCCTCTAAAAAACGTTGGTAATCGGTGTTGCGTTTTTTAGTGTCGTACTTGTTTTGCATGGTGGTCATGTTAGTGGTGTCGGCGTATATGTTGTCACCTAGCCACATAAATAAATCCGGTTTGCTTTCAATAATGCGACTCATGGCTTGGCCCATGGTGCCTTGTACTTTAAAGCACGAACCCACGGCAATTTTTTCGATCAGGTCGCTTGGTTGTGGTTGCGCGTGTGAAAGCAGTTCGTTGGGTTGGCTATTTACATTGCAGTTTTCCCAGTTTTTACCATTGCCTTCGGTGTAACACCAAAAGTCATCGTTGTCGCGGGTGCTGCAACCGTTGAATTTTTCTAGTTTATAAGAGCTAGACGTCGCACATTTATTACCTGAAACCGTGGTTTGTTGAGGAATGGTTTCTTCACGTACGTTACCCCAATTGCTGCCATTAATGGGCGTTTTTAAATAACACCACTGGCCGCCAATGTGGTCGCGGTTGGTGGTTCCTACGTATTGGTTATCTTTGTATGTAAAAGGTTGTTGGCATTGCTCGAAGTGAACTTCGGGGGCGGCGAAGGTGGTTTGGCTCAATGCGCCAAGCAAGCCGCTGAGTACGGTTATTCTCGTAAACGTAGGCGCAAACGAATGTGGTCGCTGGGTTTTCATGGTGGGCTCTCTCTTTATTATTGGTGAGACTGCCAATGCAGAGTAGAGATTAAATATGACGAATTGCTTAATTTATATTGAATGGCTAATCAAATATAAGTTATGGCCGTATTTAGGCGAGAACAGACTAAATGCAATTGTTAAATTAGCCATTTCAAGTCATGCGGGGTCGTAAAGCTGTTCGCGTATGCACACTACACCCAGTATAAAGTGGGCAGGCAGCGTGCAAATTTAAGCGGTTTGAACAGCGTGATCACGAATAATATTGGCAATTGAGGTTTTACAGGTTTCAACCGCGGCCGCGTATGCGTTGTCACCTTCGTGGCTTAGGGCGCAACGTAACCAGTAGCCATCTATTTGTGCTGCGATCAGTTGGGCGCTCCATTCAACTTTGTCGGCTTGAATCAAATGCCTTAGCGAATATTTAAGGTTTGAAATTAAACGCTTTGCATTGACTTGTTGCAGGCGCGCCAGTTGTGGTGAATGCATAGATTGCGTCCAAAACGCTAACCAAGTGACGGCGGCTTGTTTAGAGCGTTGCAAACTTGTGAAGTTGGCATCGATGATGGCATTTAAACGAACATGATGATCAATACTGTTAGGCAAGTGTTGCAGTAGGTCTTGTTTCAGTTGCTCTAATAAATAGCGCATGGTGGCATCCATTAGTCCGGCTTTATCACCAAAATAATGGCTGATAATACCCGTGCTTAGGTTGGCTTTTTTACTGATAACAGAAACCGTTGTGCCATGAAAACCGTGTTCTTCAATCGCTGCAAGGGTGGCGTTGATTAACTGTTCACGCCTAATTTTTTCCATGCCGACTTTAGGCATATTGTCCTCGTTTATTCAAAAGATAACGATACTATCATATGACAGTGATATTGCATTTAGGTTAATTGTCAAAGTATTAGGCTTAATAAGACACTTAATGTGGCCGAATAAGTGATCATAAGGCACTGATTTCATATATTTTTTCATTTTATATTGAACGACCATGCAATTTTAAGAAAACTGTAATATTTGCCCCCCATACTGCCCATCATCAGTGATTCAAACTGTAACGAATCTGAAACAATAAAAGGAATGCGCAATGAAATTTACGCCAACCAAAAATGTGTTAGCCGTGCTGGTGACGTGCTCTTTTTTAACCGCATGCGGTTCAAGCAGTAATAGTAAGCCAAATACTGAGCCTGCAGTTGATGAACCAAAGATTGAAGAGCCAAAGATAGAAGAACCTAAAGTCGTTGAACAAAACAAAGTTAAAAACGTGATCTTAATGATCGGTGATGGCATGGGCGCACAGCAAGTTGGCCTATTAGAAGAATACGCCCGTCGCGCCCCTAATTCTGTATTAACATCAACAGTGACAGGTTTGCAAAAATTTGCAGATAACGGCCGTTTAGGTTTATCAATGAACGCACCTATGGGCGCGAATCCAAGCTTGGTTGTCGACTCTGCGTGTTCAGCGACTCAACTAGCCACGGGTAAAGGTTCAATCTCTGAAGCGGTAGGCCTTGATGATAACGGCAATAAAGTCGAAACCATTCTAGAAAAAGCCAAAGCCATGGGCAAAGCCACGGGTTTGATTTCTGATACGCGTTTAACCCACGCGACACCAGCGGCTTTTGCGGCGCATCAGCCACATCGTTCGTATGAAAACGAAATCGCACAAGACTTATTAAATGTTGGTGTTGATGTGATGCTAGGCGGTGGTTCACGTCATTGGGTACCGGCTGGTGATTTTGCGGCCATGGCGGCTGAGTTAAATGCACCGACTCATGTTATTAAAAAATCAAAACGTTCAGATGATCGTAACCTTATTAAAGAAGCACAAGTGGCCGGTTACGGTTTGGCTTTCACTAAAGCACAATTAGCGGCAGCCAACGGCACTAAGCTGTTAGGTTTGTTTGATGATTCGGCCATGAATGACGGCATCGAATACACCAATTGTAAAAACGGTGCACAAAGCGCTAAGTGTACTGACGAGCCATCGTTAAAAGACATGACCATGAAAGCGTTGGATATCTTGTCTAAAGATGATGATGGTTTCTTCTTAATGATCGAAGGCGG
>JAWUXY010000128.1:0-16088 GCA_034111105.1 Bermanella sp. | reverse complement strand
AGCGCTTGGTAATTAAACACCACCCGATGGATAGGGGGCATGTAAATTATGCCGCTTATATTAAAACACTCGCAAAAGATTTAGGTATTTCTGAACACGTTACTTACATACATGATCAGCATTTGCCGACGTTATTAAAAGTGTGCAAGGGTGTGGTAACGATCAATAGTACCACTGCATTGCAAGCGTTTTATCATGATGCCCCGGTTAAAGTGATGGGGAATGCATTTTTTAATATGCCTGGGCTGACAGATCAGCAGTCGTTAGCAGAATTTTGGTTAAACCCTCAAAAACCAGATGCTGAGTTTTCAGATCGCTTTCGTGCCTATTTGCTTGATCACGGCCAAATTAATGGCAGCTTTTACTGTCAGTTCCGTTTTACTTGCGACAATATAATTGAATACATGCAAAGCCATGGTATGTTTGATTTTAAATAAGTGAATTCAATTCGTTATTATTTATTATTGCTTATTGCTTATTGTTTATTGCTTATTGTGGGAGAGTGCTTGCACGCGACTATTAAAATAGTCGTTTAGATAGATTAATTGGCCTTTCTTTAATTCAATGATTGCTTAGCCTATTGTGTGCAATATCCAATATGCTTGCTGTTCTAATTAATGCGGGTTGTAAAAAAGCTTTAGGTCAGGTGTAGGTACTCTTCTACCGATAACGCATAAAAGTGCTGCTAGCGTTTTAAGTGCAAATGAGGTTTATAATTTTTGTATGCTAGGTTGTTATCCCTAAAAATTAATGCCTAGTGTCACGGTATGTGTTTCCAGTGCAGGATTATAGTCATACACATCCCCATTGCTCATGTGTTGCCACATGTAGCTGGCAAATGTATTGATCGTCAGGTTTGTTTTCACGCCAAAGCCATAAGTCCAGTGTATGGGGCCACCGTATTGTTTTCTGCCGAAATCATCTCTTGTTAAATAATGCACTTTACCGTGGGCGGTAAAATGCAAATTCCCATTGGAGCCACCAATGGGAATGCTCATGGCCGGTCCCATTCCGTACACATAGCCTTTTTCTTCCCCAACATTTAGTTGGCTGACACTGAGTTCAAATGCAGGTGTAATAAGTGAGCCGGTTATGGGGTGCAGGCGATGCTGAAAATAAAACTCTTTAGTATTGATGGGGATAATTTGTTTGCCGCTAGGGGAGCCATAACGCAACCCTATGGTGTTTTTCAGCAGCATGTTGGAGATAATGTCATCAAGACTTCTTTGCGAGGAATAGCTATCGCTGTGGCTATATACACTGCTGAGCATGGTTGCAAATGTGATGCTTAGTATCATCGATTTCATAACAACATCCTATTGGTTACGAATCGACCTGCATCCTTGGTGCTGTCTGCGTAAATATGCAGGTCCTTATACTGTGAGATTAGTCAGGATCTGTCAGAATTCTTGTTATGTTTCAAAATAGTCTAATAAAATAACAATACATTACACTTAGATAAAATAAGTCAAAAAGACGATTTTATTGGCGTTTTTATACGTGGAAAAATTGACGTATTGGTATTTTAATATGCAGCCCAAACTTTTCGTTTTGATGAGGATGGCGTTTTAATTAGTATGAGCTAGACATTAAAAAACCGCTCATTTTTGAATGGCGGTTTTGTTAGGGGGTATTCAATTATCATCACCTAACGTTTAGGTGAGTGATCAGTTAAAACTCAACTCCGAGTTTCACAGTAGGCTGTCCTCCATTGTGTTCGGTTATAACCATTTGAGTGTAAAAGAATGAGGTTATTTGTTGATGCACACCAAAGCCAAGATGATGCCTAGTAGTCGAGTCTTGGTGGTCGTTATCTAAATGCCGGTGCGTGCGAGTAACCTGTGTAAAACCCATAACCTGTAGTTTGCCTGTTTGCCCGATGAGCCAGGTGGGTTGCACTGTGTTTTGGCTGAACTGATCAAATGTTTGTTGTTCGCTGAAAATGCTCATTTGCATATCTTGAGCGCTGCAGGCTTGTGCATAGGTGGCCAAGGTCACAATTAAGCTGGCGAGTATTATTTTCATCGGTAAATCCTGCCAAGGTTGAGGGAGTCTGTTGATAACTCTAGCTCATGATTGGCAGGTGGCGATGCAGAACAGCGCTTAGGGTAAAAATAAGCTAATAGACATTTTGTACATAGCTTTGAGTTCTGTTGAATGCGTTGTCATATTCATTGGTAGGGTGAAAGTTGTGATTGATTCATGGTATTAGAGCGAGAATGACATGCATAAAAAAAGCCAGCAATGCTGGCTTTTTTTATTGGGCTTACAAACAAGCCCGCACTGAGCGATTAACCTTTAAGGGCAACAACCGCAGCGTTCAAACGGCTTTTAACGCGAGCCGCTTTGTTCTTGTGCATAATGCCTTTAGTTACCATTTTATCTACAAATGGTGCTGCAGCAGTTAGTGCGGTTTGAGCTTCGTCGTAGTTTTTCGTATCGATGGCTGCACGTACTTTTTTAAGATAAGTACGAACCATTGAACGTAGGCTAGCGTTATGAGAGCGACGGTTAACCGCCTGACGAGCGCGTTTACGTGATCCAGCTGAATTTGCCACTATCAGGCTCCTTCGAAAAAGTGTATTTACATTAGATTTAAGGGTGCCGAATTATCCGGAGTAGCGAGCTTTTTGTCAAACCCTTTGTCTGTTTAAGGCTAAATGATATTTAAGGCTCGTGCCAATGACAGGCTCAGATTACAATGACGCTCAACTTTTAATAAAAACAATGGCTTAAGTCTGCTTGTATGAGTAATTCTGAACAACCTGCCAATCCTCAACCAACCCCAGTAAAATCGGGCCTGTTACGCTCATCGTCAATTGTCAGTGCCATGACATTGGTGTCGCGAGTGCTGGGTTTGGTCCGTGATGTACTGGTGGCATCGTATTTTGGGGCGCGCGCGGATGCATTTTTCGTGGCGTTTAAAATTCCTAACTTTTTTCGCCGTTTATTCGCAGAAGGGGCGTTTAGTGTTGCGTTTGTGCCGGTTTTGTCCGAGTACAAGGTGCAAGACAAGGACGTAAAGGGGTTAGTTAAGGCTGTTTCGGGGACGCTATTGGCCATAATTGGGCCTTTTACCATTGTGGCGGTGGCCGCAGCACCTTTGTTAACTTGGGTATTTGCACCAGGGTTTGCATCCAACCCAGAAAAGTTTGCGCTGACCAGCGAACTGCTGCGAATTACGTTTCCCTATTTGTTATTAATCAGCTTAACCGCCTTTTACGGTAGCGTGTTGAATACCTATGGCAACTTTGCCATTCCTGCCGTCACACCGGTTTTGCTGAATCTGTGTTTGATTCTGGCTACGTATTATTTTACCCCTTGGTTTGACGAGCCATTAATGGCGCTTGCTTGGGGCGTAATGTTAGCGGGTATTGTACAGCTTGGTTTTCAGTTGCCGTTTGTGATGAAGCTAGGGTTGATGGCTGTGCCAAAACCCGCTTTTGCTGATTCTGGCGTTAAGCGCATCTTGGTGTTGATGGTGCCCGCGCTCTTTGGTGTGTCGGTAAGCCAAATTAACTTGTTACTTGATGTGTTGCTGGCGTCGTTCCTAGAAAGCGGCTCAGTGAGCTGGCTGTACTACTCAGACCGCTTGGCGCAACTGCCCTTGGGTGTGTTTGCGATTGCGATTGCCGTAGTGATTTTACCCAGCCTATCGCAAAAGCACGCAGGTAAGAATCAGCAGCAATTTAATGAAACCCTAGATTGGGGCTTGCGTATGGTGTTGCTTATCGGCCTGCCATCGGCGCTGGCGCTCGTATTGCTAGCGACCCCACTGATGGCGACGATTTTCTATCGTGGTGAAATGACCGCCTATGATGTGCAAAATATGTCGTTAAGCTTGATGGCTTATGGCGCGGGCTTGTTGGCGTTCATGTTAATCAAAGTACTGGCACCAGGGTTTTATGCACGCCAAGACACTAAAACGCCGGTGAAAATTGGGATCAAGGCCATGGTAGCCAATATGGTGTTTAATTTACCACTGGTGCTGCTATTGGCTCATACGGGATTGGCGCTGGCCACCACACTATCGGCGTACCTGAATGCATTGTGGTTATTTTTAGGGTTACGCAAAGCGGGCTTTTATCAAGCACAGCATGGTTGGTCGAAATGGATCATTCGTATTGCGGTTGCCAACAGTGTAATGGTTGCGGTGATTTTAACGATAAATCCAAGTATTGAGCAGTGGATGGTGTTTGGGGAGTGGCAGCGTGCCATGTGGATGCTGGCACTGGTGTCAGCGGGTGCAGGTAGCTATGGTGCAAGTCTGATATTGATGGGCGTACGATTCAAAGATTTATCCGCAAGGACAGGTGCTTAGTTTTATGATTGCGCCATGAATCACGCTTTTGCGTGCTTAATTATTCACAGAAGCCATCGCTTGGGCCTTAATGGCTATTCACTGGGCCTTGGCTCCTCTATAATGCGGGCTTTTATTTTACAGTTGTACTATGCAGTTTTTCCGCGCATTACATAATATTCAAACCTTTGAGCAAGGCTGTGTGCTGACCATCGGCAATTTCGATGGCGTTCACCTTGGGCATCAACGTGTATTGAATAAGCTTAAAGCCACTGCGCAAGCGCTTGGCTTGCCGACCGTGGTGATGGTGTTTGAGCCGCAACCCAAAGAGTGGTTCGATGCACAAACGTCCCCAGCAAGGCTAAGTACACTGGCAGAAAAAATACAGCTGCTGCAAGCCCAGGGGATCGATGCCTTAGCGTGTATGGCGTTTAATAATCGTTTTCGTAGCTTAAGCGCAGAGCAATTTGTTAAACAAGTATTGGTGGATGGCCTAAATGTAAAAGCCATTATCATTGGTGATGACTTTCGCTTTGGTTGCGATCGCACAGGTGATTTTTCCTACCTGCAAAAAAGCGGCGAGCAATTTGATTTTGAGGTGCAAGACACGCGCACCGTTGAACAAGAAGGTGAGCGCGTTAGCAGTACGCTGATTCGCCAAGCATTAAGCGATGCAGACCTTACCCAAGCACAAACCTTGTTAGGGCGTGAATACAGTATTTCTGGTCGAGTGGCCCACGGGCAAAAATTAGCCCGCACCTTTGGTGTGCCCACCGCCAATGTTTTATTAAAGCGCAATCATACCCCGCTAGTGGGTGTGTTTGCGGTCGAAGTGTTTACCCAAGCGGGTAACTTTAATGGCGTGGCCAATATTGGTATGCGTCCAACAGTAGGCGGCACCAAGCCTATTTTAGAACCCCATTTATTCGGGTTTGCCGGTGATTTATATGGGCAGCGAATTGAAGTGGCGTTCAAACACAAAATACGAGATGAAAAACGCTTTAACGGACTAGACGAACTTAAAGCGGCCATTCTCAACGATATCCAATTGGCCAAGGCCTATTTTAACGAACAGTAAGAGCCAAAATGACCGACTATAAATCGACACTTAATCTTCCAGAAACCGATTTCCCAATGCGTGGAAACTTGGCACAGCGTGAGCCTGCCACATTGAAAAAATGGCAAGAAATGGATTTATACAAAGCCATTCGTAATGCCCGTTCTGGTCGCGAAAAATTCATTTTGCATGACGGCCCTCCGTACGCCAATGGTGATATTCACATTGGTCACTCGGTGAATAAAATATTAAAAGACATCATTATCAAATCTCAAACCCTAAGCGGCAAAGACGCCCCTTATGTGCCAGGTTGGGATTGTCATGGTTTACCAATCGAGCTAAACGTTGAAAAACAAATTGGTAAAGCGGGCGTCGCGGTGGATGCAAAAACCTTTCGTCAAAAATGTCGTGAATACGCACAAACACAAGTTGATGGTCAGCGTAATGACTTTAAACGTTTGATGGTTTTGGGTGATTGGGATAAACCTTACCTAACCATGGATTTTAAATTTGAATCCAACATTATTCGCACACTTGGTCGCATCATTAATAACGGTCACTTACACAAAGGCGAGAAGCCAGTTAACTGGTGTATGGATTGTGGTTCTGCATTGGCAGAAGCGGAAGTGGAATACCAAGATAAAAAATCGGTTTCCATTGATGTGAAATTTGCATTTCAAAACACAGCGGATTTATTAGCAAAATTTAAGCTAGAAAAAGACGCAGCCGAATTTACAACAAAAACGTCAAGCATCGTTATCTGGACAACCACTCCGTGGACACTGCCAGCAAACGAAGCGGTATCGGTTCACCCAGAAATTGAATACGCATTGGTGTATTTAAAAGAAGCGGATGAATTAATCGTTTTAGCCACAGGTTTAGTGCGTGATGCCATGGAGCGTTACGGTATTGCGGCTGATGGTTACGAAACCATCGGTTTCGCAAAAGGTGCAGACTTTGGTTGGGTACGTGAAGAAAGCGACAGCGCGCCATTTAGCGTGAAGCATCCGTTTATGCCTAGCGATGAAGGTGCAGCAGAAAAATTTGTACCCATCATCACAGGCCTACACGTTACCGCAGACTCTGGTACGGGTTCTGTTCACACAGCGCCTTTCCATGGTGCGGACGATTACGTTGTATCGAACAAATATGGTATTACCTCTCAAGCTATGCTGGTAAACGCTGAAGGCTTATTCATTGAAAACGAAGCGTTAAGTGCGTTAGAGCTTTCAGGTTTAAGTGTTGCCGATAAAGGTAACTTTAAAGTGCTGGGCATTTTGAATGAGAAAGGGGCGTTGCTTAAAAAGCAAAACATTACGCACAGTTATCCACACTGCTGGAGACACAAGAGCCCAATTATTTTCCGCGCGACGCCGCAGTGGTTTATTTCAATGAATCAAAATGGTTTGTTAGAGCAAGCCATGGACGAAGTCGAAAATGCAGTTGATTGGCGTCCAAGTTGGGGTAAAGCGCGCATCGAAGCCATGATGGGGACTCGCCCAGATTGGTGTATCTCTCGTCAGCGTACTTGGGGTGTGCCTATCGCGTTGTTTGTAAATAAAGTAACCGGCGAGTTGCACCCAAATACTCAAGACTTAATTGAACAAGTTGCGAAAAAAGTAGAGCTTGAAGGCATCGATGCATGGTTTGATTTAGAGCCAAGCGAACTATTGGGTAGCGAAGCGGATGATTATCAAAAGATCACTGACACACTAGATGTGTGGTTTGATTCAGGTGTGACACACACAGCCGTACTTGAAGAGCACCCTGAGTTACACGTGCCAGCCGATTTATATTTAGAAGGGTCAGATCAACACCGTGGTTGGTTCCAGTCTTCAATGCTGACCAGTGTAGGTGCCCGTGGTAAAGCACCTTACAAAACCGTGTTAACTCATGGTTTTACCGTTGATGGTGACGGCAAAAAAATGTCGAAATCAATCGGCAACACAGTATCACCGCAAGATGTGGTGAATAAGCTGGGTGGTGACATTTTACGTTTATGGGTGGCGTCTACGGATTACACCAGTGAGATGACGGTAAGTGATCAGATTCTTAATCGTACCGCAGATTCGTATCGCCGTATCCGTAACACGGTGCGTTTCTTATTGGCGAACATTAACGGTTTTGAGCCACAAAAACACATGATGTCAGCCGATGAGTTATTGCCGCTGGATGCGTGGATTGTTGACCAAGCCAATAAGCTGCAAGGTGAAATTCAAACGCATTACAACGAATACCAATTAATTAACATTTATCAAAAGCTGCATCATTTCTGTGTGAATGAACTGGGCGGTTTTTACTTAGATGTGATTAAAGATCGTCAGTACACAACCAAAGCGGACTCGGCAGCGCGTCGCTCTGCACAAACCGCTTTATATCACGTAGCTGAAGCCATGATTCGTTGGATGGCCCCCATCTTAAGCTTTACGGCTGAAGAAGCGTGGGAACAAATGCCAGCACAAATCAAAGGTGAGCGAGAAGAAAGTGTCTTGCTAGCGGAATGGTATGGTGATTTGTTCAATGCTAAAGATGAAAAATTTGATGATGCTTTCTGGCGTCGAATCATGACGGTGAAAACTGAAGTGAATAAATTACTAGAAAAAGCCCGTAACGAAAAAATCGTTGGGGCAAGCTTAGGCGCAAAAGTCACGTTATATGTTGACGGCCAACTTGCAAAAGACTTAGCCAGCCTAGGGGATGAGTTGCGTTTTGTCACCATTACTTCAACCGCTGATGTGAAAGCGTTTGATGACAATGCAGGGCAAGCTACAGAAATTGATGGCTTACGTGTATTGATTGAAGCAAGCGAACACGAAAAGTGTGATCGCTGCTGGCATCACCGTGAAGACGTAGGTGCACATAAAGAACACGAAACACTTTGTGGTCGTTGTGTTGAAAACGTAGCTGGTGATGGTGAACAAAGGGCTTACGCTTAATGCTTACAAAACTCATTCAAGAACAGTTCACCGGTTTGCAAGTGTCCCGTTTAAAATGGTTATGGTTGGCCGTGCTGACCATTATTTTAGATTTTACAACTAAGCAAATGGCAGAGCATTTTTTACAGTATGCTCAGCCTGTGTATGTATTGCCTGTGTTCGATTTAACCTTGTTGTACAACAAAGGCGCAGCGTTTAGCTTTTTAGCGAATGAAGGCGGTTGGCAGCGTTGGTTTTTTACCTTAATCGCCATCTCTGTGAGTAGCGTATTATGCGTATGGTTAATGAAGCTCAAAGAAAATGAAAAATGGCTGGCGGCTGCGTTGTCGTTAGTGATTGGTGGGGCGATTGGTAATTTATATGATCGCTTAGCGTATGGTCACGTGGTGGACTTTATTCATGTTCATTGGGGGCCTAGTTATTTTCCTGCCTTTAATATTGCAGACAGTGCTATTTCTGTTGGTGCTGCCATGTTGCTGATCGACAGTTTGTTTTTGCAAAAAAAGCAAACCGCGAAATAAACCTATTTAAAGTGAAGTAAACGTTATGCAAATTGCTCAAGGTAAACAAGTTGAACTCCATTTCGCATTAAAGCTGGCGGATGGTCAGGTTGTTGATACTACGTTTGATCGTGAACCCGCTACTTTAAAAGTGGGAGATGGTAATTTACCTGAAGGCTTTGAAGAATTGATTATTGGCTTAGAAGCCGGTGATAAAAAAAGTTTTGTTGTACCACCAGAAAAAGCGTTCTCTCAGCCTAACCCAAATAATATTCAGCACATGAAACGCAGTGATTTTTCTGCCGATATGGCGCTTGAAGAAGGAATGGTCGTTTCGTTTGCGGATGCTAACCAAGCGGAGCTACCGGGTGTGATTCAACAAGTTGAAGATAACCTAGTGGTTGTTGATTTTAACCATCCATTGGCGGGCAAACAGTTAACGTTTGACGTTGAAATTATCAACGTGAGCGATGGCCAATAATATGGATATCACGTTAGCCAATCCTCGCGGTTTTTGTGCTGGTGTTGATCGCGCTATCGACATTGTTAACCGTGCATTAGATTTATTTGAACCGCCCATTTATGTCCGCCACGAAGTTGTACACAATAAATTTGTGGTCGATAACCTGCGTGATCGCGGTGCTATTTTTGTAGATGAGCTGCATGAAGTGCCTGATGATTGCATTGTTATCTTTAGTGCTCACGGCGTATCAAAAGTGGTGCAAGACGAAGCAAAAAGCCGTGGTTTAAAAGTATTTGATGCCACTTGCCCGTTAGTCACCAAGGTGCATATGGAAGTCACCCGCTACGCTAAAAAAGGCAGCGAAGTGATTTTGATTGGCCACAAAGGCCACCCAGAAGTAGAAGGCACCATGGGGCAGTATGATCACAGTGCTGGCGGCGAAATTTATTTAGTTGAAGATGAAGCTGACGTAACTGCACTGACACCACGTGATCCCACCGCGTTGTCGTATGTGAGTCAAACTACGTTATCTATGGACGATACCGCAAAAGTGATTAAAGCTTTGCGCGTTAAGTTTCCTGAAATTCAGGGCCCTAAAACGGATGATATTTGTTACGCCACGCAAAACCGCCAAGATGCCGTAAAAGATTTAGCCACACAATCGGATTTAATCTTGGTGGTCGGTAGCCCAAACAGTTCAAACTCCAATCGATTACGTGAGTTAGGTGAGCGTATGGGCGCCAAGGCGTTTTTAATTGATAACGCTGATGAGATTCAAGCAGACTGGTTTACTGACTCCAAAAAAGTCGGCATTACCGCAGGCGCATCCGCACCTGAAGTATTGGTTCGCCAAGTGGTTGCTCGTGTGCAAGAACTTGGTGGCACCTTGCCCATCGAGCTTGAAGGGCGTGAAGAAAACATTACCTTTAGCCTACCTAAAGAATTACGCCTAAAAGAGGTTTAATTCTTAATGAAAAGCACTTAAGCCAAGCAGGTTACTTAAGTGCTTTTTTATTTTCCTTGTTAGATTCCACCTCTTTGTTCAAACCAATTCTGTAAAAATTCAATGCAATGCTTTAGCGCTGGCGGTAAGTGATGTCGTGCAGGATATAAAGCATACAGTGTTAAATCTGGGCGCTTAGCGTCAGGCAATATTTCGATGACCTCCTTTTTTTCAAGTAACTCTTTGCATACAAAGTCAGGGATAAAGCCAATGCCGATACCGGACTTGATGGCGGCCATCATAAAGAGTGTGCTGTTTACTTTTAAGTTACCTGAGATATGCACTTGGCCATCCAGTGGCCAAACATCCTTGCCTAAAAAATATCGGTAAATAAAACAGTTATGTTGAGTTAAATCTTGTGGGGTTGTAATAGCTGGGTGATTTTTTAAGTAATCTTCGGACGCACACACCTTATAGCTAAACCGAGTAAGCGGTCTGCCAATGTAATTAGTATCAAATGGTTTACTCGACGCGCGAAAACCAAGATCAAAACCTTGTTCGATTAAGTCGATGGGCTCGTCATCTAGGTTGATATCTAATTCAATGTTTGGAAACTTGATCATAAACGCGGCAAACATGTCAGCAAGATCGGTTAGGCCCAGCGCCATGGGGGCGTTAATTCTGAGCTTGCCTTTGGGCGCTTCTTGTAAGTCTTGTACATAGGCCTCGGCATCGTCGAGCTTAATTAAAATTTCGCGACAATGCTGTAAATAGCCCTCGCCAATTGGCGTGAGTTGTAAGTGGCGCGTAGAGCGATGCAGCAAGCGTGCGCCAATAGACTCTTCTAAACGAGTAATTTCTTTACTCACCATAGACTTAGAGCTGTTTTGTTCGTTAGCCACCTGAGTAAAACTGCCCAGCTCGGCCAATCTAACAAAAAGTCTGATCGCTCTTAGTTTATCCATACTGTTTCCAAATTAAGAACATTTGGTTCTCATTGTAGCTATTTTTCATTGAAAGGGCAGCGCTTAAACTGATCTTACTCAGTTAGCTTACTTAACGGGCAGACTCAAGATTAGGAGCACAACATGTATACCCTCTATTACGTACCACAGGCATGTTCATTGGCCACGCAAACAGTATTGCGCGAGTTAGGTCAGAATGTACGCCTGGTGAATAAAAATGATCATCATGATTTCAAATCCATTAACCCAGTTGGCACGGTCCCTGTCATTGATGATGGTAAGCAAATCATTAAAGAAGGCGCTGCGGTGATGCTGCATATTTTAAAGCAGCACCCAAACCCATTATTCCCCAAAGATGAGGTGGGTCAAATTCAGGCAATACAAAACATTATGTTTGCCAATGCCACTATGCACCCAGCCTATAGTCGTTTGTTTTTTATTGCACACAGTATGACGAGTGACACGGGCAAACAAGAAGCGTTTCAAGCGGCACAAGAGTGGATTAACGAATTATGGCAAGTGGTCGAAGGTCGTTTAATCGAACAGTCATTTTTAGGTGGCGCGCATTATTCAGCCGCTGACATTATGTTGGCTGTTTATTCCCGCTGGGGTGAGCATTTTCCTGTAGCAATTGAGATAGGGCCGCGCACACGATCTATGCTTGATGCTATTTTGTCATTGCCAAGTTTAAACGCTTCTCTTGATGCAGAAGCTGCGCAAGCGGCTTGATTAAACTCTCTTAACATACGCATGTATGGAGTATGAATATGCAGCAGGAATTTGAAGGTGTTTTAACGGTCATTCAAGATTATTTTGACGGTTTGCATTTTGCGGATGTTAAAAAATTGAATGCTATTTTTCATGATGATGTTGTGTTGAAAGCGCCAGGCGTTAGGCGAACTAAAACAGAATGGTTAAATGCGGTTGGCGCCCGACCCGTGCCGGCTCAACAAGGGTACGCATATGGTTTTAAAGTATTGTCGATAGAAATATTACACGATCAAGCCATGGTAAAGGTGGAATGCCCTTTGTTTGATTATTCTTATGTGGATTTTTTAGGGCTGCTAAAAGAAAACCAACGATGGCTGATTGTTAATAAAATGTATACCGATATGTCGGCTGAAAGTAATTTGCTCAATAGCACAGGAGTAAATAATGAAAACAATCAAAATAGAAATGATTCATGACCTTGTATGCTCTTGGTGCCCGATTGGCTATAACCATTTAAAGGTTGCGTTAGAGCGAATAGAGGATGACGTAACGGCTGATATTCAATTTCTGCCCTTTCAGCTTAATCCGGAAATGCCGCCAGAAGGTGAGCTGATTGCTGATTATTTTAAAGAGCGTATGGGCTGGGATGCTGATCAATTAAAAAAATATCAGACCAGTTTAATCAGAACGGGTACGGCGGCTGGCGTATCTTATGACTTTTCTAAACGTACTCATTATTACAATACGTTTAAAGGACATTGTTTGATTCACTGGGCTGAAAAATTTGGTCAACACCGAGCACTTAATGAGCTCATGATTGATGCCTATTTTACCAAAGGTAGCAATTTAAGTAATGAGGTTGTGTTGTTGGATCTTGTTGAGCAACTTGGCCTTAATCGCAGCGATGCCCTGCAATCGTTAACTGACCCTGTTTTATTAAAAGAGATAAGCAAAAAACAGCAAAGAGTCGCAACATTAAACGTTACGTCTATACCTGCTTTTTTGATTAATGATGAGTACATAGTTTCGGGCTCAAATTCGCCTGACTTTTTTGAAGAGGTGTTAATGAGATTTAGTCTTCCTGAACGTAAGAAAGTATCAGGCCTATAACTTAAGCCGTTAATATTAATTAAGAAAATCTAACTCACTGTACATAAAGGAAAATACAATGCCATATGTCAATATTAAAATTACCGATGAAGACGTCACCCGTGACCAAAAGGCACAGTTAGTCACTGGAGTAACTCAGTTATTGGTTGATGTGTTAAATAAAAACCCTGCGACAACGTTTGTGGTGATTGATGAGGTGAAATTGGATAACTGGGGGATTGGTTATGAACTGGTTGATGATATTCGCAAGCAGGCTGCAACAAAGCAACTAAAGGAATAATGGTTTTTGTTTAAGATTGCAGCAGGGTGTTTATGTACACCCTGTTGCAAGACAGTCTTTGTTACGAGTGATTAAATAGGAAAACGTTTTTCTGGCGTAAAATTAATTTCCCCTTGCTCACTGCTTACAAACACTTCACCGTCTTGAATACTGACCTGAATATCCATGTTTTTGCTCACAAGTTTAGCAAGTTGTTCACTGGCTTCGCTGTTGATGTGAAATACCGACAACGCTTTTTGGCGTGCAAAGTGAGGCTGCATTTGTGTGACCCAAGGGCCAGCTTGTTTGTCGCTGTAAGTGTAAATAATCACTTTTTTTGCTTTGCCACAGGCTTGGCGTAAGCGCTTTTCTTCTAATTGCCCTAATTCAACCCAAAGCTCAATTTCATCGCTTAATGTTTTATGCCACAGGTCAGGTTCTTCTTGGTTGCTTAAGCCCTTAGTGAAACTCAGCTCTTCGTGTGCGTTTAAGGCAAATGCCATTAGGCGCACCATCATGCGTAAATCGTTTTCGCTTGGGTGTTGGGCTAACGTTAATGAATGGCTCTGGTAGTAATGGCGATCCATGTCACTGATGTGTAGTTGTACTTTAAAGATACTTGCGGTTAATGCCATAGTTCACCTAATTGCTAAACGGTTACAAATGTTAATCATCAATTGGTCGATTATACGGTAAAATGCCGCTAATTCTGATTTAGTTTGATTTGGAGGCAGTATGCCAGTAGCCAGTGCGTGTCATATTTTAGTAAAAGATAAAGCCTTAGCTGAAACGTTAAAAGAGCGTATTGCCAAAGGTGAAGACTTTGGGGCGCTTGCCAAGAAATTTAGTACCTGCCCGAGTAAGAAAAACGGCGGTAATCTAGGTGAGTTTCAAAAAGGTGACATGGTAAAAGCCTTTGATGAGGTGGTGTTTAAACGACCAATACTGAAAGTACATGGGCCGATTAAGACCCAGTTTGGTTATCACCTAATTAAAACCCTTTACCGTAGTTAATATGCTTGAACCTGTTTTAAGCTTTATCGATCAGCAGCGCGCGATAATTCACTTGTTTTTACATGCCTTGGTGCCTTTAGTGGTTGCCTATTGGTGTGCGCCTTCTCATCGGTGGAAAGCCGTGCTGATGATCATGATTGCCACCATGGCAGTGGATGTTGATCATTTGTTGGCAGCGCCTATTTATGCGCCCAATCGTTGCAGTATTTTATTTCATCCTTTGCATCAATTAGCACCCATTGCTGTTTATGCACTTATGGCCGCATGGCCATGGATTAAAAGGGGTTTAAAACAAAAGGTTAAGCCCGTTGAGAGTGTCGTGGGCTGGGTCGGCATTGGTTTGTTAATTCATATGCTGCTGGATGGATTGGATTGTTGGTGGATGAAGGCGCTGTAACCCCCGTCTTTATTGCTTTTTACATACAATTGAAGCGACTTTCTTTTCTGTTTGATCTATTTTTAATGCGTTATTTTGGTTAAAATCCGGCCCTATTTTTTATTATGGCCTAGCCCCTAGGAGTTTCCTTGGAAGTTCAACCAATCATCAATCAGATTAAAGACCTCAAAGCACGTACAGACATGCTTAGGGGGTATCTTTGACTACGATACAAAGGCCGAGCGCCTACAAGAAGTTGAACTAGAACTCGGTCAGTCTGAAATCTGGAATGACCCTGAAAAAGCACAAGAGCTAGGCCGTGAGCGCTCTAGTCTTGAAGCTGTTGTCAAAACCATAGACGGTATGGATTCAGGTCTAAACGATTGCCAAGAATTGCTCGAAATGTCGGTCGAAGAAGACGATGCCGACAGTGTTACAGAGGTAGAGTCAGAGCTTGAAAGCTTACAGGCATTACTCGAAAAGCTTGAGTTTCGTCGGATGTTTTCCGGTGAAATGGACCCAAGCAGTGCCTACTTAGATATACAGTCTGGTTCTGGTGGCACTGAGGCCCAAGATTGGGCTGAAATGATTCTGCGAATGTACTTACGCTGGGGTGAGGCTAAAGGCTTTAAAGTCGAGTTGATGGAAGCCACCGCTGGCGATGTTGCTGGTATAAAAGGCGCGACTATTCGCTTTGAAGGCGAGTACGCATTTGGCTGGTTACGTACTGAAACAGGCGTACACCGTTTAGTGCGTAAGTCTCCATTTGATTCAAGTGGCCGTCGTCATACCTCGTTTGCGTCAGTGTTTGTATCCCCTGAAATTGATGACAACATTGTGATCGACATCAACCCTGCGGATTTAAAGATCGATGTATACCGTGCATCGGGTGCCGGTGGTCAGCACGTTAACACCACTGAATCTGCCGTACGTATTACTCACGTACCGACCAACACAGTTACTCAGTGTCAGAACCAGCGCAGCCAGCACAAAAACAAAGACCAAGCCATGAAGCAGTTGAAAGCAAAACTGTATGAGCGCGAGTTAAGTATTCGTAATGCAGAAAGCCAAGCACTTGAAGATACAAAAAGTGATATTGGTTGGGGCTCTCAGATTCGTTCATATGTGTTGGACGATTCACGTATCAAAGATTTACGCACCGGCGTCGAAAATCGTAATACGCAGGTTGTATTGGACGGGGCGCTTGATCCGTTTATGGAAGCCTCGCTTAAAGCAGGCCTCTGAGCGCACTAACTTGATGATAGTGCGTTAAAAATTAATTATGCATACTCATTTAGTATTTATAAACTGTGTTGCGGCGTTAATTTTGCCCTCTCTCATCTGCGCTATTACAGCTCAGGTGTAATAGAATTAAGTTATACGCGCAGCCCATTGTGCAACTAGCGAGATAAAATGTGGGAGGGCGCTCGCGCGCGATTATTTATTTGAATCGA
>JAWUXY010000127.1:0-11871 GCA_034111105.1 Bermanella sp. | reverse complement strand
GGATAGGCTTCTAGTGCTTCTTTGTTCATTGCTGCCTATCCTTAGCCATTTCTGGCTTTGATGATAAGCAGTTACACAGATTTATCTACAGCCTCTTAAGCTGTTTTTATATGCTTCATGTTATTTAAAGTATATGTATTACCATGCATTCAAACGATTAACGTTTTTTAATTCAAATCCTATTATGATAACCAGATCTGTAAAGGTACATTTAATAAGCCCATCTAAAAGCGAAGTCTAAACACGCCTCGCTTTTAGATGTTCAAAATATGAGACAATAAGGCTCAATATTTTTTTGCGTAATGTGAATTTATACAAACGATAAATCCAATTTACGCCCTTGGAGATCTAAGTTTTTAATGGTCACAGTCACTTCTTGGTCTAACTGATAGCTTGTGTCATCGTTACTATGACGCAAATAGACTTTATCAAAGTTTAAGCGTTTCTTGCTTTTACGCAGGTCGACAAACCCATCAATGCCAAAATCAACTAATTGAACGGTACAACCACCAATATTGGTTTGCACAATTTTACCGGCAAATTCTTTTTGCGGTAAGTTTTCAAGAAATTGCAGTTTCAACCAGTTTTCAGCCAAGCTAACGGCCTGACGACCTGAGATTAAGCCTTGTTGTAAGCGCTCAATCATTGCATCGTTTATTTCAGGTGCTTTCTGTTTATTAAGGTGACTTTTAATAACACGATGAATTAATAGGTCATTGTATTTACGAATAGGCGAGGTAAATGTGGTGTAGCTATCAAATCCCATTCCGGTATGCGGTCCCGCTTCTTGTTTGAATTCACTGCGTGTCAAAAAGCGACTTAAGATGCTTTTAATCGGTAACTCAGGTGCTTTTGCTTCAACGGCTTTAATGAAGGCTTTATAGCCTTCGGCAGTGGTGAAGTCACCTTCAAACTCAATACCGTGTTGTTCGATAATGGTTTTGATATCACCAATACGCTCGGTACGAAAACCGGGATGGTGGATGAAAATACCTGTGTTTAATGTTTGTAAGTGACGCGCGCAACAGATGTTAGCGACCAGCATGGCCTCTTCAACTAATTTTTGGGCACTGTTACGGTCGGCTTTGTAGATGGTTTGTAACTTGCCATTGTCGCCTACTGTTAAATAGTAGTCGGGGCGATCTTCCATAATTAAATTATGTTCTTGGCGGTATTGGTTTAATGCAGTTGTTGCTTGGTGTAGCTGGGTAAGGTGTTCGCTTAATGACGGTGCAACAACAGATTGGTCGCCATCGATGAACTGGGTTACCTGAAGGTAGCTTAATTTACCCTGTGAACGAACTAATGCTTCTTTAAACTCAAAGCTGGTTACCGCACCTTGTTTATCTAATTGAATGTCACACACTAGGGCTAAGCGGTTTTTATTTTCTAATAAAGAACATAAGCCGTTTGAGAGTTCTTGTGGCAGCATAGGTAAGCTGCGACCAGGAAAATACAACGAGTTACAACGGCGTGCCGCTTCTTGATCAAGGTTGGTGTTCATACCAAACCAACTACTTGGGTCGGCAATCGCAACACTTAATAGCCAGCCATTATCATTGGCTTGTGCAAATAATGCGTCATCCATGTCACGAGTATGCTCGCTATCGATGGTGACATATGGAATGTGTGTTAAGTCTTCACGGCCTGCTGCCATGGCATCGATACTTTCTTCAGCTAGCAAGGCAAGCTCTGAGAATGTGGTCTCTGGCCATTCGTGGCTAAGTTTGAACTTCTCAATGGCGTATTGGCGTTCGAACCCAGAGTCGCTTAACTGACCAATTTTTTCAATGACTTTGCCTTGTGGCTTGCCGCTATTAAATGGGTGGCGAGTGACTTCGCATTTGACCCATTCGTTGTCGGCAATACCTTCACAGGCATCTGGTGGAATGTATAACCAGTGAGTATTGCCATGGCTGTCAGGTTGAACAAATTGGGCTTTACCACGTTTTTGAAAACGACCAGTGCAGTGTTTGAATTCTGTACTGATGAGTTTTTCTGGTACGGCTTGGACTTTGTCTTTGTCATCCGTGGTCTCGGTGAACTGGATAACGTCACCTGGGAACACTTTTGCCATTTCATCTGGGGCTAAAAAGAAGGATTCACCCTCATCAGTGACAACAAATCCAAATCGGCCTTGGCTTCCACGAACGGTGCCTTGCTTTAATTTGGTTTCTTGTTGAGTCTGAATATCGGATTTCAGCGCTTTGAGCTGAGCTAAGCTATCGGAATTAAGCATGATATTACTGCAAATAAAAAAATTACCCACATGTTATCACTTTGTTTTCTTATAAGGTACAGCTGCAAGGTTGATAGGGAGTCAGTGTGAAGATTTAGTTTTAGTTGATGCTCCGTAAGGTCAGAGCTGTCTATTCTTCCACCAAATTTGAGCTATATGTCGTACCAGTTGGTGTGATGACTTCAATTTGTTGTGCAACTTTTAACCCGACCACTGTGTCTGTTAGGTCGAATTCTTCACCATCCGCATTGAGCATGATGGTTTTGACTTCGGTGCTGATACGTGAGGTGCCAGTGAAGACGACATGATTGTCAGAAAGCATATGTATGGTGTCGAAATCAGGTAGCCATAATCCAAAGTCTATGGTTAAAAACTCATAGTTACTGGTTGCATTGCCCGTATCCAGCTGGGCAATAGATAGGTTTAAACCAGCATCATAGCCAATGCAATACAGAGTATTGTTGAACATTTGGCTTTTACGTAAGCCTCTAACATCACTATTAGGTAGACCCGGAATAGACGGCATGGGGTTAAGAATTTCAATTTCGGGCTCTTGTCTTGGAAATGCACGACCCCCTTGGCAACTCGAGTTAACAAAATAAGGAAAACTATAGTCATACGAGGCAATACTTTGGCTGTTATAAGGTAAACGTAGACTGTTGATTTGGGTGGTGTAGCCACTAAATGACTGACGAGTGACATTGCCATTACAGCTAAATATGAGCTTATTGAAGCCTCGTTCGGTGACTTCAAAAATACTGCTATTACCTGCATCATCATCTGCCACGATTAAGCTGGAGTAGGGGGCAAGTAGTACTGTGCTTAAACGGCCAGTTACCTCTTCGCAGTCTTCTAGTAACACTCGATAGCTGTTGTCTCCCCCGTCGAGGTTTCGATAAATCATTACGCCTGAACGGCTCACCACAAACTGCCCAAGACCAGGGCGATCATCTTCTAAGCTTACTTGTTCTAAGCTGTATTGATTGGCTGCCCCTAAGCTCATTTTATAAATGTTGGTTGGTGTGGGTGCCGTTGTTTCTGTTGTGGTAAGGGCTTGAGTAAATGACCCTGATACAAAGGCGGCCGCCGCAGTGTCCGGTGTTGTGTCATCCGTTGCCGGAGTCGGAGCAGTCGGTGTTACGGTAGCACCTACTGGGCCCGTACAAGTGGGCGCTTCTTCGTCTGTAGTATCGGTTGTTTCTTCTGTGGTATCGGTTTCTGGTGTCTCTGGGTCGGCGACGGTATCGTCGGTTTCATCTGTAGTGTCATCTTCAGTCTCATTGGTGGGGCAAGGCACGCCAGTGTGATGATCAATTATCTCTTGGTGATCAACTTCTTCCATCATATCAAGTGCTTCGTAATCAATGCTGATGACGTATAAATCATTGGTGTCGTTCCAGCGGCTATCGGGTGGAAAATAATCTCGCCCCAATTGGGTCAAGGAGCTGCGGCCGCTGTTACCTTGTTCATTGAGGCCCGTGGGGGCGCTGACGACGGTGCCAGATCTTAAATCCACGAGTAGATTGAAGTAGTCATTAGTGGTGTCTGTATCAAAGTTACGATGAAACAGTGTCAGCATAATGTAGTCTGGATTCATCACCATGATGTCTAAAGGAACGATGTTTTCTTCTGAGGCAAAGCTTAAATTGCCAGTTAAATCTAATTCAAGAGCGGCTGTGTCTAAAAACGTAATGGGAGTGATGACGTTATCAGCATCAAGTGCGTAAAGCTGCTGTGTAAATTGCTGGCTGGTGGCTAATTGCTTTTTAGTACCAAGAGGAACGATACCAATGAAAAAACCGACATAATCGGTCGGTAATACTAAGCGTGAGACAGGTGGAGTCGGCAGCGTCGGTACATTTAGCGTAGTGGTAATTGTGCCACCACCGCCTCCGCCACCACCACCGCAACCTGCCAGTGTGATTAATATGATCAGACAAATAGATTTCATGTATTAGCTATCGGCCAAGGTGAAAAATGTTAAAGTGCTAATGATCAGTTTTTTATGTATTTAGGTTGGAGTCATCGCATTATGAATGACCATGAATTGGAACGTTATAGTCGTCATCTTTTATTGCCTCAATTAGATTATGATGGTCAGCAAGCTTTATTAAATAGCCATGTTTTAATATTAGGGCTAGGAGGCTTAGGTGCTAGTGCATCTCAGTATTTAGCAGGCTCTGGTATTGGTCGATTAACCTTGTTAGACCCTGATACCGTCGAGTTATCGAATCTTCACCGGCAAGTAGTGCATAACGAAAACACGCTTAATATGAACAAAGCGCAGTCTGCTAAGCAGCAGCTAGAACAATTAAACTCGTCTATTGCCATTGAAGCCATTGATCATTTATTGGATAACCCTGAGCTACTTGATTTAATCAAGCGTGTTGATGTGGTGGTTGATTGTACCGATAACAGTACCTCGCGTATGCGGCACAACCAATTCTGCGTTGAAACTCAAACGCCCTTAGTAAGTGCAGCGGCCATTCGATTTGAAGGGCAGCTTATGGTGGTGGATACGAATAATGCATCATCACCCTGTTATCAATGTGTTTACCCTGATTTATCAGAACAACAAGATACCTGTAGCCAGTCAGGTATACTGTCCCCCGTGGTCGGGTTGATGGGTGTTATGCAGGCATTAGAGGCCGTGAAATTAATTTCAAAGATCGGAGCCTCATCCATTGGTAAATTAATCAACTTTGACGGGTTGGATTTATCAATGCGGACATTTTCTGTTAGTAAAAACAAGAATTGCCCTGTTTGTCATAAAAAAAAATAAATGATGTAACAGCATCGTTAAAATATGTATGCGGAATGTGATGCGGAGGCATTTGTGGCAAAAGAAACTAAATCCTTACAAAATTTAATCGAAAATAATCGCATTTGGTCAGAGATAATTAGTGAAAAGGACCCAGATTTTTTTCCAACACTTGCTAAGCAGCAAGCACCCGATTATTTATGGATTGGCTGCAGTGATTCCCGCGTACCAGCCAATGAAATTGTTGGATTAATGCCTGGTGAGTTATTTGTACACCGAAATGTGGCCAACATGGTCGTGCATACCGATATGAACTTACTATCGGTTCTTCAGTATGCGGTTGAAGTATTAAAAGTACGTCATGTGATTGTGGTTGGGCATTATGGGTGCGGGGGTGTAAGAGCTGCGATGAATAACCAAAAATTAGGGTTAATTGATAATTGGTTATTAGAAATTCGTGACCTATACCATCAGAAACGTAGCCTGTTTAAAGGCCTTCAGTCAGAAGAAGAAAAAGTTGATTTATTGTGTGAGCTGAACGTCGTTCGCCAAGTCTATAATCTAAGCCATACCTCTATTGTACAAGATGCTTGGGCTAATGGTCAGGAGCTGTCCGTACATGGCTGGGTGTACGGTCTGAGTGACGGTAAGGTAAATAATCTTAATGTTACTATTAATGAAGCTGCACAATTAAATGAAGTGTATCGGTTAGATTTAGAGTAACGTCGATGAGATTCATTGTTGCTTAGTCAGCCCTAGTGAAACGGGTGAGATTGGCGTTCAATAGTGTCCATTGAGTGTGTATGGAGCCTGTTATGAAAACACTAAGAATTGATATTGTCAGTGATGTGGTTTGCCCATGGTGTGCCGTGGGTTATGCAAACTTGTCTAGAGCACTAGAGCGTCTTTCTAGTGATATAAATGCCAATATTCAATGGCACCCATTTCAGTTAAACCCTTACATGGCACCAGCAGGCCAAGCAATTGATGAACACCTGAGTGAAAAATATGGTTTAGGTGAGGCTCAGCTAAAAGAAAACCAGCAACGTTTAGTTGATGTTGGCCAAAAAGCAGGGGTCACATTTAATTTTGATCAGAGGTCTCGTATTTTTAACACACTTGATTGTCATGTTTTGCTGGATTTTGCTGAAACGCAAGATAAGCAAACTCAATTGAAATTAGCGTTATTTGATGCATATTTTAATAACGGTTTAAATGTCAGTGATCAAGCCGTATTGATTCAAGTAGCACAGTCAATTGGCCTGGAAAAAGAGGCTGTTGAAACAGCGCTGGCGGATGAAGCATTAAAAGAAAAAGTAAAAGACGAAGAGAATAAATACAAATCCATGGGCATTAATTCCGTTCCGGCTTTTATTATTAACAACGAATATTTGATCAGCGGTGGCCAGCCAGTTGAGAGTTTTGTGCAAGCACTGACAGAAATCTCAGCAAAACAAGATTAGTCCTTATCGATAAACGTTGCGCTTTTGTCATGCAAAAGGGCAACGTCTTTACCTTTATAAGTACACGCCAATACTCACAAAATGGCATGCAGCGCCTGCTAATACAAAAATATGCCACAGGTCGTGAAAATTAAACTGTGTATGTAGGTTCGGCCATTTAGTGGCGTATACCACGGCGCCTACGCTGTAACTAATACCACCTGCTACTAGCCAGTTTATTGCGCCAGCTGAAAGCGATTCACTTAAAGGCTCATACACAAATAAGCTTATCCAACCCATTGCCAAATACAGTAACGTGCTAAACCAGCGCGGAGCATGTAGCCAAAATATTTTCTTGAGTATGCCGACAAATGCGATTCCCCAAATGATCCCAAACATGATCCAAGCTTGAGAATCCTCCAAGCCAATTAAGCAATAGGGCGTATATGATCCAGCTATCATGACATAGATCGCCATATGATCAATTCGCTTAAGTGCACGAACACCGGCTTCACTTATATCCATTAAGTGATAAACCGCACTTGAGGCAAACATCATAAACATGCTTAAACCAAATACGATATAGCTGGCAAGATACAGCCCCCAGTTTAATTCAGGTAAATTTGTCAGCATATAAGTTAGGCCGACTAAGGCCATTAGCGCGCCGAATAAATGGCTGAGACCAGAAAATGGTTCTCTTAGGTGACGTTTGAACATATTTTAGGTAAACACTTGTTCGCTGAATTTGGAGGCATTAAACGCGTATTGGCAATGTCTGTCAAGATACGGCTCAAGGCATGATATTACCAATGAAGTGATACCTTACAGGTGGAAGCTGTGGGAAAATAGTAAAACCCAATATTAAATTGAGAAAGCCAATGCTTAAAGTGAGCGGCATTATTTTATGTGGTGGTCTGAGTCGCCGCATGGGGCAAGACAAGGGTTTGATGGCGTATGATGGTCAGCCAATGGTGTCGTGTGTCGCCGAAGGTTTCGATGGTGCCCGGGAGCTGCTGTTAAATTGCAATCAACACCAAGCCCAATACGAGTCTTTAGGTTTTGATACGTTTGCTGATCATAAATACGGCGATATTGAGCCCCATGCAGGGCCTTTGCTCGGTATGCTAAGCGCCATGGAAGAAGCAAAAAATGACTGGTTATTATTTAGCCCTTGCGATACGCCAAATATCCCTGAAAACTATTTACACGTTATGGCGCAGCATGCCAGCGATCAGTTGTCGTTTGCGTGTGTTGCATTTGATGGTGAGCGCCAGCAGCATTTGCATCTATTACTGCATAAAAAATACAAAGAAAGTTTGATGATGTATTTACTATCGGGTCGAAGGCGTACCAGTGAGTGGCTCGAAGGTATCAAACCAATTACGGTGAATTTTTCAAAATATAAAAGTGCGTTTGAAAATATTAATACAATGGAAGATTGGCCAGCTTAACGCAATAAAGTAAAACGAATAGCTGGCTTAAGATAGAAAAGGGTGTGACTTAGTTGAAGTACGCTTTGAGTGCTCTTAAATTGTCTTGGTCGGCTTTGATGCGCAGTTTCAAGTAGATACCCTGTGCGCTGTAACCAGCGTCATCAAAGTCACTGTCAATAAAGCCTGCAAAGTTATAACCCACGCTCACCCAAGTATTAAGCTGCGGTGTGTAGCCAACACTCAAGCCAGCGCTGTGGCGACTGTCTTTTAATTCGTAATCATATAAGCGCTGGCCTTGTAATCCCCAGTCCCATTTCGGCATGAAGTGGCGGCGTACTTGGGCGCCAATTAAATCAATGACACCTGAATAGTCGATGTTCTCAATTGTTTCATCAACGTACTTGAAACCGTATTGAGCGCTTAATTGGGTTTTACTCCAACGCATGTTGATGTGAGTGTTGTTCACCACGCGGCGGCTGATTAAATTAGCGGACGTTGTGTTAGCCACTGAATCTATATCTTCTTCAATGTATTTCGTCTGGTTTAACCAAGCTAAACCAAATGCCAATGGGCGTAAGCCAATATCAAACTCAACTTGTTTAAATTCGGTACGTTCGGTTTTACCGTCGTCTAAGCGATACTCACCATTTAAACCGAAAGCAAAACCTTGGCCAATTGGACGGTAAATACCGCTCGTGGCGTTCCATTTTTCATTGGCATCGCTTTCACGGTATTCAATGCGGTTAGTCCACTGCCAAGTCGGGCTGCGATAGCCCCAGCCTGTATTAATGGCGTAAAAATCATCGCTGGTTTGTGCAAAGTTCAGCACTCTGTCGTCTGTTTTCTCTAATACGTTGTTTTCTAAATCTTGGCTTTGGTCGTAACCAAAGCTGATTTGCCAATGCTCATTTAAATTCACTTCTTGATTCACGCCATGTACGGCAAACAGTCGATCACCATCTTTACTTTGTTGTTGCTCAACACTGTTACTCACTTGCATGCCTTGCCAAGGTGTTGCACGTAGACCTGCAACGCTACGCATAGGCGCATCGCTTTCAAAACCGGTTTCGTGTATCGCAAATAACGTAACTTGATCATTAATACGGAAGTCACTGCTTAAGCGCAGCAAGTCGTAAATGTCATCGTTTTGTTTTAGGTTTAATTCAACGTCTGCGCCGAGTAACCAGCGGCCGTTCATCATGGTATAAGAATGGCCTGCTAATAGTTGTTGAATAGATTGCGTGTCGCCAGTGGCGGTGGTGTTTTCACTGACGCGTCCGCCTAAATGGTAGCGACCAAATTCATATTCGTTGTTAAATTTCATTTCAGCCATGGATAAACGTTGATCATTACCCAGTTGGTTTTGGTCACTGATGAGAGCATTAATATATTGTTGTGATGTTAGGTAGTAAGTACCTTCAACACCGAGCTTTTCAGTACTGCTTTCACTGTTATTTAATTGATCTAAACCAAAGCCTGCTTCCTCGGTACGGATATACGCTTTGGTTTGTAATTGTTCGCCGCGATAATCAAGGCTTACATAGTTTGCATTAGCGTTGGTTTTAACGCCGTTGTTTGTTTGTTCTGTAATGGCTGTTTCAGCTTTAATTTCTAATTGATCCGTGAGCTGTAAGCGCGCATCTAAACTGTTTAATGTTTTGCTGTCATCGCCAAGTTCTTCACTAATAATAGTGGTACCAACTTCAAGCGACTTATCAAGTACATGGACAGCCGCACGACCACCGTAGGTTAGGTCATTGGTGCTGTCGTCTTGTGTTTCATAGCGGGCAATAATATAGCGAGGGTTTAAGTTTTCATCTGTACTTTGCACAGGAGACTTAAAGAAAATAGAGCCATCAATGTAGTCAATGCTGTAGTCACTGTCTTTGGCTAATTCTATTTCACTTACAATCACTTCACTTCTAAAGCGGTCACGTACTTGTAAGCTAATGGTTTCACTATTACTGATAATGTCTTTGTTGGAAAGTTTGTACAGACCAGACGTGCCGTCGCCTCGTAACTCATCGCGTGCAAAGCGCTGTGCAGACTCAGTCACAAATGCATTGAAACTAACAATGTCACCTTGGAATACGGACTGAATACCATGGAACTTTCTTAAATAAGTACTTAACTCTGTTTTATTCAGGTCGGTGCTGTAGTCACCAAATACAGTGTAGAAGCGTTCTTTTTCGATACGTAAATACAATTTACCTTCCATTGATGCATCGAGTTTTTGCGTACTGTTATCGCCATACAATGTGTAGTACTTGTTTGGGTCTAGTAGTTTTTCAAAGGGGGTGGTGGTTTCTTTATTACTGTCATAGGCGGCCGTTAATAACCAGTCACCGGCAATTTGGCCCTTGGCAAATAACGCTAAACGGCCATCGGTATAAAAACCATCTTCCTGATCATGGGATTTTGCATTTTGAATATGCCCACTAATGGTTTGATAACCAATGGTTCCTTCACCCAATGCAATTAACATCCAGTCACGGGCTTGTGGTTTTAACCAAACACGCACTTCATCTTCTTGGCCATTGGCAAGTGGGAAACGAATCACTGCTTCGCCTGCTTGAGTCGTGGGCTCTAATGTAATGTATGCAATGCCGTCACCGCTGATTTCATAGTTGGGTTTGAATTCGTTACGGTTGATCTGCGCTTTATCTTTATTTGGGTTCAGTGCTTTATACGGGCTATCAATGGTGAACTCACCTTGTAAGCCATTACGCACTGGGTAACCATCTTTATCAAATAACTGCACGGCTATTACTGGTGCAATCACACCGTCGGCCACTGCCTTTGTTTCTTCTTTTACTAATTCAACACGAGTAGGGGAGCCAGCATAATGCAGTTGGAATTCTTTACGATTAATGATGTTGTCATTTTCATCAACTAAAGAGGCAATGAATGTATTGTTGCCTTCTTTAATATCTACACCGCCCCATTGACTAATAGCCGATTGATTTGCAGCGTATTTTTCACGCTTCGAAAAATTCAGCTCGCTTACTGGTGAGCCATTTAACGTTAAACGAACACGCTGATTAATTGGGTGTTTAACGGCTATTTTAGTTGATGGAATATTGGGTAAAAAGCCATCGCTTGGCCATAGCCACTCAAATGTATTATCCGTTTGCGCTAGATATGCTTTATCAAATTCTGGCATGGTAATGGTATTGTGGATTGGGCCAGATGCAGTGGCTTCTACTGGAAAGTCAAAGCCGCCAGGTGCCACACCGATTGTGGCAACCATTTGATCACCACTGTCCGCTTTCGCGATGTGCATGGCGTTGTTGCCAGATAATATGTTGACCTCTACACGGCGGTTTTGTGAGCGTGTATTTTCATTCATGTTGCGTGCAATCGGGTTTTTAGCCCCAAAACCGGCAACGCTTACTTGGTCTGGTGTGAGGGCAAGCTCGGTCATTAAATAATTAGCAGCGCTGCGAGCTCTAGCAAGTGATAGCTCATAGTTGTCTTTGAAAATATGGCGACTACGACGAGCAATTGGTACGTTATCGGTATGGCCCGCTACTTCAATTTGTAAATCTTTTAGGCCTTTTAATTTTTCAATGACAACGGCCATTGCTTGCTTGTCGGCTTCACTTAGGTCTTCACTGAACGAGCCAAACTTAGGCGCTTCTTCAGGTTTGTGAATTTGATTGTTAGCAGGAACAAGCGCCAGCAAGGCTGATGTCAGAGCAAGAGGCGTACGCTGATTATTTTGGCTAGGGGAATTAAACATTGCCACTGAACGTGTGGTTAATTCGCCGGGTTTCGCATCTTTACCAATGTAGGCTTCAAATTCTAAAACGTGCTGCCAATCTTTACCTGGGTCATTGAGTGAAAACAACAATGTTTGCGCATCGTATTTTTTAGGTTCGCTAATAGAAGTACCATCTAGTGTGGCCGAATTAGGTTTATAAATCACACCTTCAGGTATCATGACTAAGCTGCGTAAATCTTTAAGGATAACTTCGCTGCCATTAAGTACTAAGC
>JAWUXY010000126.1:0-18905 GCA_034111105.1 Bermanella sp. | reverse complement strand
CTCACCAGGATCACTCACTACTTGTTTCGCCTGGGCTTCAGCCTCTTCATCTTCTTGTGCCCGCTTAAACAGGTTATCTTCAACCTGCTGCACCAGCGCGTCGGCGGCTTCCATATCTTGGGCGGCACTGATTAGGTTTTCGCTATCACCTAGTTGCTCTTGATGATTGGAGAAGTCAAAATCACCTTCTTCCGTTTTATCTTCTAATTCTAGAGCATGATTGGCATCGGCAATTTCTTGAATTTGTTCAAGTGTCGGCAATTGATCCAAACTTTCTAAATTAAAGTAATCTAAAAACATTTTTGTGGTGGCAAACATGGCAGGACGACCCGGTACATCACGATGACCCACCACTTGAATCCACTCACGCTCAACCAATGTTTTGGTAATATGAGAGCTGACGGCAACACCGCGAACATCTTCAATTTCGCCACGGGTCACAGGCTGCCGATAAGCAATAATAGAAAGTGTTTCTAGCAATGCACGACTATAACGCTGAGGCTTTTCTTCCCAAAGTCGACTCACCCACTTACCCAGATCTTGCTTCACCTGAAAGCGATAACCAGTGGCCACCTTTTTCAGTTCATAGCCCTTGTTTTCACATTTCTCGCCAATACGATCTAAGGTCGTTTGTATTCGCGCTTTTTCAGGCTCAAAGCCTTCATCAAATAAAGCTTGTATACGGTCAACACTTAATGTTTGACCTGAGGCCAACATAGCCCCTTCTATAATTTGTTCTAGCAATGCATCACTAATCATCATGAGGCTTTTACCTTCACATGAATCGGCCCAAACGTTTCGTTTTGCACGATCTCTATTAATTGTTCTTTTATGAGCTCTAACGTCGCAAGAAAAGTTGTCACTACGCCGGCACGCCCTTCTTCAACCGTAAATAAACGCGTAAACGGAATAAAATCACCCGTCTGCAAACGCGCCAAAATGTCACTCATGCGTTCACGGGTCGATAATTTCTCACGGTGTACTTCGTGTTCAGTAAACATGTTGGCGCGGTGCAATACATCACTAAACGCCAGCATTAACTCTTTAAATTCGACATCTGGGTGGTTTTTTTCAGCACTGTAGTCTGGTGGCTTAATTTCCACTTCAAATGTATCACGACCGGTGCGCGGTAATTCGTCAATTTCTTCGGCTGCTTTTTTGAATCGCTCGTAATCTTGCAAACGGCGAATCAATTCTGCACGAGGATCTTCTTCCTCTTCCGCTAATTCTGCTGGGCGTGGTAATAATATCCGACTTTTAATTTCAGCCAACATTGCCGCCATCACCAAATACTCACCTGCCAACTCAAGATGAACAGTTTGCATAAGATCAACGTAAAGCATGTATTGAGCTGTAATTTCTGCCACATTGATTTCAAGAATATCAAGGTTTTGCTTACGAATTAAATACAGTAATAAATCCAACGGACCTTCAAACTGCTCTAATATCACCTCAAGTGCATCAGGCGGGATATATAAATCTAACGGTAACTGGGTAAACGCTTCACCATGCACCAATGCAAATGGCATTTCATGCTGCTGATTCTTTTGTTCAGATACAGCAATAGCCTCTGACTCAGCCTGTACGGGCTGATCTATTTCTTCGGTTTGAGGAACATCAGAGGCTTCTGTCATAGTCTTAACGGTACGCCAAGCCCATGGCATGACGAACGTCTTCCATGGTATCTCGAGCCGCTTCGCGGGCTTTTTCGCTACCATCATGAATAATGGATTTAACTAAATCAGGGTTTGCTTCGTATTGTTTTGCACGCTCCTGAATCGGCGCAAGCTCAGCTTGAATAGAATCAATAATCGGCCCTTTGCAATCTAAGCAACCAATGCCTGCACTGCGACAACCTTTTTGCACCCAGTCTTTTACTTCATCATCGCTATACACTTCATGAAGCTGCCATACCGGACAATTCTCAGGGTTACCCGGATCATCGCGACGCACACGGGCAGGGTCTGTACGCATGGTACGAATTTTACGCTCAACTTCGGCAGGTTCTTCACGGATACTAATGGTATTACCGTAAGACTTAGACATTTTGGCACCGTCTAAACCCGGCATTTTTGATTCTGGTGTTAACAGCGCTTGAGGCTCAGGCAAGATCACTTTACCACCGCCCTCTAAATAGCCCATTAGGCGCTCTTTATCGCCAAGGGTAATATTCTGCTGTTCTTTTAATAACGCTTGCGCCGTGGCCAACGCTTCGCCATCACCACCTTCGGTGTAACGCTTGCGCAGACTGCTGTATAGCTTGGCGGCTTTTTTACCCATCTTTTTAACGGCGGCTTCGGCGTTTTCTTCAAACCCTGGCTCACGACCAAAAACATAATTAAATCGACGTGCTACTTCACGGGTAATCTCAACGTGAGCCACTTGGTCAGCACCTACAGGCACCATACCTGCGCGATAAAGCAAGATATCGGCACTTTGCAATAACGGATAACCCAAAAAGCCATACGTTGCTAAATCTTTTTCTTTTAGCTTTTCTTGCTGATCTTTGTAGGTAGGAACGCGCTCTAACCAACCCAAAGGGGTGATCATTGATAATAAAAGGTGAAGTTCCGCGTGTTCTGGCACCTTGCTTTGCAAGAACAAAGTGGCACTACCTGGGTTCACGCCTGCTGCTAGCCAGTCAACAACCATGTCCCACACACTGCGCTCCATAACGCTTGGATCGTCATAGTGTGTGGTTAATGCATGCCAATCGGCCACAAAAAAGAAGCACTCATATTCGTGCTGCAACTTGACCCAGTTTTTAAGCACACCATGGTAATGGCCTAAATGTAATTTTCCAGTCGGTCGCATGCCAGACAGCACACGTTGCTGAGAGTCAACAGAACTCAAAGCCTTCTCCTAATACAACAAAGTAAAGTTCCGAAGTTTACCGATGACGCAGGTTAAAAACTACTGATTAACAACAAAAAAACGACACTTACCCGTTAAATAACGAATGATGAGAATGAGTGCTAAAAGCAGCAGTACAAGGATTAGTCTAATTCTTCCATTTGGCCCACGCCTTGGCGAATAATCTCATAGGCATCGCCCGTCATATCCACAACGGTGGTGGCTTCGATCCCGCAATATCCGCCATCAATAACCAAGTCAACCGCGTGCTCAAGCATTTGGCGAATCTCATAAGGGTCTGATAGCGGAGTATCGTCATTGGGCATAATCAAAGAGGTCGTCATAATGGGCTCGCCCAGCTCTTCTAAAAGTGCACTGACGATATTATTAGACGGCACGCGAATACCAATGGTGCGTTTTTTGGGATTCATTAGACGCCTAGGCACTTCACGTGTACCGTCCAAAATAAAGGTAAATGCACCCGGAGTATGGGCTTTCAGTAAACGGTAAGCCGTGTTGTCTACCCTGCCATAGGTGCCGATCTCAGCCAAATCACGACACATCAGTGTAAAGTTATGCTTATCGCTTAATTGCCGAATTTGCTTAACGCGCTCTAACGCCCGCTTATCTTCAAGCTGGCACGCCAATGCATAAGCGCAATCGGTTGGAATAATCGCCAAGCCACCACCGCGTATGATTTCGGCCGCTTGCTTAATAAGGCGAGCCTGAGGGTTATCAGGGTGAATTTGGAAAAACTGACTCATGTATGGATCCTTAACTGCATTGTATGAGTTTAGCCGAACCGTCAGTAGGTGCTTGGCTTATTGCCAGTGCGTCCACACAGGTGTCACTGATTTTGCCATCGGTACAAATTTACCCAGCTCAGACCAAGGCCTTGGTCCATGAAAGTCACTGCCTTGGCTGCCTAAAAAATCAAATTCATCACATAGCTCAGCCATACGCTTACTAAAACTGGAATCCATCCCGCCTGTGGTCACTTCTAAACCGTTACCGCCCGCCTCACTAAAGGCTTTTAGCAATAGTTTAAGCTTGGTGCCTGTTAATTTATATTTATCAGGGTGTGCCACCACAGCAACGCCACCACTTTCACGAATCCAGCTCACGACTTCGCTCATTTCTGGCCACAAGGTTTTCACATCGCCTGCCTTGCCCGCCCCTAAATAGCGTTTAAACGCTTGCGCCATATTATTTACTTTACCCAAATCGATCAGTGCCTGAGCAAAATGAGGGCGGCCTATTTGCGCACCATTGGCAATTTCAACGGCTTTATCCCAAATACCTTCAACCCCTTGTTTTTCTAATTTCGCGGCAATGGTTTTAGCGCGCTCGTAGCGGCACTTTTCTTGGCGATCAACCGAGGCTTGCATAACCGGATGCTGCTCATCAAACCCTAAGCCCACTATGTGGATACCAATGCCATTCCACACACTGGAAAACTCAATACCACTGACAATTTGCATGTCGTGTTTTTTGGCTTGCTGGCGTGCTTCTTCTAGACCTGAAAGGGTGTCATGGTCAGTGAGCGCTAACATGGTCACGCCCTGCTCAGCAGCTCGATCCACTAAATCACTCGGACTTAACTGACCGTCACTCTTTAAACTATGGCAATGTAAATCCGCTAACATGCAGCACCCTCCATTGGGTGGTTTAAATAATTAGCTGGCATTTATTGCTCAACAATTACATCTTCAAGGCTCAAACCCGTCAGCTTTTTGATACTGCGGAACAGATAAAACAAGGCCGCCATCATGACTATCATGGCCGGGACCGAAATGACGGGAAAGCTCAGCGCCGTCATCTTGCCTAACTCTTCATTAAAGGCTGCGGTGCCCGCTGGACTTACGATAATCCACTTGGCGAGTACGTAATTCAAAAATGATGATAAAAAGAACGAACCTGCCACTAACCATGATGCCACTTTTAGGCTCTGCTCAAATTCGTTTTGAGTTTTATGCTCTTCAAGCGCACTGGCAATGCGATCAACTCGTAGAATTTTGTCATTATAAAGAAACGTCTTAACAAGCGGGAAGCGGGTTTTAAGGGACAAAACCGTCACTAACCCCAAAATACCCGGTATAGCAGCCTCTTTTATCGCAATGTACTGAGGGTCTAGCTGCAATAAGCTAATACCACCGGTTAATAAGATACTAAACACGCCAAGTGCAGAAAACACATTGACCTTTCCTGCACGTCTAAAGTCATATAACCCATACAAAATAGGAAATGCCAGCGCCACGATGATCGCGAGCTGTATGCCATGGTCTTGATAAAAGGCACCTAATGACCAGCCGGTTTGCCCATCTAGGCCTTGTAACTGGGACAATAACCAAGGGCTTTCACTGCCTTTCATTAAGATAAGGGTTGGAATAACAATGTTGAGCAATAAATTCGCTAACATGCTTTCTTTTTTAACTGGAGGTTGCTGACTCATACATGACTACTTTGTGAACGTTATAAGCGCTATTTTAAGCTTTCACGCCTTGATGTCGAGCCATGATTAAGCAGCAGTTGGTTATTCTTATTTTTCGCGGTACGATTGTGGGCAAATTTCATAGTGATAATAATAAATTCCATGTTATATGCCATTATTTCTCAAGATATTCCTAATAGCTTAGAAAAACGACTTGCCGCTCGCCCTGCACACCTTGAGCGCCTACAGTTATTACAACAACAAGGCCGTCTAATTTTGGCTGGCCCGCACCCTGCGATCGATAATGAAGACCCAGGCCAAGATGGATTCACGGGCAGCCTTGTTGTGGCCGAATTTGACAACCTTGAGCAAGCGCAAGCATGGGCAGATGTTGACCCTTATATTAAGGCTGGTGTTTACGAGCAAGTAACCGTGAAACCGTTCAAGAAAGTTTTACCATAAACCCGTAAACTTCATTGTTTACACTGATCGAATTAAAAACAGACAGGAAGCGCAAAGTGAAACGTATTACACTTTTTATACTGACATTATTAGTGCTATACCCAGCAGTGGCCGAAAAACGCTACATTAGTGATGAACTTTGGATCAATCTGCGTAGCGGTCCGGGTAATGAATATAAAATTCTTAAAATTTTAAAAAGCGGTACACACCTTCAGTTTATAGAAGAAGACGATGCAAACAAATTCTCTAAGGTCGTCACAGATAAAGGCCTAGAAGGTTGGGTGCCGACTCGCTTCATTCAAGATGAGCCAATTGCTTTTGAAAAGCTTATTTTAACTCAGCGTGAATTAGCAAAAACGAAAACAGACTTAACTGAGCTACAAGAAAAGTACAATGCCACGAAAAAAACACTGGTTGAAACCAAACGTACAGCTGGCGACTTAAGCGAAGACAAGTCAGAGCAAGAAAAAGAATTAGAGTACATCAAAAAAGTAAGCGCTAACGCCATTGGCCTTGATAAAAAGAATCAAGAACTCGTCGAGCAAGGTGAGCAATTAAAAATCACCGTTGATACACTTCGCGCTGAAAATGAACGCCTGCAAAACAGCAAGGACATGAATTACATTCTTGTTGGCGGCGGCTTAATTTTATTAGGTCTTTTCCTTGGCTGGTTATTCCCTAAACTATCAGGTCGCGGCAGCGATACTTGGGCTTAACATCTAACAACATAAAAGTCAGTACTGCCTCAGTTAGGGGTCTCGGTACTGGCTTTTCTTTTACCTATTTGGAATCGTTATGAATCGTTTATTAATAAGTGCAGCCCTGCTTTTTGTTAGCGCCTTTTCGTTTGCTCAAGATGCCATGCAAGCAGAAACTAAATCATCAGTTACCGCTGACATAGCCACACCTTACGCGACACTGGTAACCAACAAAGGCAATATCACATTAGAATTACTACCTGAAAAAGCCCCCATCTCTGTTGCAAACTTTTTAAATTATGCCAATGAAGGCTTCTACAACGGTGTTATTTTTCATCGTGTGATTAAAGACTTCATGATTCAAACCGGTGGCTTTAACGAATCAATGACACGTAAAGCAGTGAAAGAACCCATTAAAAATGAAGCTGACAATGGTGTCTTTAACAACCGAGGTTCCGTTGCAATGGCCCGCACCGCACAAGTAAACAGTGCGACCAGCCAGTTTTTTGTTAACGTAAAAAACAACTATTTTTTGAATAATGGCCATCGTGATTTTGGTTACGCTGTATTTGCAAACGTCATCAGTGGTATGGAAGTCGTTGACGCTATCAGTCAAGTTGAAACCACACGCACCAAAGGCATGACCGATGTACCCGCAGAGCCAATCATCATCAAAGAAGTAAAAATCAGCTATACCAAACCATAAAGTTTAAGCGGATCGCTCGTAAGTAATACTCTTTACTAGAGAACACTTACGTGCGGTCAATTGATCACAACATTACACAGCATACTTTTCTCAACGTTCTCTGCTAAAATACCCTCACGCGCTATTTTGAAAGTCCCTTATGATTAAGCAAGCACATATTCAGTGGTCCGATGGCACACCGGTTTCTACCCAATTCGACGATGTCTATTTCTCAAGCATTAGCGGTATTGACGAAACCCGTTATGTATTTTTACAGCACAATCAACTCATTCAACGATGGATAGACGATCACCCTTCTGTTTTTACAATAGCTGAAACCGGTTTTGGCACGGGGTTAAATTTTTTATGTGCTTGCCAGCAATGGTTAGAACACAGCCAAGCCGATCAAACATTGCATTTTGTCAGTGTCGAAAAATTTCCACTTAGTCGTGAACATTTACGCCAAGCATTACAGCCATGGCTTGAACTTGAAACACTGAGCCAGGCCCTATTAAACGCTTACCCTGCCCTTGTGCCAGGCTGGCATACCATTGAACTACCATCATTAAAACAAGGTGCTGGCAACATCGTTTTGCATTTATTTTTAGGAGATATTAATGATTGGCTAGAACAAATCACCGCCAGTGTTGATGCCTGGTTTTTAGATGGCTTTACTCCATCAAGAAACCCAGAAATGTGGGGCGCACACTTATTTCATTCAATGGCACGCCTTAGCCATAGTAAAACCACCATGGCAACATTTACGGCTGCAGGTGACGTACGCCGCGGACTACAAGCGGCAGGATTTAAAACCCAAAAAGCAAAGGGCTTCGGCAAAAAACGTGAAATGCTTTATGGCTACTTCGACGCTAATCAAGGCCCCGTTGCACCCGTCTGGCTAACAGAAAAACCCTGGTTTGCTCATGAGTACCATGCACCCAGTAAAAACAAGCAGGCCATTGTAATTGGTGCTGGCATATCAGGCTGCGCCACCGCCTATTCTCTCGCTACAAGAGGCTGGCAGGTGGCATTGATTGATCAACACAAAACCGTTGCTGGTGGTGCTTCAGGTAATGCACAAGGTGTGTTGTACGCCAAGCTGTCTAGCGATATGAATATGCAAAGTGAGTTTTATTTATCTGGCTACCTGCATAGCTTGCAGTTACTCAAGCGCGTCATGCCGGATAAAAAGCAGTGGAATAACTGCGGCGTGTTGCAATTGGCGTTCAGTGAAAAAGAATTTAAGCGGCAGCAGCAATTTTGTGAAAATTTTGATTTAAGCGATGTCCTTGTGCCTGTAAATCCTGATCAAGCTAGTGAACTGGCTGGCACAAACATAGAAAATAGTGGCCTGTATTTTAAAGATGGTGCATGGGTTTATCCCGCGGCTTGGTGTGACGCGCTGATTAACCATTCGAATATACAATTTTTATCCGAACAAACTGTGTGCAACATTACACAAAATACCGATCAACGCTGGCACGTCTCAATCGAATCTTCTGATATTAAATTACAGCAAAGAGATTCAAAATCGCTGACATCCGACAGCGTTATTATTTGCAATGCGCATGACGCTAAAAAATTAGCTCCCTTATCTTTTTTGCCAACTAAACCCATTGCAGGTCAAGTATCACAATTAAGCTGTAGTAACATGCAACTTAATACGGTTTTGTGCGGTGATAGCTATGTCACACCCACACACAACCAACAATTGAATTTTGGTGCGACGTACCGTTTAAAATCTGAAGACTGTGCGATCACACAAGCGGATCACGATGACAATGTAGCAAAGCTTAATCAGAATTTCCCCTCGGTTGCGCAACAAGTTGACGTAAAGAACGCACCAACTGGACGGGTATCCGTGCGCTGCACAACGCCTGATTATGTACCAATTGTGGGGGCAGTTTGCGATGAGAAAGCGTTTAAGCATCACTTTAAAGACTTGAATAAAAGTAAACACTGGCGATTTTATGAAGCGGCGCCTTTTTTAAAAGGCTTGTATTTAAATATTGGTCACGGCTCTCGTGGATTAAGCTCAGCTCCGTTGTGCGCAGAATTCATTGCAGCGCAAATGAATAACGAGCCATGGCCACTGACAAAGACACAAGCGAACATGCTAAGCCCAAACCGCTTTTTAGTTAACCAGGCGATTAAGGGCCAATAAGACATTATTGGTCGTTTGCCGCTTGATCCCTAGGCTGGCCAATAGGCAGAACATGATTTTTAGCTGTCATTCGATTTTGTCGAATCGCAATCATCACTTGTGATATTTGCTCGCATTGCTTGCGAGTGGCGGCTAATTGAAGCTGAAGATCGTCCGCACAGGTAAACAAATCCTTGATCACCTTGTGAAACTTATAGACATGTAAATGTGTCATGTTCGCCTCCTTTGTGGCCCTATTATCAGGGTAGTCCTGAATCACTAAGGCACGCCAGCAAACATAACTAAATAGGCTAACTAAGTTGGTCTTTATGCAGTATTGATACAGACTGACTATCGTGATCAAACACAATCACCGCCCGCCCTGATTTAATTTGTGCCAACACTTGTTGGCTTTTTTGCTCAAAGGAATATTCTTGTTGGCCGTAGTCAGTGCCTTCACGATTAATGAAAGCCTCTATCACACCGTCTAACGCATCTTGGCTAAGCTGAGAATAATCAATTGAAGTGTACTGAAAACCATCACTCATACTTACACCTTGAAAAAATAAGTCACGTTATTTTAAGAACGCGGCTTCACGTTCCCACTCGCATTTCACACGCAAATCACCACTATTAGGCACATGGCAACCACGACTAATGGGCTCCCAATTAAACGTATGTTTACCGCTTAGTTCTGTTTCTAAATGAACGGTGGCACTTACCCAATACATTTGGCCAAGTAGCTCTTCAAATTTTTGCATCCAGCGCTCCCATTCGTACTCAACTGCACGATAAGACGCTCCAAAGTGAATCAGCTGAGTGTGGTATGAGCCACTAAAGACATCTAAGCCAGGTAAGGTGAACATATCACCACATAAAAATGGGGAGTTTACATCAAGGGTTTGAGGTAAATCGAGCAACGCGCCGCTGTTGACCATGCGTCGTTTTTCACCGTCAGACTCTGGAGCCGACGGTACATCCTTGATAATGCCATAAACGATAGACTCTTGATCCACTATCGATCCTTTTAGTTAGTGATCACTGCGCTGCTATTAAATACCAAAATTAATAGTAATGCGACCAATCTCTATTTAACCAAATACAGAGCGCCAAAAGCGTGAATCATCTAACTCTTTTTGACAATTTCGTAACTGAAGGCGATACATTTCACTGCGTTTTTTTACTTTTTTGGCAATTTTTAATAGCCAAGGTTTATTCTTATAAGTGCCGCGAGAAAATCCGCCTTGGCCCTCGTGATAAGCCAAGTACAAACTATAGGCATCATGGGGGCTCACTTTATTACGGATAAGGGTTTTATGGTTATACCAGCCAATAAAGTCCACCGCATCTTCAAAGTCGTCTCGATCCGCGCCCCAGTTTTCGGTTTTTTCTTGGTATTCATACCACGTACCGTCTAGCGCTTGCGCATAACCAAATGCACTTGACGCGCGACCCGTTGGAATAATCCACAACAGCCATTCCCAAGGCGGGCGCGCATCATCAACAAATTTTGATTCTTGATGAATAAACGCCATCGTCACATGATGAGGAACCCGCCAACGCTCATACACCGCATCCGCTGCAATATACCAATCGTAATATTCATCATAAATTTCACAAACATTGTTGATGTTTTTGGGTGGCGCAGTGGTACAAGCTGCGAGCAATAAAACAAAACTGATGAACACAGACCTAATTAGCATGATTAATACCGTGCTCAGTTAACAAAGCTAAAAATGCCGCTTCGTCAAACACTGACACGTCTAAATCTTGTGCCTTGGTTAATTTAGATCCGGCTTTTTCACCGGCAACCAAACCGTGGGTTTTCGCACTCACGCTGCCTGCCACTTTTGCGCCTAAACGCTGCAAGTAATCTTTTGCTTGATCGCGCCCCATACTGGCAAGCGTACCGGTGACCACAAACGTTTGGCCAGACAATGGCAACTGGGAAATGTCTTTTTTCTCAATCACTGGCCAATTAATGCCGATGTTTAACAAACCATCAATAATTTTTTGATTATGCGGCTCGGCAAAAAAGCTTAAAACATGTTCTGCCACAATGGGGCCAACATCATCCACTTCAAGCAATGTTTCTAAATCGGCTTTTACCAGTATTTTTAAATCTAAAAAATGATTTACCAAGTTTTGCGCAGTGGTGACACCCACTTCACGAATACCCAAAGCGTATAGAAATTTAGGCAGTGTCGTTTGTTTACTCACCGCAATAGAAGCCAATAAATTGTGCGCTGCCTTTTCACCCATGCGCTCTAACTTCATCAAGCTTTCTAACTTAAGAGAGTACAAATCTAAAAAGGATTCGATTAAACCTTCATCCACCAATTGCTCGACCAACTTATCGCCTAGACCATCAATATCCATAGCCTTGCGCGAAGCAAAATGCTTAATGGCTTCTTTGCGTTGGGCTGCACATACTAAACCACCACTGCAACGCGATACGACTTCACCCTCGATGCGTTCAATATGCGAATCACATACTGGGCAAGATACCGGAAAAACAATTTCTTTAGCATCCGCTGGGCGCTTACTTACGACCACATTTACTATTTGAGGGATTACATCGCCTGCACGACGAATCACAACTGTGTCGCCAACCATGACATCTAAGCGGGCGATTTCATCCATGTTATGCAATGTGGCATTCGATACCGTCACGCCACCAACAAAGACCGGCTCTAATCGAGCAACTGGTGTAATCGCGCCTGTGCGCCCTACTTGGAATTCAACATCTTTTAATAAGGTCATTTCTTCTTGTGCAGGGAATTTATGGGCAATTGCCCAACGCGGTGCTCGTGAAACAAACCCAAGCTGTTGCTGTAAATTAATATCATCCACTTTAAACACGATGCCATCGATTTCATACGCTAACGTATTTCGCTTTCCTGCAAGTTGCTCATAATATTCAAGGCAACCTTCTATTCCTTCTACCACACGCATTTCAGGGTTTATCTTAAAACCCCAAGCCGAAAACTGATTTAGTATGTCACTGTGCTTGGTTGGCATTTCGCCACCGTCTGCTCGGCCCAAACTATAACAACAAAACTCTAACGGGCGCGCCGCCGTAATTTTAGAATCTAACTGACGCAAACTGCCTGCTGCTGCATTACGCGGGTTAACAAATAACTTTTCATCACGAGAAAGGGCTTTTTCATTAAATGCATTAAAGCCTTTTTTCGGCATATACACTTCACCGCGTACTTCTAATATAGCCGGATAATTTGAGCCTAATAACTTTAAAGGGATACTTGGAATAGTACGAATATTTTGCGTAATATTTTCCCCAACGGAGCCATCACCGCGTGTTGCAGCGCGTATAAGCAAGCCGTCTTGATAAAGCAGACTAACCGCAATGCCATCAAGCTTAGGCTCACACGCATAAGAGACTGCATCACTTTGTTTTAAACGATCACTTATTCGTCGATTAAAATCTCGCATATCTTGTGCATCAAACGCATTATCCAAACTTAACATAGGCACTTCGTGAGTGACTTGCTCGAAATGTGGTAACGGTGACGCACCAACGCGCTGAGTTGGAGAGTCCGATGTTAAAAGCTGAGGGTGCTTTTCTTCAATGTCTTTCAAACGATGAAACAAGCGATCATATTCGGCGTCAGGAAGCTGAGGGTCATCTAATACATAATATTGATAATTCGCTTGGTTAAGCTGCTGATGCAGTTGCTCAACTTCAGTCGTTAATGCTGCATCATTAGAACGAGAAGACGATGACGAGCCATCTTGCGGCTCGTCAAATAAAGAAGGTTGATCAGACATAGTTGTATTCTCGCTAAACTACTTTTTATGCGATAAATGCTTGCGGGAAAACTCACGAACACGATTACGATAATGCTCTAGCGTTTGTGGCGTTAAACCACTATGGGTATCGTCATGTAAGGTAGCATCGAAATTTCGAGCAAACACTAACGCTACCTCAGCCATGGCATCAAATGCTTCCATTGGTTTATCAGGTCCCGGTAAGCTCATAAACAAACTAATACCAGGTGTCACCAATTCGCTCATGTTACGTGTATCAAACGTACCGGGCTCAATGGCATTTACCACACTAAATTGAATCTTGCCTTGGGCATTGGCTTTTTCAAAACGATGGTAAATCCCCATTTCACCATGGCGCATATCACATACTTTGAATACATGCTCAAGATCTTGGCCGTTCAAGCATTTACCGCCTTGTCTTAAAATATTGATAACAAAAATTTCTTCAGCCGCTTCACGCTCTGATAATTTTTCGCCGACGGGTAACGCCTGTACATCTTCGATGTACTCCATCAATAAATCAGGCTTAGCTGATGCGATTTCGATTTCTTCTTCAATCGCGTAAATAGGCTCGTCTTGTAATGTTTGCTGAATACGCTCAGGTAATACGAGCTCATGCTGCTTTGGAGGATTAGGGTCGACTTTTTGGCCAAGCTCAACAGGCTCCATCAATACCGGAACCGGCTCCTTGTCATCCAATGTAATCTCATCTTGCGCGTCGACTAGCGATTCACTTTCACTAACTTGAGGCTTTGCATCCTGTTTTGCTTTCGCTAATTGCGCAGCCAAGGCATCTTTACTAATACGTTTTGATGAACGTGAATCCGCTTGGCTTAATTCAGAACTTTGTTTGGCTAAAACAGTTGATGCTCTTGCCACTTGGTCCGAGTCGGATTGGTTAACCTTAGCGGTCACTTTTGCCTGATTGCGTTTAGCCACGATTTGATCACTATCTTGTGCCGCCAGTACATCATCACAAGCGGTGAAATGCTCAAACTCGTCTTCTTGTGCATGGACACTTGGTGTCTCTTTAGCACGACTAACAACTGAATTATCAACAGCGGCATTATCAGCCTCATATTCGGCTGGTGCCGCTTGATTCAGTTGCGGCTCTAAAACGTCAAACACAGGAGGCGGAGCACGGTTTACATCAACTGCGCTGTCTTGTTGTATTTCTTGCGACTGCTTTTCAACCTCTGGTTTAGCATCGAACTTTACCGAAGCAAAAGATTCGCTAAATTCTTCACTAAGGCCGTGTTGCAACAGCTCATCTTTGATTTCTAAGTCATCAAAAACAGGCAGCTCTTCGTTCTCAGACATTACATCTAAGCTATCGTAACTATCTAGCGTTTGGTCTAGTTGATTAGCACGTGCTGCACGTACTTTTTTGACGCCATCCCAAACAATAAAGCCGATGACGATCACACCAACCACTAGGATAAAACTGTGTAAACTAATATCCATGAGTTATATTCTTTTTCATTTAAAAATTTAATGTTCGGTTAGTTCAACCGCTTCTTCCATGTTCACGGAAACAATTCGGGATACACCCGGTTCGTGCATGGTTACACCCATCAATTGTTTTGCCATTTCCATGGCAATCTTATTATGGGAAATATAAATAAACTGTACTTGCTCGCTCATGGCTTCTACTAAGCGAGCATAACGGCCCACGTTCGCATCATCCAATGGCGCATCCACTTCATCAAGCATACAAAACGGTGCAGGCTTCAAACGGAAAATAGAGAAAACCAATGCAATGGCGGTCAATGCTTTTTCGCCACCCGATAACAAGTGAATAGTGCTGTTCTTTTTGCCCGGTGGGCGCGCCATAATAGCCACGCCCGTATCCAACAAATCATCACCGGTTAATTCTAAATATGCATGTCCGCCGCCAAACACTTTAGGGAACAATTCTTTTAAGCCAGTATTTACTTTATCAAACGTTTCCTTAAAGCGGGTACGGGTTTCTTTATCAATTTTGCGGATGGCATTCTCTAGTGTTTCTAATGCTTTTTCTAAGTCAGCGTTTTGCTTATCAAGGTATTCTTTGCGTTCAGATTGCGTTTTATATTCATCAATCGCGGCAAGGTTAATGGCGCCTAGGCGCGTAATACGTTGCTGAATTTGTTCTAACTGTAATTGGCACGCCTCAACACTGGCATCATCTGTCAATTGTTCAAGTATTTCGTCTAATTCAACTTCGTATTCAGCCAATTGCTCTTCAATACCGCCGCGGCGCGTATGAATGGTTTGATACTGCATACGACTTTGTTCGAGCTGCGAACGTACACCTTGCGCTTTTTGCTCAAGCTGTTGACGATTTTGTTCAACGTCTCGAATTTCATTTTCGATCAATTCTTTTTTGCTGCGCGATGCCTTCATGAGTTCTTCAACGTCTAAACGTTGTTGCATCATCTCTTCATATTGCGCTTTTAATTCTTCTACTGGACTGTCGCCTTGATCTTGTTGCTCAAGTAACTGCTGCTCACGCTCTAACAGTTTTTGTTTATCTTGTTCGTGGCGACTAATGGCATCCATCAATGTTTGACGTTGATGCTGTAACGTTTGCACTTTTAATTGCTGTTGATGGGCTTGGTCTTTTTGATGGCGCGCTTGCTGGCGAATATGATCAAGTTGCTCACGACACGCATCTCGTTTTTCTAATAACTGTTCACGCTCTTGTGTGTAGTGCTCCATATCTTGCAACGCGTTTTGCCACTGCAAACGCGCTTCTTCTAGATATTCTTGTTCTAATTCTTTTGATTCTTTTTGCTCAGTTATTTCGCCTAACAACTGATTACGACGGCCGACCTGTTGCTCTAAGCGCACTTTTTCAGCATGAATAGTGGATTTATGATCACTCAATTGTTGCGCGGCAAGATTCACTTCACGCTGTGCATTATTACGCTGTTGTTCAAGTGTATTAATGCGCAAAGAGGTGGATTCTAGATCAGCATCTAACTCTTCAACTAAGGCATCTAAGTCATCTTCTTTCGCAATCAATTCTTCTAATTCTTGTTTGCGAGCCAGCACACCAGATTGATCATCGCCTGAGCGTTTAACTCGAATCCAATTTGGCCCTAACCAGATACCGTCTGGTGTAATCACACTTTGATTGCCTTGCAAGCGTGCACGTAACGCTAATGCCGCGGCTAAGTCATCAGCGTATAAAACATCATTCAACCATGGCACATTGGCACCGGAGACTTTGCTGGCTAGGCTGCCAGCAATTGCCGCTTCAGACGTTTGGTTATCACTTTCAACTAAGGTCATTTGACCTTGGTTAAGTTGCAACAAACGTTCGGCGTATTGATCAATTGACGGCACCACCACGGCTTGTAACTGCTCGGCCAGCACCGTTTCAACCGCTTGCTCCCAACCGCTTTCAACTTGCAGATAATCAGCCAAGCGTTTGTTTTGATGTAACTGCTGACTTTGCAACCAGCGGCCAGATTCACCGTCAGTGCCTAATGCGGCTTGCTGCAGCGCTTCAAGTGAGGCTTTGCGACCCATAACCGATTGTAACTGGCTACGGGATTCGTTTAATTTTTGCGACAACGTTTGTTGTTGCTCACGAGTATATTCAACTTGCTGCTGATATTGTGCTGAGTCTTGTTGCTGCTGCTCAAATTGCAATTCTTTTTCAGAAAGCTGTTCATCGAGCATGGCAAGCTGCTCTTCTGCTTCATCACCAATTTGCAGTGATTCGAGCTCACGCTGCAATCGCTCAATACGCTGCTGAATTCGGGAAATATTTTGCTCAAAGTTTTGTATTTGAGTTTTGCTGACTTCAGCTATTCGTTGAGGCTCTGCACTTTTTTCGTTGAAGTTATCCCAAGACTGTTGCCAGTTTTGCATGGCCTCTTCGGCCTGCATCAAGGTTTCTTGGCTCGATTCTTCTTGCGCTAACATCAATTCGTTTTCTGGCTCAAGCTCCATAAGCTGTTCATCAAGCGCTTCTAGCGCTAATGCGTCGTCTTCTTCTTGTTGAGCAACCGATGTTTTTGAATCTGTTATTTCTTGCAAGTCACTATTAAGCTGCAATGAACGCTGACTTTGGAATTGAATGCTTTGCTCTAACCGACCTAAGTTACCGCCAAGCTCATAAAACTGCGCTTGGACTTTTTCAAAGTCGTCGGTTAAATCCACCAGCAAAATGCGCTTTTCTTCAACTTGGCTTTCGTCTTGAACTTGTACGGTGAGTACTTGTTCAAGTGCCAGCTCTTGCTCGGCAATCACTTGGTTTATTTGCGTCAGCTCGGCGTCCATGGTGCGCCAGCGCATGGCAAATAACTGAGCACGAGTTTGACGTTCATCTTCTTTGTAATTTTTGTATTTTTCAGCAGCCTCGGCTTGGCGCTGTAGTCGCCCGATTTGGCGTTCAAGCTCATCACGAATATCACTTAAACGCTCTAGGTTTTCAGCGGTACGACGAATGCGGTTTTCCGTTTCACGGCGGCGCTCTTTGTATTTTGAGATGCCCGCGGCTTCTTCGATATACACACGCAGTTCTTCTGGCTTTGACTCAATGAGTTTTGAAATCATGCCCTGCTCAATAATCGCGTAGCTGCGTGGACCAAGGCCGGTGCCTAAGAACAGGTCGGTCACATCACGACGGCGACACTTAGTACCATTGAGATAATAAATAGACTGACCATCACGGGTCACTTTGCGCTTGAGGGAAATTTCGCTGTATTGGGCATATTCACCCTGTAGCTTGCCTTCACTGTTATCAAATACCAGTTCAATACTGGCTTGACCCACGGGTTTACGCCCGGTTGAGCCATTAAAGATAACGTCTGTCATGGCGTCGCCACGCAGGTTCTTGGCGCTGCTTTCACCCATAACCCAGCGTACGGCATCAATGGTATTCGATTTACCACAGCCATTCGGGCCGACGATACAGGTCAGATTAGTTGGAAATGGTATCTTGGTTGGGTCAACAAAAGATTTGAACCCAGCAAGCTTAATGGACTTAAGTCGCACACTGCGCCCCTTTTTATTATTAGTGCTCTAGGGCATCCATCATGATGCTTAGCAAATGATCGCCGTAATCTTTTAACGCTTGCTCTACTTTCGGCACATCACGTTTAACCACGCCTTCTAGCAATTGAGCAAAAAAGGTCATGCTGTAACTTAACGCATTATTATCAACGGTTAAAGCCATATGATAAGCACGGTGAATAGCGGGCTGTAAATCTTCTAAGATGCCTTCTAAGTATGGGTTTTCGGCTAATGGATAGGCCATGCGCATTAAGTCAAAACCCGCTTTAACCACACGTTCGGGTGCTTCTGGGTCGGTGCTATTGGCAATAGCACGCATCTTTTGTAATTGTTCGATCAGTGGATCTAATTGACCTGGCTTCCAAGTATTAGCCACTTTGGATGCAAGCACGATCAATAAAATAATATAAGTTTCGTATAACGCCGCAACGTTCGACTTATTCATCTCGGCCACCATGGCACCGCGACGAGGCATAATATCGATAAGGTGACGCCCTTCAAGAATCAACAGTGCTTCACGCACAGAGCCACGACTGACTTCTAAATCGTTGGCAACTTTGAGCTCTTGAATACGCTCTTTTGACTTTAATTTACCTGTGATGATTTGATCACCAATATGCTGGGCAATTTGCTCAGATAAACTTTCCGGTGCTTTAAAGCTCATGTGGCCCAAAATCCTGTATAAAATACAAACAGTGTTAACCTGATCCGCAGGATCAAAGGCCTTAGTGTACCACATAACATATAATTGACTACGGCCTAACCTCGCTGTTTGTGAGCCTGTTCCTGCCTGTGCTAGATCATAAAAAGGCCCTATATTTGTTTAAAAAACAAACA
>JAWUXY010000125.1:0-8047 GCA_034111105.1 Bermanella sp. | reverse complement strand
TGCTGAAATGGTTGAGCATGTACGAGATTGTAGTGCTGTGATTTCTTGCTTGGGCCATAACCTGACGTTTAAAGGTATGTTTGGTCATCCCCGTTTGCTTGTGACAAATGTGCTGACATGTATTTGTGATGCAATAAAGTTAACCAACGAGAGTGATGTGGTAAAAGTCATTTTGATGAATACATCTGGCAATAGTAATCGAGACATACCGGAGAAAGCGCCTTTGAGTCAGCGTATTGTTATCTCGTTATTAAGGTGCTTATTGCCCCCTCATGTTGATAATGAAAATGCAGCGGATTATTTGCGCACACAGATAGGCCAAAGTGATGCCTTTATTCAATGGGTTGCTGTTCGCCCTGATGCACTGATAGATGAAGGTGCGGTTACTGCATATGATGTGTATGAGTCGCCGATTCGCAATCCTATTTTTGATTCGGGCCAAACCAGTCGAATTAATGTGGCTAATTTCATGGCAGAACTTGTTTCAGATGAAAGTAAGTGGCTAAAGTGGAAAGGGCATATGCCGGTTATTTATAATAAGCATCAGCCTAAGTGATATAAAATCTGCGAGCGTGAAAGTGCGATTAGCAGATTTATAATTCATTTTATTGATCTAGATTTGCTGATTTTTAGCCGGTTCACAAGAGAGCAATTAGCGCTCATTTCTCATGTTTATTTGTTTGCGATAAAGCAGTGACAGCATAATTGCTGACCCCAACCCTGTTGTACCTAAAATCATAGTCATAATCATTATTTGGTAGCGCACTGCAACAAGTGGCGATACACCAGATAGGATTTGCCCTGTCATCATGCCAGGCAGTGCAACCAGTCCAACCGCCAATAGACTATTGATTTGTGGAATCATCGCGGCTTTAAATGCGAATATCTTTGCGTTTTGTGGGGTTGCGTTGTGAGCCAACTCTGCATAGAAACGTTCTGTTGAAATACTAATGGCATTCATACTGTTGGCTAGATACATACCAGCAAGTGGGATTAAAATTTGTGGCGCGTACCAAGTTGTTACATTCAAAACTAAAAATAGAGAAATACCAAGGTGAATGACAATGGCAATAATCAATGCAGTGGCGGCGGGCAGTAAAATGCCTGATATATGTCGCACAGGGCGAATAGCAATCCATGCGGCGACGCAAAGCATTCCGCTTACAATGATAATACTGATCCAAGGGGAGGGGTGATTAAATACGGCAACTAAAGCGTATCCCATTGCCAGTAATTGTATGAGCATTCTAGAAGAGGCATACATAATTTCACCGATGCTGCCTTGCCAATAAATATAAATACAACAAACTAATGCCACTGGTATTAAACACCAGCTTAATTCGAGCCAGTCGATAGGATTCATTTTTTATCTCTAAGAATTACGTGCATCGAATTATGCATTAAATTAGATGCGCATAGCTTACTGTTTTTAGCGTGTTGGTTTTTCGATTGAAAGTAGCTTGAAGCTAATAATAAGCTGTTTTTCGCAGGTAGGATTTTTTGTGTATAAAAAAAGGCCACCGAAGTGACCTTTCTTTGAAAACACACTAGGCCGAAGCCTAGTTAACTCATTCGCTATTAACCGAACTGGTTAGAAGTGTTTTTCGCGCCGCCTGCTTTAAGCGCGTTTTCACCAGCAAAGTATTCTTTGTGGTCATCACCCATGTCAGAACCTGACATGTTTTGGTGTTTAACACATGCGATACCTTGACGGATCTCTTTACGCTGTACGCCAGCCACATAACCAAGCATACCTTCAGCACCGAAGTACTCTGTAGCCCAGTTATCAACAGACAATGCAGTCGTGTGGTAAGTTGGAAGAGTGATTAGGTGGTGGAAGATGTTCGCTTCACGAGCTGTATCAGCTTGGAAAGTACGAACTTTATCGTCTGCATCAGCCGCTAGTTCAGTACCGTCGTATTTAGCATTCATTAGATCGCTACGATCGTATGCAGATACGTCTTGACCAGCTTCAACCCAACGGTCGAATGCTTGTTGACGGAAGTTAAGAGTCCAGTTGAAAGATGGGCTGTTGTTGTAAACAAGTTTCGCATCTGGAACTTCTTTACGAACTTCGTTCATCATGTCAGCGATATCTTTAACGCTTGGAGTTGCAGTTTCGATCCAGATAAGGTCAGCACCGGCTTTAAGGGCTTCAACAGAATCGAATACGCAACGCTCGTTACCAGTACCGTGACGGAACTCATAAAGACAAGAAGGTAAACGCTTAGGACGAACAAGTTTGCCGTTACGGTTGAAGCATACATCGCCTTCAGCCATGTCAGCTACGTCAATTTCTTCAACGTCTAAGTAAGAGTTGTAGATGTCGCCTTGATCGCCAGGTTCTTTAACCACTGCGATTTCTTTAGTAAGGCCAGCGCCTTCAGAGTCAGTACGAGCACAGATAAGACCGTTGTCGATACCCAGTTCTAGGAATGCGTAACGTAGTGCGCGGATTTTCGCGTGGAAATCAGCGTGAGGTACAGTTACTTTACCGTCTTGGTGGCCACATTGCTTCTCGTCAGCAACTTGGTTTTCGATCTGTAGGCAGCAAGCACCTGCTTCGATCATTTGCTTAGCCATTAGGTAAGTCGCTTCAGCGTTACCGAAACCAGCATCGATATCAGCAATGATAGGCACAACGTGAGTTTGGTGACCATCGATAGCAGCTTGAACTTCTTTTTCTTTAGCAGCATCGCCAGCTTCACGAGCAGCGTCTAGATCACGGAAAAGACCGCCTAGTTCACGTGCGTCAGCTTGACGCAGGAAGGTGTAAAGCTCTTTAACTAAATGAGCAACAGTTGTTTTTTCGTGCATTGATTGGTCAGGAAGAGGACCGAATTCAGAACGTAGAGCTGCAACCATCCAACCTGAAAGGTATAGGTATTTACGTTCTGTAGTGCCGAAATGCTTTTTGATAGAGATCAGTTTTTGCTGACCTACAAAACCGTGCCAGCAGCCTAGAGACTGAGTGTATTTAGTTTTGTCTTCGTCGAACGCAGCCATATCAGCACGCATAAGATCTGCAGTGTACTGAGCAACGTCTAGACCAGTTTTGAATTTGTTCTGAGCGCGCATGCGAGCAACAGATTCAGGGTTGATAGCATCCCATGGGCTGCCAGCAGCTTCTTTAACAGAAGATACTGATTTGATGTCGTCTTGATAAGCTGACATAAGTCCGATCCTTAAAAAATAGGTTAATTGTCTAAAGCCGCCTATAAAAATAGCAGCTTTATCGAGGCTCGCCTCTTAAATGACGTGCGGATGATAAGGTTTTTGTGATAATTTATCTAATTTATAGTTCTTATAATGGGTATTCACGAGGTGAATGTGGACCGCTTTGATTTAAACTTGCTTATTTATCTAGATATTTTACTGCGTGAGCGCAGTGTGACTAAGGCCGCTCAGTGTCTTGGAATCACGCAGCCAGCCATGAGTAATGGGCTGAAACGCCTGCGGGAGCTGTTCGATGACCCGATTTTGGTTCGCACCAGTGATGGTATGAGTGCCACAGAACGAGCGCAAGCTTTACAGCCCTTAGTGCGCAATATATTGGCTGAAGTGGATGCCGCGGTTCAGCCAACGGGTGAATTCCAGTCTCTTACTAGCGGCCGTGTGTTCCGTATTATGGTGAGTGACTATGCAGAAGCGACTTTGGTGCCGGCTATTGTGAAGCGTTTACGCAACGAAGCCCCAGGTGTCATTTTGGATTTCCTCACGCCTTCGGATGTCACCTATAAAGATGTTGAGCAGGGCAAGGTCGATATGGCAATCAACCGATTTGACGAACTGCCCCAGTCTTTTCACCAGAAAACCTTATGGCGCGATGGCTTTGCCTGCTTGGTAAATCCCGCTAATCCATTATTAGAAGGGTTTAATCTTGATAAATACCTGCAAGCCAATCACATCTGGGTGAGTAAAACCGGTATGGGGGTTGGCACAGGGGTCAATCCGAGCAAGGACAAAGCAGGGCATCTAGGTTGGGTAGATGAGGCATTGGCTGAAACCGGCTATAAACGCAATATCAGTGTGTTTACTCGCCATTATCAAATGCCAGCCTTATTGGCGATGAATAACGATTTGGTGGCGACATTGCCCACTAAGGTCGCTAAAATGCAGGCGCAATCGGGCGCATTGAAAATGGTGGAAGCACCATTTGAAATCCCAGCATTTGAACTTAAAATGGCTTGGAGCCCTCTACTACATCATAATCCACCACATCAGTGGATGCGTGCATTGATTACGGAAGAGTCTGAAAAGTTGGCTCGTAATTAGTCGTTGAATTAATAATTATAAAAATGGTTACCTCATGATGCGTTATGTGATTTTTTTCTGCTTGGCTGTAATAGTTGGCTGCAGTAACTCTGTTGATGAAAATGTGGGTGCATTGCCTGACATTGATATCACAGGCCTTATTGTTAATGGCAATGTTCGCGACGCCAGTGTTCAAGTGGTGGGGATTGATAATTATGGTCAACCTCAGCGTAACTCAAGCGGTGAAATTTACGCAGATCGCTTTTTTAGTGATGACAATGGTCGCTACACGTTATCCATTAATGGTGCGGCCACTGGTTCATTATTGTTTGTTGTGAAAAGTCACACACAAAACGGTCATAATACTCAAATCCGTTGCAGCTTAAAAAATGGTTGTCTTGATGACTCAGGGGGCGCAGTTGCTTACGGGCAATGGTATGACGCAGCGAGCGATTTTGAATTGTGGGCCGTTGTAAATGATGCGCAAAGTATGAGTAATGTGCACATTACTCCGCTGACGCATTTGGCCGCCAAATTGGCATTTAATAATTTCATCTCTAATGGCAGTTGTACGTCGTCGAACTGTGATGGTGTGTTAGCCAGCAACAATATGTTTACACCTCAGAGCATTCATGAAGCGAATACACGTGTCCAAGCATTATTTAATTCAGCCTCAAATGTTCATGCCTTTATTGAGCCATTTTCTCCTTTTACTGATTCAACGCTAGATTCTGTCACCGCTGTGGATGCAGCTAAACACGGCTTGTTAAATTTAACGTGGCAGTATCAGGCCCGCGAAGAAAACAAAACGCTAAGTGCTGTATTAGCCAGCTGGTTAGACGATGCCTTCCTAAAGAATGGTGGCCAGCTATATGGTGATGATCAAACTAATTCACCTGCCCAATGGAGCTTAAAAACGGCCTTTACCAATGCTGAAATTGTAAAGAGTGAATTAGCGTTACCTGATAATGTCGCACTTACCTCAGCGGCAGCGGCTTTAAAGTTAATTGCTGATGGTTTAACCAACACCATTACGAATGAAAAGGGCAGTAATTATAATGATGCCTTAGCCGATAAAATACTTGCCGCTAAGCAATTTGTGAGTAACGCACAAAGTTGGATTGCTGATTATGAAAACAAGAGTTTTGGTAATTTTTTAGATGCTGATACCGCTGCTGAAGTAAGCGAAATGGAAGGTCAGTGGGAAGCGTTTCAGAAAACCCTAGGCCCAGAACTACAGTCTGTACTGTTACCTATGGTACAACTAGTTGACTACGCATTAATTTGTACCGCCAATGGCTCTTGTGCATCAGGGCAAGCGTACAGTTTTTCTGATGCAGCCGCGTCGGTTGCGTTTGTAAGTGCTGAAAGCCGTTTTACTTATTCAAGTTCAGCGCAAGCGAACACCGTTGTAAAAGGGCAGTTACTAAATGCAACGGACAGCGGCCTAATTAAAACGTTTACGTTTTCGCAAGATGTGAACGTAGAAAGCGCAACAGGTTTGGCCATAATACAAAGCCGAACCGAGAAAAAAGCCAGTATAAAAGTGTATTTAGATTCTGCGCTTAGCCCTGGTGTTGAGCCTGCCATTAGACGCATTGAATTAAGCTTTCCTAAAATCACGTTAAAAGCAAAAACCGCCATTGGCGCCAGTACTTACCAAAACTTAGTGTATGCAGCGGATGATTCTGTATTAGCGATGCAGGGAGTAAAAGACCCAACACGAGTGAATGAACCAATTCATTTTAATTTAGAATCGGTATCGTTATTGGGACAGGTATCAGATGGCAGTGATGTGTTGGATATCGAGCTGATATTAAACGGCAGTAATGCAAGCCTGCATTATCCTGCGGAACGCTTTCCTGATTTAAGTTTTGCTTGGAAAAGTTCTGACTTTAAACGCTATGCTCAATTTGATAGCAGCGCTTTAAACGATGCAGACCTTGCTGGTTGGTTAGTTTTACCGAGTAATGTTGTCTTGAATGAAACGCTACCGTCTGTCGTGACTTATAATGAAATTGCTCAGTACGCGTCGCTACCTGCTGCACTAAAAACGGAATTAGTGATTGCTAGTTACCACCAATTTGAATTTGGTGAGTTGCGCTACCCTGGTGGCTCTACTGCGCTGGCTGTATATAAACAAAACGCCAGTGACGCAAAAACGGTTAAACAGTGTAACGAAATAGAAGGGGTCTGGTCTTGCTCCGGCGCGGTTACATTGGATCAGTTAGGTTGTGAAACCCCGTATTCAAAAGATTCAAATTTTAGTGCAAATGCATCCGTGGCGGATGCGTTTTTGTTTTTGAAAAACAATGTGAATGCCGATGGGGTTGGCTGTATTCCGCAGGTGAAAATTATCGGACGTGGCGTATATGTTATTAATTATGGTGCCATTAGCGGCTTTAATGACGGTGATACATTTGGTGCGACGTTAGATGCGCCCCATTACTTGGGCGTGTCATCATTTAATATTCGCATGCTGTCTCGTTTTGAAGACAATAATAAAAATTTAGATGAAACCCCAGTACTGCTAAACATGTTAGGGGCGTTTACCGACCCTGAAAATATTAGCATTGCGTTTTCTGTAACCCACGACTTTTTAGGTTACGGTAATTCTAATTCGCTAGGGGCGCTTGAGATTTTGCCTTACGGCGAGCGTACCTTGTGGTTTTCAATAGGCAATAGTGCTGAGGCGGAGCAAGATTCGGTTGTTTATTATATTTTAGATAACACGGTTTCATTGGTGATGACGGCGTTCGATTATACATCAGGCGATGACTACCATGATGCGCCACTGGGTTATATCCGTTATGCCAATCAACTCATCGGGACGTTAAGAAAAGAAAGCGGCCTATATGTTGTGCGCTATATTGACGGCAGTTGGCAATTGCTTTGATGTGTCGCGTTTTTTTTATATTGGTATTACTGCTTGCAGCGCAATGTGTTCGTGCTGAGCAAGCAGTAGGGTTGCGCAGTCATATTTTACTTGCGAGCCCAGCCATGGAAATAAGCGAGCTTGATTCAAGCTGGCAAAATCCATCCTCAGGTAGTTCTGCCCAAGCAAGAGCCAGTATCGAAACCTATTTTAAGGTTAATAATCGGCTTGAGCTGGGCATAGAAAAGCGCTGGCACTACCTACTAAAGTTCTCTGAAGACACCGCAGAGTTTTACTCACGCCTAGAAAACAATGCTGTGGCGAATGGCCAATATGATTTATCGCTATCGATTAATGCGGCCACCAGTGAAGGATTTTTCGCTCAATACTTTATACCGTTATCTTCTGGTATTGATTTTTGGATAAAAGCGCATGTGCTCAAGGGCGGCCGAGTTCAAAAAGGGGAATTGAGCGGTAAAGGACAGGTGAATGACTCAAGCTTGAGCTACGACTGGCAGCTCGATTACGCCTATGATGAAAATCGTATTTTTGAGAGCCCCCGCAAATCCGCATCCGCTTGGGGTTATAGTTTTGACCTTGCCATGAAAGCCAAGCTAAGTGATGAACAGCGCTTATCTGTGTCACTAGAAGATTTAATGTACACATTACACTGGGATGAATTAGATCAAGACAAGGGTTGCCTCAATAGGCCCCTAACACCGGACTGCTCAGTCTATACATCCCGCTCCACATATACACAAAGGTTTCCGGTATTCGCAAAATTACAGTGGGCATACGATTTTGAGGCTGTTTCAGCAACGCTTGAGGCGCAGGCTTGGCAGCGTTATCGCGCGCTGTTAGTAGGTGTCGATTATCAAAGTATGCAGGTCGAAGTAGACGCTATTAACGAAATGATCA
>JAWUXY010000124.1:0-27381 GCA_034111105.1 Bermanella sp. | reverse complement strand
GCCCAGCACGGCGATACCGCAGAATACGAAGATTTTTTTGGTTGCCCAGTTACGTTTAATAGTCAATATACGGGGATTGTGTTTAAGCGAGAAATATTAACATTGCCTTTGCTGGGTTATAGCCCTGACTTGCTAAAAGTTTTAACAGGTTATGCTGACTTATTGGTGAGTAAAAAACATAAAAGCGCATCTAATGAAGTCATCACGCAATACATCATCGAAAGTTTGGCCACAAAGGTGCCGAGTCTTGAGGATACGGCGACTTATTTGGGGATCAGTTCACGCAGCTTACAGCGTAAATTTAAGCAGCAGGATACAAACTTTAAATCCATTGTTGATGATGTGCGTAAAGAGTATGCATTCAGTTATTTACTGCAAACCAATTATAAAATGAGCTACATTGCTCAGGTATTAGGGTTTTCAGAGCAAAGCGTATTTCAGCGGGCGTTTAAACGTTGGACGGGTGTAACACCAGGGGAATACCGTGATCGCCACGGTATTCCAGATGATAGTAAGGATTTATAAGCCGTTTTTAAAACGCTTTTCTTTGAATATGTTGCTATCACGTACGCCATAAAGAGCTTGTGTGTAGGCTAATAAAAATTGTAAGCCTTCATCAATACGTTGCGCAATAAAGTTGCTTTGAGCGATGAATTCACCGTTCTCATTAATAGTGTCGTTCACGTGATCCACTATGGTGCTCACTGGAATGTAGTTAATAAAGCTGTTTTTGTAACTGCTCATACGTAATTCGCTAATAGGGTAGCGCCCACCGGTTCCTGCACTCACGCTGACGATATAAACCGGTTTATGTGCAAAGCAGCCGTTAAAATAAAAAAAGATATTTTTAAACGCTGGTGGTGCCATGCCGTGCCATTCAGGGACGATAAACACAAATCCATCGGCTTGTTGCAGTTGTTGCTCTATGGCGCTATCTGGTGTTGCTCCTTCTTGCCAAAGTGGAATGTTCGCTTTGTGTAAATCCAGTAAGGTTATTTCGCTGTCAGATGCCAAGGTACCTAGTTGTTTATTGACATACTGGGCGACATTGATGGATGCAGATTGCTCACGCGTGCTGGCGCTGATAATACAAATATTCATGTTATTTCCTCTTAAATAGCGAGTATGGCATAGACAGAAACGAATTCATTGGTATAATCCGCCAAGTATTGACATTATTGTTGTAATTTTCCTTCAGGGAACACTCATGTTGTTACGCGTATTTTTAGTTACTTTATTCTTTTCTGCCCAAACGTTTGCGTTGCCCAGTTTTCAGGCTATTCAGCAGACTGCCCAGCTTTCTGCTTTGGCCTATGTGAGTGCCGATGCAACCGCTGCACTAAATACAATGGGGCATAAGCTTGTGCGTCAGCAGGTATTGCCGGGCGTTGAGGTGAGCTATTTTCTATCCACTCATAAAGGGGAGCAGTATTTAACGGTGCGTGGAACCGCTAATTTACAAAATGCATTGGTTGATTTAGACATTCACCTTAAGCAAGACGAGGCTTTGGGTATTGCGGTTCACCAAGGCTTTGCGAATGCAGCACAGGCCGTACTAAAAGATGCTAAGCCTTACCTGAATAAAGAGCTGCCAATCCGGACCACTGGTCATAGTTTGGGTGGTGCAGCAGCTGTTATGCTGGCGATGTACCTGCAAAAAGAGGGTTATACATTGGGGCAGTTAATTACGTTTGGCCAGCCAAAGGTGACCAATGTTGGGGGGGCGAATGCTTTTAGTCGCTTGAAGCTGTTAAGAGTGGTTACCACAAAAGACATCGTGCCGTTAGTGCCGCCGCTTAGTCCAATGCAAATTACTAATTTAGATATTTATTGGCACATGGGCGAAGAAATGATCTTGCTAGATAAGACAGAATATTCGCTTACAAGTGGTGTTAAGAGCATGTTAAGAGCGACAAAATTCATATCAAGTGTGCCTAACGAGGCCAACCTTGAAGCCCATAAAATGCAAACATACTTAACATTGATTGAGAGTAAACAAGCGCAATCGAAAGAGATTCCTTATGAGTCTGATTTCTCTGTGTTTGGGTTTGGCGGTAATTGATTGCGGCTTTAAACGTTATTGTTGTAATTGTGTGAACATTTTCTCTATGAGTTTATGTGCCAGCTTAGGGTCGTTTCGACCATTAAAATAATTTCGTAGGCCAGTGAATTGAATAATAAACTGCTGGCCCGCGTTAGCCTCATCAAAATTCTTATCTAAAAAATTCAGCTGTTTAGCGTCAGTAAATATTCCAATAACGCGTTTTTCAAATTGTTGAATTAAAGACTGGCTGAAATCAAATAGTGGCTGGTTTTCGCCCATAAATTCTCCGCTGGCTTTGTACAGCATGCAGATGCCACTTGGGTTGTTTTGTTGACTATCAATAATAATGAATGAAACAAAGCTTTTTAGTCCCTCTATTGGGTTCTCTACTTGGCCAATGCAATGATCAAGTGAGCCCGACATCTGGTTTGTATAGGATGTGAGAGCTTCTTTAAAGAGGCCTTCTTTACTGCCAAAGGTCGCATATAGGCTGCCAGGGCGCATATTCACAGTATCTTGAATGTCACGAATAGACGTACCTGCAAAGCCTTTCCCCCAAAATAGAGTGCTGGCTTTGGTGAGTACGTCTGTACGATTAAATTTACTGGTATTGGCCATGGAACATATCTTCTTGAACGATTGCTCAATAATAACTTGAGCGATCGTTCAAAATCAAATATTGTATTGCTGTCGCAGGGGGAAACCTTGTAAAAACCGAATAAAAGGAGATACACAATATGTCTGATTTTACGTTGCACACCCATCAGAGCGCCCCTGATACGGCGAAACCATTGTTGGAAAAGTCGGTTAAGGCATTTGGTATGTTGCCTAATTTACACGCTGTGATGGCTGAATCGCCGCAATTGTTGGACAGTTACCAGCAAGCCCATAATTTGTTTCAGCAAACGTCATTCAATGCCGACGAATTAACCGTGGTTTGGCAGTCGATTAACATTGAGCATGAGTGCCATTATTGTGTGCCAGCGCATACCGGTATCGCTCACTCAATGAAGGTGGATCAAAGTATTATTGATGCACTGCGTAATAAAACACCGTTTGCGGATAACAAATTAGAAGTTTTACGTGAGACAACTCTAGTAATGGTACGCAAGCGCGGATTATTATCAGAAGAAGATGTGAGTAAATTTTACGCAGCGGGATACGGTCAAAAGCAGTTGCTTGAAATTGTATTAGGCTTGTCGCAAAAAATCATGAGCAACTATACAAATCATTTGGCGAATACGCCAGTTGACCAACCTTTTAAGCAATTTGTTTAAGCAAAAAATCAGTGAGGGCGATAATCTTTTTCATCCTCTTTGTTTGAGATAATCGTTTTCCAGAGTTTGCATCTTCACATAATAAGATGCTTAGTATATAGTTCCGGCAACTTACTTGATGTTCAATTCAAGTAAGTTGTGTCGGGGCATAGCGCAGCCTGGTAGCGCACCAGCATGGGGTGCTGGGGGTCGTAGGTTCAAATCCTACTGTCCCGACCATTTTTCTTGTTTTTCAGTCTGATTGATTACATCTTTTTTACTTTTCATTTTTAATCAACACTTACGTTTTTATTTTAAATTATTCAACAAAAATAAACGCTACGCTAAATGGTCGCTTGAAGTGCTACTTGCTCCGTGAGTGTTTCAATCACGGCCTCTTGGAGCTGGCGACAAAACTCAGGGTCGCTAAAGGGTTCACTGTTCTTGTCTGTGATGTAAAAAATATCGTCTATTTTTTCGCCTTCGGTTAAAATTTTTGCTGTCTCTAATGATATTTCATATTTCATAAATAAGCGTCCCATGCGGGCCAGTAAACCTGGGCGATCAGGGGCGATGACTTCCAGTAAGCTACGTTTAGTAAACGGGTCATTGCTCATGTTGACGATGGGTGTGAAGTCAAACTGTTTAAGCTGGCGCGATGTGCGGCGTTGAATAAGCTTGGGAAATTCTTCCGGATGCGAAAGAGCTTCTTCGAGTGTGCGCTGAATTTTCTCTAAGCGAATGGCTTCACTAATGGGGTCGCCATTTTCATCCAAAACAATATAGGTATCCAGTGCATTATTATTAGCAGAGGTGATGATGCGTGCATCTTGAATGTTTAAGTGTAATTGATCTAATGCGGCGGTCATTGCGGCAAAAAGGTGGGGTTGATCTTTCATGTGAATAAAGATCTGAGTTGCACCTTCAAGTGCTTTGTCGCTGGTGTCGCCAATAAGAACCAGTGGCTTACTAATATCTTGGTGCTTAAATAGGGCAAGTGCGTGCCAAACTAAGGTGTCAACATTCTCTCGTAGGAAGTATTCATCACCAGGGTTTGCCCACATTTCAAAGACATCATCTTCTTGATAGCCGTATTCGCTTAAGCGCTCAATAACCGCTTGCTGGGTTTCTTGAACCCATTCATCTTTATCAATCGGGGTGTCTAAGCCGCGGCGAATTAGATGCAGTGTTTCACTATAAAGCGTCCGCATTTGCTCGGCGCGCCAGCCAGTCCATAATTTTTTGTTGGTGCTGTAAATGTCTGCGGCACTAAACACAAATAAATAATCAAGGTGACGACGATTCCCCATTTGAGTAGCAAAGTGATGGATAGCATCAGGGTCTGCAAGATCAAGGCGTTGTGATGTTTGTGAATACAGTAAATGATTGCGTATTAGCCATACAACAAGATCGGTGTCTTTTTGGCTTAAGCCATGTTGTGCGCAAAAATTTTCAGCAATTTCAGCGCCTGTGATTTCATGTTCACCGGGGAGTACTTTACCCACGTCATGCAGTAGTGCGGCAATGTATAAAATTTCTTTTTTAGAAATGTTATGAATCAATTTACTTGCAAGGGGAAATAATTCTTTGCCTACACCAAAGCGCAAGCGGCGCATAAATTTAATGGCCCGCAAGCTATGTTGGTCGACCGTATAGCTGTGAAATAAATCATGCTGCATGTGGCCAATAATGGCGCCAAACTCGGGAATGTATTGCCCCAAAATGCCGTAATTAAGCATGCGCTCTAATTCACGGGTGACGTGGTCTTTACTTCGCATGATCGCCATAAATGTGCGCACGTTATCAGGGTGAGAGCGGAAGTCTTCGTCGATTAAGTGGCGACTCTCCCGTAGAGCGCGAATAGTGTCGGCGCGCACACCTTTCAGTGTGCTGTCGCTGGCTAAGTAATAGAAGACTTCGAGCATCGCATTGGGTGTATGGGTGAACAGATCGATCTGTTTGGCTTCTAAGTAATCATTGTTGCGCTGAAAGTATTCATTGATAGGGACGATGTCGGCAGGGTGTTGACTATCGATAATTAATTCTTTAAACAACAGCATGAGCAGATCGTTTAATTCATTTAACGCTAAACTATAGCGATAATACTGGTGCATCATATGCTCGACGGCCAGTTGTTCGGCATCGTCTTTAAAGCCTAAAATTTCAGCAATTTCATTTTGGAAGTCAAACAGCAACTGATCTTCTTCACGGCCTGTCACCATATGCAGTGCATAGCGAATTTGCCAAAGAAAATCACGGCATCGATGCAGCATGCCATATTCAAAGTCGGTCAAAATGCCTTGCTTGGTTAGGTTTTCTAATTCGTGGCTACCAAAGTGACGCTCTAGTACCCAAACAATGGTGTGGACATCGCGCAATCCACCTTGGCCTTTTTTAATATTGGGCTCGAGGTTGTAGTCGATATCGTGGTGCTTATCGTGTCGCTCTTCTTGTTCTTGCCATTTTGCTAGGAAAAACTCATCACTTGGCCAGATGTTGTTTGGCCCGGTGATTTCACGCATGTCGGCACGCAGTTCATCTGCACCAATCAGCGTGCGTGTTTCCATTAGGTTGGTGGCAATGGTGAGATCTTTTGCGGCTTCATTTTTACAATCATCAATTGTGCGCACGCCATGGCCTACATCCAATTTAATGTCCCACATAAATGTGATGAAGCCTTGCATGGCCTCACTATTGGCGCTAAAAGCTTCTTCGTCTTTATTGAGCAGCAGTATGTCAATATCACTTTTAGGGTGCAGTTCGCCGCGGCCATAACCACCGACGGCAAGCAGTGCAATGTTATCTATGTTTTCTGGAAAAAATTGCAGCCATGCATGCTTGAGTAATTGGTCCATAAACCAAGAGCGAGCATGCACTAACGTAACGGAATCAAGGGTGTTTCTGAAATGTTCATCCATCACAGCTTGGCTGTGACGAATGGCCTCTTTGAAAAGAGGAATGGAGGGCTTGCCGTCGGTAATAGCCTGACGAAAAGAAACTTCATCGAAAATATTAGCGAATAAGCCCTGATCCATTGTTATTGCTCCCAAGGAAACACTTCTTCTTTGCGGCGCGTTAATACTTCAATGCCGTCTTTGGTGACGAGGCAAGTGTGTTCCCATTGGGCGCTCATCTTGCGGTCTTTGGTGATAACCGTCCATTGGTCGCCAAGTAGCTTACTTTGAGGCTTACCTTGGTTGATCATCGGCTCGATGGTAAAGCACATGCCTTCTTTTAGGGTCATGCCAGTACCAGGGCGGCCGTAATGCATTACTTGCGGTTCTTCATGGAAGCCTTTGCCAATGCCGTGACCACAGTATTCGCGTACGACAGTGTAGTAGTTAGATTCAGCATGTTGCTGAATGACATGGCCAATATCACCAAGCTGCGCGCCCGGCTTAACCAGTGCCATGCCTTTGTACATGCACTCTTGTGTGATGTCGACCAAGCGCTTGTCGGCAGGCTTCGCTTCGCCTACGAAAAACATCTTACTGGTGTCACCGTGATAACCATCTTTGATGACGGTAACATCGATATTCACGCTGTCGCCTTTCTTTAGGATTTTTTCATCACTAGGGATGCCATGACAAATAACATGGTTAACAGAGGTGCAAATGGATTTAGGGAACGGTGGGTTACCGTAATTCAATGGCGCAGGAATGCCTTTCTGAGTGTTGACGATGTAATCGTGGCAAATGCGATCCAGCTCACCTGTGGTCACACCTGGCTTAACGTATTCGCCAATCATTTCCAGTACCTCGGCAGCTAGGCGACCGGCTACGCGCATTTTTTCGATTTCTTCTGGAGTCTTGATGGTCACAGCCATGGGGAAGATGTTCACTCTTAGTTAAATAAGTCAGCTATTGTACGCACTTATAGGCAATATATGAATAACTAGCAATGGCCAAGCTGGGTTTTAATTCGCAATATTTCTTCCCATTCGGGCCTAAAATATGGTATAAAGCGCGCGCTCTTTGCAGTCTCGTACAGCTAAAAGCACAAATGCAGTATAAATCCGCACATGTATCGACACATCGTTCTGGGTGTTTTAGCCGTTAATAAAGCTGAGATTGGACAATGGGATACATGGAGGCCTAACCCTATAAATAGGTATATATAATTATGGCACAAGTAAGTATGCGTGACCTGCTTAAAGCAGGCGTTCACTTTGGTCACCAGACTCGTTACTGGAATCCAAAAATGAGTAAATTCATTTTTGGCGCACGTAACAAGATCCATATCATCAACCTTGAGCACACTGTGCCAGCATTCAACGAAGCGTTGAACGTTGTTAAAGGTATGACTTCTAAAAATAACCACGTACTTTTCGTTGGTACTAAGCGTGCAGCTTCTAAGGTTATCCAAGAGCAAGCAGCTCGTGCGAACATGCCTTTCGTAGCACACCGCTGGTTGGGTGGTATGTTGACTAACTACAAGACTATTCGTCAGTCTATCAAGCGTCTAGCTGACCTTGAAGCACAAAAGAAAGACGGTACTTTTGAGCAGTTAACTAAAAAAGAAGCGCTAATGCGTACTCGTGAGATGGAGAAGCTTGAGCGCTCTATCGGTGGTATCAAGCACATGGGTGGCTTACCTGATGCAATCTTCGTTATCGATGTTGATCACGAGCGTATTGCTATACAAGAAGCGAACAAGCTGGGTATCCCAGTAATCGGTATCGTTGATACTAACAGCAACCCTGATGGCGTTGATTACGTTATTCCTGGTAACGATGATGCGATCCGTGCGATCGAAATCTTTACATCTGCTGTTGCTGATGCGTGTATCGAAGGCAAAACTGAAACTGGTCAAGCTCCTGCAGCTGCACCTGCTGCACCAGCTCAAGCAGAAGAAGCGCCAGCAGCTGAGTAATATTTGTCATATTACGCTGTGAACATAAGAAAGGGGGCTTGCCCCCTTTTTTTAAAAGATTTTTTGATTAGATAAAATTTAGGTGACGACTATGGCAGTGTCTGCAAAATTAGTTAAAGAACTACGTGAGCGTACTGGTCTTGGCATGATGGAGTGTAAAAAAGCACTTCAAGAAGCTGACGGTAATATCGATCTTGCCATTGAAGAAATGCGTAAGAATTCAGGTCTTAAGGCTGCTAAAAAAGCAGGCCGTACTGCCGCTGAAGGCGTTGTTGTTATTAAAACAGCCGCTGACAACTCTGCTGCAATCTTAGTTGAAGTTAACTCTGAAACTGACTTTGCTGCTAAAAATGAAGACTTCCTTGGTTACGCTAATAAAGTTGCTGCAACAGCATTTGAAGCAAAAAACACTGAAGTTGTTGGTCTTTTGGATGCAGAGCGTGAAGCTTTGGTTCAAAAAATCGGTGAAAACATCTCTCCTCGTCGTGCTGAGTTAATTGAAGGTGAGTTGGTTGCGGGTTATGTTCACTCTAACAATCGTATTGCTGCCCTTGTTTCTTTGAAAGGCGGTACTGAAGAGTTGGCTCGTGATATCGCAATGCACGTGACGGCTGTTAATCCACGCGTATTGGCGCCATCTGACATGCCTGAAGCGGTTGTTGAAGCTGAGAAAGAAATCATCAAAGCGCAACCAGACATGGAAGGTAAACCTGCTGAAATCGTTGAGAAAATGATGGGTGGTCGTATCCAGAAATTCCTTAAAGAAAACAGCTTGCTAGAACAGCCTTTCGTTAAAAATCCTGAGCTGACTATCGCTAAACTTGCGAAGCAGGCGGGTGCTGAAGTGGTTGCTTTTGTACGTATCGAAGTAGGTGAAGGCATCGAAAAAGATGAAACTGACTTCGCTGCAGAAGTTGCTGCTCAACTGAAAGGTTAAGCAATAGGGCTGTTAAGGCTCTTTAAATGCCGAGTATGGGTTTTCCTTGCTCGGCATTTGTGTAAAGGTTATTTGAGAAGCCCTGGTGAACTGAATTGAGTCGTATCGAAAGATAACTCTGTCAGAACCGGGGTTTTGCAGTGAGAGGTCAGGGTTTATGTTATAAACCTGTGACTATAGAATTGCATACATGAGGTGACCTATGCCCCCGGCAGATAATCGTAGCCCTAAATATAAACGCATCCTTTTGAAGTTAAGCGGTGAAGCGCTTCAAGGTGAGCAGGATTTTGGTATAGACCCCAAAGTGCTCGATCGTATGGCGTTAGAGGTCGGTCAGCTGGTTGGAATTGGTGTTCAAGTTGGCTTAGTCATCGGTGGTGGTAACTTATTCCGTGGCGCTGCTTTAAGCCAAGCTGGACTTGATCGCGTAACGGGTGATCATATGGGTATGCTGGCGACAGTGATGAATGCCTTGGCTATGCGAGATGCACTTGAGCGCAGCAATATTCGTTCACGTGTGATGTCAGCTATTCCTATGAGTGGCATTGTTGAGCATTATGATCGTCGTCGTGCTATTCGCCACCTAAATACTGGTGATGTTGTTATTTTTGCAGCGGGCACGGGCAATCCATTTTTTACAACCGACTCAGCTGCGTGCTTGCGTGGTATTGAGATCGAAGCCGATATCGTACTTAAAGCCACTAATGTAGATGGCGTGTATGATTCAGATCCGAAGAAAAACCCGGATGCAGTTAAATTTGAAACCCTAACTTACGACGAAGTACTTGAGCGTCAGTTGGGTGTGATGGATCTCACGGCGATTTGTCTGGCGAGAGATCATAAAATGCCATTGCGCGTATTTAATATGGCAACCCCAGGCATGATGGCTCAGCTCATGGTTGGCGGTAGCGATGGCACGTTGATAGTGAGTGGAGAAAAAGAAAATGTTGAATGAAATTCAAGTAGACGCTAAAGATCGTATGCAAAAAAGTGTCAATGCGTTAGTTGATGCATTTAAAAAAGTACGAACTGGCCGCGCTAATCCTGCCATTCTTGATGGTATTACCATTGATTATTACGGCACTCAAACGCAGTTGTCACAAGTTGCTAACATCAATGTTGAAGATGGTCGTGCACTGGCTGTTACGCCATGGGAAAAGCATTTGGTGCCTGTTATTGAAAAAGCGATTATGAAGTCAGACTTGGGCATTAACCCATCTACTTCTGGTGAGACCATTCGTTTGCCAATGCCTGCTTTGACCGAAGAGACGCGTAAGGACTACATTAAGCAAGCGCGTGCTGAAGCCGAAAAAGGCCGTGTATCTGTGCGTAATATTCGCCGCGATGCGAACAGCAACATTAAAGACTTATTGAAAGAAAAAGAAATAAGCGAAGACGAAGAGCGCCAAGGCCAAGATCAAATCCAGCAACTAACGGATAAGTTTATTGCCGATATTGAGTCTTTGTTGGCCTCTAAAGAAAAAGACCTAATGCAGGTTTAACCGAGTTTTTTGAAGCGGTACTGCGCCTTTTTAAAGGCGCAGTTTCATTATTAGGTTCTACAAATGTCTGAAGCAGCGCTACCAAAATTTGAAAGAATTCCTCGTCACGTTGCCATTGTTATGGATGGTAATAATCGTTGGGCTAAGCGTCGCCATTTACCTGGCGTGGCTGGTCACAAGGCGGGTGTGAAAGCGGTTAAAATCGTTATTGAACAAGCAGCACGCTTAGAAGTTGAAGTGCTGACACTGTTCGCCTTTTCCAGTGAAAACTGGCAAAGACCCGAAAAAGAAGTAAATGCATTGATGCAGTTATTTCTTAATGCCTTACAAAAAGAAGTCAAAAAACTTCATGAACACAATATTCGCCTTATTATTATGGGTGATGTTTCTGGTTTCTCTCCTGTCTTGCAAGAGCATATTGCCATTGCGCAAAACCAAACAAAAGACAACACTGGCTTAACGTTAGTGGTGGCAGCAAACTATGGTGGTCGTTGGGATATATCCCATGCCGCGCAGAACATTGCTAAAGATGTGTTATCTGGCAAACTCTCTGTTGATCATATTACGCCTGAGCTTTTTTCTGGCTATACATGTTTAAATGAGCTTCCTGAACCTGATTTATGTATTCGAACAGGTGGGGAATTAAGAATTAGTAATTTCATGTTATGGCAATTCGCGTATACCGAGATGGTGTTCAGTGATGCACTTTGGCCTGATTTTAAAGAAACAAACTTCTGGTCGGCAATAGAAGAATATAATAGCCGCACGCGTCGTTTTGGGCGCACAGATGAACAATTGAAGGAAGATCAAACGTGCTAAAGCAACGTATTCTTACCGGGCTGGTGTTGGCGCCAGTCATGATTGGGGGCATCTTTTATCTACCCCTTGAGCAATTTAAATTATTTATTGCTGCCATTGTTACCTTGGGTGCATGGGAGTGGGCTAATCTTTCAGGTTTAAAAATGCAGATCGGTCGAATTGCATATGCAGGCTTGGTTGCAGGTTTAGTATGTGCCGTTGAATTTAGTAGCTTAGTGCAAGAAGTTGAGCTGCTGTACGTGGCTTTAGGGTGGTGGATTACTGCGTTTGTGTTTGTGGCGCTGCATCCTAAGTTTAAAAATATTTGGGGCAGCTCGGTTGCACGACTCGTAATGGGTTTGTTTATTTTATTGCCAATGTGGGTAGGCTTTGTACAAATTAAAAGCTATCCGTTTAATGACTATCTAATTATGTATGTCATGTTTGTTGTTTGGGGCGCGGATGTCGGCGCTTATTTCGCTGGTCGTACCTTTGGTAAGCATAAACTTGCTTCAAGCGTTAGCCCTGGTAAAACATGGGAAGGCGTATATGGCGGTCTTGTGGTTACCACGCTGATGGCGCTAGGTGGCGGCTATTTATTAGAAAGTGAAGCGGGTCTTTCATTGGATGCAAAGCAATGGGCACTGTTAATTTCGCTTACGCTATTGATTACTTGTATGTCGGTTGTGGGTGACTTGATTGAAAGTATGGTTAAGCGCCACCGTGGTATTAAAGATTCGAGTAATTTGCTACCTGGGCATGGCGGCGTGATGGATCGCATCGATAGTATGACGGCGGCATTGCCGTTATTTGCTTTAGCGTTAAGCGTGTTTGGCTGGAACCTAGTTGTATGAGGCAAATGATTACCGTACTTGGGGCCACAGGCTCCATCGGTAAAAGCACACTTGATGTATTGGCTCGCCATAAAGACTTATATGAAGTATTTGCGTTAAGCGCTAATACGCAAGTTGAGTTGTTATTGCAGCAATGTTTAGCGCACAATCCCAAATACGCGGTTATGGTTGATGACGCGTGCGCTCAGCAGCTGACAACATTATTGAAGCAGCACGCGAGTCAAGTTGAAGTGCTTAGCGGTGTGAATGCGCTGGTTGAGATTGCTAAAGACCCAGAAGTGGATCAAGTGATGGCCGCTATTGTCGGTGCAGCGGGTTTATTGCCTACGCTTGCCGCGGCGCAATCTGGTAAACGTGTGCTGCTGGCAAACAAAGAAGCGTTAGTGATGAGTGGTCAACTATTTATGCAGGCGGTTCAGGATAATCAAGCTGAATTACTGCCAATTGATAGTGAGCACAATGCGATCTTTCAATCATTGCCATTAGGTTATGGTCAAGATCCTAGTTATCAACATCAAATCGAAAAAATTCTATTAACCGCTTCTGGTGGACCATTTCGAGGGTGGGGCTTAGATGCTCTGTCCAAGGTGACACCCAAGCAAGCGGTTAAGCATCCCAATTGGTCTATGGGACAAAAAATTTCTGTAGACAGTGCCACGTTAATGAATAAAGGCTTAGAGCTAATTGAAGCCTGCTGGTTATTTGATGTGACACCTAAGCAAATAGAAGTCGTTGTTCACCCAGAATCTATTGTTCATTCAATGGTGCAGTATATTGACGGCTCTGTTATTTGTCAGATGGGTAATCCGGATATGCGTACGCCCATTGCGTATGGCTTAGCGTGGCCAGAACGTATTGCGTCTGGCGTTCAATCACTTAATTTATTTGACGTTGCGCAATTGAATTTTGAGTTGCCTGATCATCATTCCTTTCCTGCTCTGAACTTAGCGTCACAAGCATTTGAGGCGGGCGGTACCGCGGCCACTATTTTAAATGCGGCAAATGAAGTAGCAGTGTCTGGTTTTTTACGGGAACAAATCGCCTTTACATCAATCTCAAACCTGATCGATGAAACTTTAAATGCATGTACCATTGAAGCGGCCGACAGTTTAGAGGCTATTTTACATGCTGATACCTGGGCTAGGCGCTTTGTAGAGGGTAAAATTTTATCATGAGTGTGTTATATAGCTTACTAGCGCTAGCGGTGACCTTGGGTATTTTAGTTACCGTGCATGAATACGGGCACTATTGGGTTGCACGTCGTTGCGGTGTCAAAGTTTTAAGATTCTCCGTTGGCTTTGGTAAAGTCATATGGAGTCGTACCGATAAAAACGGATGTGAATTCGCGATTGCTGCCATCCCACTGGGTGGTTATGTGAAAATGCTAGATGAGCGCGAGGGTGATGTTGCGCCTGAGCTGCTTGATCAAGCGTTTAATCGTAAAACCGTATGGCAGCGCATGGCGGTTGTATTGGCGGGTCCTGCTGCCAATATTATCTTTGCTATTTTTGCTTATTGGCTAATGTTTATGACGGGTGTCACTCAAGTGAAACCGGTTATTGGTGAAGTGACGCCAGATAGTTTAGCGTATGACTCAGGTTTGCAGTCTGGTCAAGAAATAACCAAGGTGGATGGCGAAAGTGTTAGCAGCTGGCGAGAAGTTCATTACCAATTGCTAAAGCGTTTAGGTGACACAGGAACGATTACGTTTTCGACCTTAAACCAGCAAGAATTCGAAATGACGGTTGAGCGCTGGTTGAGCACAAAAGAAGAACCGAATGCGTTGGTTGAATTAGGTATTGCGCCTTATCGCCCGAAAGTCCCTGCTATTTTGGCTGAATTGCAAGATGGGTTGCCGGCACAACAGGCAGGTTTAAAAAGTGGTGATGAGATTATCTCTGTTGATAATCAAGCAGTTGAGCAGTGGTACGACTTTGTAAAAATTATCCAAGCCAATGGTGGTAAAGCTCTGACGTTAGATGTGCTGCGTGATGATCAAACCAAGAGTTTGACTCTTATTCCGGCAGTGAAAACCAATGATAAGGGTGAAAGTTATGGCTTTGCTGGTGCGATGGTTAAATCACCTGAGTTACCAGATGGGTTTGTAGTAACTCAGCGCTTTGGTGTATTTGAGTCGATCTCTAAAGCCGCTTATAAAACATGGGATATGTCGGTTGTTACACTTGAGTCGATTGGTAAGATGGTTCAAGGGTTATTGTCTGTTAAAAACTTAAGCGGCCCGATTACCATTGCTAAAGTGGCAAATGCCTCGGCCCAGGCTGGATTTGAAGCGTTTATTAGTTTCTTGGCGTATATCAGTATAATGTTGGCCGTGGTGAATTTATTACCCATTCCAGTGTTAGATGGCGGGCATTTCTTATTTTATTTAATCGAAGCGGTGAAAGGTTCACCTGTTTCGGAGAATATTCAGTTAGCTGCGGTTAAGCTGGGTATGGCGCTACTTATGATGGTTATGTTTATAGCCATATTTAATGATATAAGTCGCATATAGTTTTCAATTACCATTAATTTGCTGGTCTGTATTCATCCACTGACAGCTTAAGATAACAATAAATTCGGATTAACATGAAGTTCACCTTAATCAGCATGCTTTTGGCTTTGGGCGCAACGTTCGCCCAAGCTGAGTCCTTTACCGTAAAAGATATTCGTGTCGATGGTTTACAGCGTGTAAGCGCTGGCACCGTGTTTAGTGCATTTCCAATAAACATTGGTGATAAAGTCGATAATGCAAAATTAGCCTCAGCCTCGCGAGGTCTATTTGCAACGGGTTACTTCAATGATATAGAGCTGTTACGCGACGGCAATATCCTCGTTGTTAGCTTAGTTGAGCTACCAACCATCACGGCCCTTGAGATCGAGGGTAACAGCGCAATTGAAACCGAGCAGTTAAAGACAGGCCTAAAACAAGCTGGCTTAGCCGAAGGTTATGTATTTAAGCGCTCAACATTAGAGCGCTTAGAATTAGAGCTAGAGCGTCAATACGTTAGCCAAGGCCGTTACGATGCACAAATTAATACCGAAGTTAAAAAGCTACCACGTAACCGCGTATCCCTAAAAATTGTCGTAGACGAAGGCTCAATAGCCTCAATTAGTCACATCAATATTGTTGGCTATGAAAACTTTGAAAAACAACAGTTACTTAACCAATTTGAATTAAAGCCAACCAATCTTTGGTCTTGGTATTCAAGTGATGACAAGTATTCCCGTGAGAAGTTGGGTGGTGACTTAGAACGCCTACGTTCATTCTATTTAGACCGTGGTTTTATCCGTTTTAACGTTGAGTCCACTCAGGTATCGCTTTCTCCCAATAAAGAAGATGTTTTCATCAGCGTAAACGTACATGAAGGTGATATTTACACGGTTAATAAAGTGAATTTAGCGGGTGAATTAATTTTAGAAGAAGAGCTGCTGCGTAAGCTGGTTGTTATGGATGAAGGGCAAACCTTTAGTCGTCAAAAAGTAACCTTTACTCAAGATCTAATTGCCAAGCGCCTAGGTAACGAAGGTTTTACTTTTGCCAGTGTTAATGGCGTGCCGAAAATTAACGATGAAGATAAAACCGTTGAGCTGACCTTTTTTGTTGAGCCTGGCAAGCGTACCTATGTGCGTCGAATTAATTTCACTGGTAATGAATCCACCATGGATGAGGTGCTGCGTCGTGAGATGGTGCAAATGGAAGGCGGTTGGGCATCCACTGAATTAATTGAGCAATCCAAAAGTCGCCTAGAACAGTTAGGTTTCTTTAAAGGTGTGAATGTTGAAACACCAAAAGTTCCAGGCTCTGACGATTTAATTGATGTGAACTACAGCGTTGAAGAGCAACCAAGTGGTAGCTTGAACTTAAGCATTGGTTACTCCAGCGCAGACGGTATGATTTTAGGCACCAGTGTTTCGCAAAATAATTTTATGGGTACTGGTAAAAAAATGAGTACCTCATTAAATAAAACGAAGGCGGTTTCCAGCTTGAACTTGTCTTATACCGACCCTTACTACACGGTTGACGGTATTAGTCGTGGTTATGGATTGTTCTATAGTCAAACCGATTTTTCCGAGTTGTCATTAAGTGATTACAATACGGATACATACGGTGGTCGTACCACGTTTGGCTTCCCGATTAGTGGCCGTGAGCGTTTATCATTTAGTATTGAAGCGAGTCGTACGTTAATGGAAGCCCGTACATCAGGCATTGCTGAAGAGATTCTTGGCTTTATTGAAGATGAAGGCGAAGATTTTGTTGAAGTGACATTGGGGAGCAGCTGGAGCTGGACGACCCTTAACCGTGGCTTATTCCCAACAGCCGGTGCTAAGCAAAGTTTGGCACTTGAAGCGACTGTACCAGGCAGCGAATTAGAATATTTCCGTGTGACCTATAATGCGCAAAAATACTTTCCAATCTCAGGTGAATGGACGTTCCGTCTTCGTACTGAGCTAGGTTACGGCGATGGTTATGGTGATACGGGTGAATTGCCATTCTTCCGTAACTTCCGTGCGGGCGGTGTTGGTTCTGTACGAGGTTATTCAAGTAACTCCCTTGGCCCGCGTGGCGCGATTAAGACGGTTTATTACAATACAATAACTGAAAATGGTGAAACGAAAAAAATAGCGGATGGTGATTACTATGTGGCTGATAACAACAGCTTAGGTGGTAACTTGTTAGCGGAAGCTTCTATGGAGCTAGTCTTCCCGTTGCCCTTTGTTGAAGATCAACGCAGCATGCGCAGTGTGATTTTCTTAGATGCCGGTAATGTGTTTGATACAGAGTGTTTAGCGTTAACAGAAGCAACAGCAACTGGCTTTACCAATGATCACCCATCATGTGAAGAAGGCTTTAATGCAGACGAAATTCGTTTGGGTACCGGTGTTAGTTTAACGTGGGTAACGGCCATTGGTCCGCTGACCTTTACCTTTGCTCGATCGTTAAATAGCAAAGACGAAGATGAGACAGAAGGTTTCGAATTCTCATTAGGGCAAGTATTTTAAAATAGTTGCTTGAAAACAGATGCGTTTTCAAGCAGTCTTCTTGGCCAATTTTTACAATAATAAGTGATTAAATAGGAAGTGTTATGTTGAAGTGGATTAAAGTCGCGCTAGTTGGATTATTTTTTGTTACCTCAACTGCGATGGCAGCAGGCAGTAAGATCGCCGTTGTTGATATGGAGCGTGCATTGTTTCAGTCAGAAGGTGCTAAAGCGTCATTTAAGCAAGTTGAAGATCAGTTTGGTGATGATCTTGGCAAAATTAAGCAACTTGAAAAAGAGATGCTTGCTAGTCAAGAAAAGCTGAAAAAAGACGGCGCCATTATGAGCGACGAAGAGCAACGTAAAATTCGTAACGAAATAAAAGAAAAGCAAAGCGAATTTAAATTCTTTGCGGGTAAATTACAGCAAGCAGAGCAACAGTGGCGTCAGCAGTTCTTTCGTTCAAACTTGCCTCGTTTACAAGAGATTCTAAAAGCACTGATTGAAACTGAAAAAGTGGATATCGTATTAAATGGCCAAGCGGTTATTCATGTGGTGCCGGATCTAGATCTAACCAAAAAACTGCTTAATAAGCTTAATGAAGCCAGTGCTGCGAAATAAGTAATGGTCTACACTCTTGGTGAAATTGCTCAGTTTTTAAGTGCTGATGTAATGGGTGATGAAAGCATTAAGATCGATGGCTTGGCTACATTAGCGCAGGCCACGCAAGGGCAGTTAAGCTTTTTAGCGAACATGTCTTATAAAGATCAATTACAGCACACTAAAGCCAGTGCTGTAATTGTTCATCCTAAGCAAGCGGCTGACTGTCAATGTGCCGCACTTGTGATGGACAACCCTTACTTAGGGTACGCCAAGGTCTCTCAACTTTTTAACACTCTCCCTAAAGCCAGCGGCGATATACACACAAGTGCTGTGATTAGTGCAAGTGCAAAAATTGCTGAGGATGTCAGTATTGCGGCTAACGCTGTCGTTGACGATTATGCTGTCATTGAAACGGGCGCAGTCATTGGTGCTGGTGCCATAGTAGGTGCTAACGCACGGATCGGTAAAAACACTCGCTTGCATCATAATGTAAGTATTTACCATGATGTTGTGATTGGTAATGAGTGCATTATTCATAGCGGCGCTGTCATTGGTTCTGATGGTTTTGGCTTTGCCAATGAAAAAGGGCAGTGGGTTAAAATTTGTCAAATTGGCGGCGTGGTTGTGGGTGACCAAACAGAAATTGGTGCCAATACGACCATCGATCGCGGTGCAATGAGTGACACCATTATTGGTAATGGCGTGAAGCTCGATAATCAAATTCAAATTGCTCACAATGTTGAAATTGGTGACCACTGCGCTATGGCGGCTGGCTGTATGATTGCTGGCAGCACAAAAATTGGTCGTTGCTGTACTTTAGCAGGCGGCGTAGGGGTAGCGGGGCATTTACAGTTGGCAGACGGCACGCATGTGACCGCGATGACTCTGGTAACAAAAAGCATTACTGAGCCTGGTAGCTACTCTTCGGGTACGGCTATGTCTGCAACATCTGAGTGGCGTAAAAGTGCAGCTCGTTTCCGTCAATTAGACGATATGGCGAAACGCATTAAACTCATTGAGAAATCCTTAAAGGAATAACATTATGGCGGTAATGAATTACAATGAAATTACGGATTTATTGCCTCATCGTTATCCGTTCCTATTGGTCGACCGTGTCACTGAGCTGGATAAAAAACAGCGTATAGTAGGCTACAAAAATGTCACCAGTAATGAGCCATTTTTTGAAGGTCACTTCCCTAAGCATCCAATTATGCCAGGGGTTTTGATACTCGAATCATTAGCGCAACTAGCTGGGTTATTAGGGCTAGATGCCATCGAAAAAGAAAAGGCCAAAAATACGGTTTATTATTTTGCGGGCGTGGATAAGGCTCGCTTTAAAAAACCGGTAGTGCCAGGAGATCGCTTAGAAATGGAGGCGCGCTATGTTAGTGACAAGCGTGGTATCTGGCGATTTGAATGTGAAGCTTGGGTAGATGGAAAAGTAGCCTGCCAAGCGGAAATTATGTGTGCCGAAAGGGAAATACATTTTGATTGATTCACGCGCTATTGTTGATCCAAGCGCCAAGTTGGCAGAAAACGTGGTAGTAGGGCCGTTTACGATTATTGGCCCAGATGTCACCATTGATGAAGGTACGGTGATTGCTAGCCACGTTGTGATCAAAGGGCCAACCAGTATTGGCAAGCACAACCAAATTTTTCAGTTTTGTACCATTGGTGATGATTGCCAAGATAAAAAGTTTAAAGGTGAGGCCACTCGCTTAGAGATTGGCGATCATAATATCTTCCGTGAAGCCTGTACTGTGCATCGTGGCACCACGCAAGATAAGAGTTTAACTAAGATCGGTAGCCACAACTTGTTTATGGTGAATGTGCATGTGGCCCATGATGTCATGATTGCTGATAATTGCATCTTTGCGAATGACACCAACATTGCTGGCCATGTTCATATTGGCAATTACGTTATTTTAGGTGGCGCGTCACAGGTGCATCAGTTTGTTAAAATCGGCAGTCACAGTATGTGTGGCACTGGCTCAATTGTTTTAAAAGATGTGCCAGCCTATATTATGGCTAATGGTAATTCGGCTAAACCTCATGGCATTAATGTTGAAGGTTTAAAACGTCGCGGCTTTGAAAAAAATGACATTCGAGTGCTGCGTAACGCTTACAAGACAGTTTACCGTAAAGGCCTCACGCTTGATGAAGCCCGACCTGAATTACTTGAGTTATTGAAAGACTCGCCAGCAGTTGAAGCATTCATTGATAGCATCGATCAGTCAACTCGAGGAATCATCCGCTAATGTCATTGTGCTTTGCCATGGTAGCAGGAGAAGCGTCAGGGGATATCCTTGGGGCAGGATTGATCAAAGCCTTAAAACAACAGCACCCTGATGCCCGCTTTGTTGGTATCGGCGGCCCTAAAATGATAGCCGAGGGGTTTGAAACCTTATACCCCATGGAGCGTTTATCGGTGATGGGGTTGTTTGAGGTATTAGGGCGCTTGTGCGAGTTGCTAAAGATTCGTAAGCAATTGTTCAATACTTTGTTAGATCTAAAACCGGATGTGTTTATTGGAATAGACGCCCCTGATTTTAATTTAAAGCTTGAACAAAAACTTAAAGAAAAACACATCAAAGCGGTGCATTACGTTAGTCCAAGTGTTTGGGCGTGGCGTGAAAAACGTGTATTTAAAATCAAAAAATCGGTTGACCTTGTATTGTGTTTGTTTCCATTTGAAGTGGATTTTTATCAAAAACACGATGTGCCGGCAGTGTGTGTTGGGCACACATTAGCAGACGCCATTGCCATGGAAACCGATACTCAAGGTGCTCGCACGCAATTAGATTTAAATAATGATTCGCCGGTAGTGGCGTTAATGCCGGGCTCTCGTCAAGGTGAGGTGTCGCGCTTAGGTGAATTATTTTTACAAGCTGCGCAGTTGATTAAACAGCAAATACCAGCTGTGCAGTTTGTATTGCCTGCGGCGAATGAAGAACGTTTTAAGCAGTTAACCGATATGCTCGCGGATCATGAAAGTTTGTCTATTAAGTTGTTACACGGACAAAGCCGTGAGGCCATGGCAAGTTCAGATACCGTGCTAATGGCATCTGGCACAGCAGCCTTAGAGGGGATGCTATTTAAAAAGCCTTTAGTCGTGTCGTACAAACTATCAGCATTAACCGCTTATATAGTTCGTAAAATGTTGAAGCAGCCGTTTGTGTCACTTCCTAATTTATTGGCAGGTAAAGAGTTAGTGCCTGAAATTTTGCAAGAAGCGGCTACCGCTGAAAACTTAGCAAATGCAGTGTTGAATTTTTTACAAAATAAAAAGGCATCCGCTCATTTAAAGGCAGAGTTTACCCAATTGCACGAATGGTTGAAGCGCGATGCTGATGTTGCTGCAGCAAGTGCCATTACACACTTAGTTGAATCGAAATGAATGACATTATTGAGCAAGAGCAGATCTTGCTGGATCAAAACCTGATTTATTGTGGCGTGGATGAAGCGGGGGCCGGTCCTTTGTGCGGTGATGTGGTTGCCGCTGCGGTGGTACTTGACCCAAATAACCCGATTGATCAATTGAATGATTCAAAAAAATTAAGTGAGAAAAAACGTGAAATGCTGTTTCCTATTATTAAGGAAAAGGCACTTGCGTATTGTATCGCCCGTTGCAGTGCGCAAGAGATAGACGACATTAATATCCTCAATGCTCGTATGCTCGCAATGACCCGTGCCATAAACGGTTTAAACCTTAAAATACAGCACGCCTTAATTGACGGTAACCGTTTACCTAAAGATTTACCCTGTGCCGGCACCGCTATTATTAAAGGGGATGCATTGGTTGAATCTATTTCAGCTGCATCAGTTTTGGCAAAAGTGCAGCGCGATCATGATATGGTTGAACTGGATAAACAATATCCTGGTTATGGTTTGGCCAAGCATAAAGGCTACCCGACTAAAGCACACTTAGAGGCGCTACAAGAGCTTGGGCCAACGGAAATATATCGCAAAACATATGGGCCAGTTAAAAAACTGCTTAATGAAGAAACCGCTTAATAGCGGTTTTTTTATGGCTGTGAATGACTGGCGGCAGCATCATTCATACATTGAGGCTGCATAATGAAGCGATCAGGATAAATATCCCATGCGGCGCCAGTCATAAAGTCCACGGGGATGCTTATAAGTCCCACGTCTATAAACAAACCAAGTAAGCTGGTTTTGTTAAATTTTGCTTGAGTGGTATAGGTTTGCTCACATTCACCTTTGCTCACACGGATAACATGCGCTTCGTCGCGTGCTAATTTTTTTTGCGTATAGCCATTTCCCGCAAACCGGTCATCGATATAGATTTCAGCATCTGAGTGGGTTTTGATGCTCACTTGTTGCTCGTTACCGTTAAACATAGATGCGCATGCACTTAATTGAATCGCGGTTAAAATGATAATGAAAAGTTTGATTGTACTGTATTGCATGGTCATTCCTGTAATTGGTATTCAAGCGATAGGCTGGTATACCAATGGGAGAAAGATTCTTGTTCACCGCTGTGATCAATATCAATTTGATTCACTTGTAAGCGCCATAGCCACTGATCAGATGATTTCAAGAGTGCGCTAAACGCGACTTGGCCTTTAATGAATCCATCATTACTTGTATTGGGTTGAACAACCTTAATTGCGTCACCGTTTTCGGCGAAAGTAGTCAGTGTCTCAGTATCTGTGTAGCGTGCATTGCCAATTAAAACACCACCACGCCCTTGAATAATAAAGTAGTCCGTTATGGCGTAAGATAAAACGTGCTCAATATAAAAGCCCTGAGTCGAAATATCGGCTTGGCGCACGCTGCTTGACGTTACTTTTGATTGACTGGTGTCGAGAGTGGTTAGGGTTTTGGTGAATTCTATGCTGCCGTAACTACGGTAACCTACCTCAATGCCATAATTTGGGTGGAAACGGAAACCAACAAAGCCATGCCAAGGCGCATCTGCGCTGGATACATCGCTATAACTGGGTGTTTCTTTAATGGCGCCCAGTGTGCGAATTTGGTCGTTGAATTCCGTTTCAGTTGATGCGTAACCACTGCCAAAACCAATATAATGGGCGACTGGGTAGGCGACTGCTACGTTTGGTAGTGCAAAGAGTAGAATAAATAATAAGCGCATATGAATTATAATTTTATTTTTAAGTATGGTAGCGTGGCAAGAGCGTAACCTCAATGGCTTCATTTGCACAGAGGGAATCAAGCTTGTTTTTTTGAGTCGTCCTCTTCACAAAAAAAACGCAAAATATCGTCTTTACGTTTCATTGCATCATCGTAACCACATTGTATTAAGTCGCGACAGAAACCCCTTTCAAATAATAGGTAACTCAAGACGCCCGCACCGCTTTTATGGGTGGTGCCAGAGCCTTTTAAAAAGAAGCGTAAGCTCTTCGGTAACTCGCGTGAATGGCGAGCAGCAATGTCGTCGATTGACTCACTAGGGTTGATTTCTAAAATCTCAACTGGACGCAAGCCGATGTTTTGTGACTGTATGATGTCTTCAGGGATTTTACTGATGGTGTTATTGATGCGTGACAGACGCTCCACATCACTCTCCATACTATCTAAGAAGGCCGCATTAAACATGTGATTCATAATTTTGGCCATGCTTGGATAGTGTTTCATTGGCTCACGTGGTTTGCGTTTGTGGGCTTGACCGCTGACACCAATAACGAGAATTTTATCTGCGCCTAAGTGCAGCGCTGGGCTCATGGGGGCGAGCTGGCGTATTGCGCCATCCCCAAAGTATTCACGATTAATTTGTACCGCAGGAAACACCGCAGGAATGGCCGATGACGCCAATAAATGATCAGCCGTAATGCGGGATCGTAAGCCGATCCGACGCAGGCGCTGCCAGTTTTTAATGCTCTTGTGACCCTGGAAAAAACTGACCGACTCACCGGATGCATAACCCGATGCGGTGACAGAAAGGGCATGCAAGTCTTGGTTGTCGATGGCTTTTTGAATATTTTCAAACAAAATCATTTTTTTAACTAACTGGCGAAGAGGGGAGTTATCCAGTAATGAAACGGGGTCACCAGCCTTGTAGCCAAAAAACGTATTGAGCATGAACTTACTTGACCATTTTAAGACACTTAAAAAATCACTGCTAAAAACCTGATCACAACTGAAATTTTTCCATATGTGCTCAAGGCGCTGGATACCTTGACGGTAGTGGCTTGCGTAACTGGCCAGAGCCACTGCGTTAATTGCGCCAGCACTGGTGCCGCTGATGATATCAAATGGGTTAGGGTGTTCTTGCGGAAGTAAGCGAATAATCGCCTTGAGTACGCCCACTTGATAAGCCGCACGCGCGCCACCGCCAGACAGCACTAATCCTATTTTTTTTGTGTGGGTTTTGCGTATCATTGAGCGCTTGTCTTTTTTCGTCTATGAATGACTTACAAATATATTCTATCTGCTGAGTATAGTTCATAATGCGCTATTTAATTTTGAGGTTTTGCCATGTTTACCGGAATCGTACAGTGTGCTGTCAAAATTGAACGCATCGAAAAAAAGCCAGGTTTGTGGACGTTCACCTTGGCGCTGCCACAAAATCTTATTCCGGGACTCACTATTGGCGCGAGTGTCGCGTTAAATGGCACCTGTTTGACGGTGACCAGCATTAATGAAAACCATGTAACCTTTGATGTCATGATGGCCAGCTTAAAGCTCACAAATCTACAGGCGCTTAAAGAAGGCAGTTTAGTTAATGTGGAGCGTGCTGCAAAATTCGGTGATGACATTGGAGGCCATCAATTAAGTGGTCATGTTTATGGTGTAGCCAAGGTAGTAGAGATAGAGCGCCCTGAGAATAACTGCATTGTATGGTTTGAGCTACTTGATGGCTTTAAACCTTATGTGTTTGATAAGGGTTATATCGGTTTGAATGGTTGTAGCTTAACCATTGCGCAGGTTGAAGAAGATCGCTTCTGTGTGTATTTAATTCCTGAGACGTTGAATGTAACCACTTATCAGAATGTGCAGGTGGGAGATGGTATTAATTTAGAGATTGATAGCCATATCCAAGCGATTGTCGATACGGTTGAGCGATTGCTAAAACAAAAACAATTAGCATAAACAAAAAAAAGCACGCTAAGTACCAGCGTGCTTTTTAATGTCTTTATTTGTAGTGGTTTATTTCGCTTCTTTCTTTAAATACTGAACAATGTCTCTTGACTCATACAACCATTGTACTTGATTGCTTTCGTCAGTAATGCGCAAGCAAGGTACGGTTGTGCGACCGCCCCCTTGTATTAAATCTTGACGATTCTTTGGGTCTTTTAATGTGTTTTTAAGCTCAACTTGTAGTGGTAAGTTGCGCATCTCTCGTAGCACCATTTGACAAAATGGGCATTGGTCATAGTAATACAGGGCATAGGACGTCATGCGTTCAATTAGCTCCTTTTAAGTGAATATTGTTATGTTAGACCAGATTATACTGTTTTTGATCAGTACCTTGACCAATATTTTTTCAGCATTTGCAGGAGGCGGTGCAGGGTTGATTCAATTGCCTGTGTTGATATTCATGGGCTTGCCGTTTTCTGTGGCATTAGCAACGCATAAAATTGCAACGGTTGCCCTTGGCTTAGGGGCCACGATTCGTAATGTTAAAGAAGGGCATACCAGTTGGCGGCTGAATTTATTTATGCTGGCAAGCGGTATTCCAGGGGTTGTTTTAGGTGCCTATTTTATTATTGGTGTTGACGATCGCGTCGCTGAGATTGCTCTGGGCGTTATGTCACTTGCGTTAAGTTTATATTCTTTGTTTAAGCCGAATCTGGGTCTTGAGCCCAGTGAAAAGAACCGGCATACAATGGGCTGGATTTTAGGAGGCTTTGGTTTGGCGGTTATAGGCTTTGTTAATGGCGCGCTTTCGGCTGGCAGTGGATTGTTTGCCACAATGTGGTTGGTAAAGTGGTTTGGGCTCAATTATAAGCAAGCCGTCGGACATACTTTGATAGCGGTTGGCCTATTTTGGAATGCAAGTGGCGCAATGACGATGGGGTTGATTGCCACAATTCAATGGGACTGGCTAATTGCGTTGGTTTTAGGTTCATTAGTTGGTGGTTATGTGGGTGCACATTTGGCTATTAAGATGGGTTCAGGTTGGATTAAGCGAGCGTATGAAATAATCACATTGATTGTTGGGGTCAAGCTGATTATTGGATAAAGCGGGTGCAGGGCCTGAACTTTATGGCAGCATATGATAAAGTGCGCGGCGAATTCACTTTCACCTTAGTGTGAGCTTTTTGGAAACATTATGAAATTAGATACACCTGCTGAAAAAGTTAGTTATTTGATTGGTCGTCAAGTGGGCGATCAGCTTAAAGGTAGCCAGTTTGATGGTTTTGCGATCGATGGCGTATTAAAAGGCATTCAAGATTCTATGGCGAATGCTGAGATGCCCCTTTCTCAAGAGCAAATTGAAGAAGCGTATCAAGTTATTCAAGCAAAAATGCAAGAAGAGCAAGCCAAAGCTGCAGAGCAAGCGAAGCAAGTGGGCGTAGATTTTCTAGCTGAGAATGCGAAAAAAGAAGGCGTTATTACCCTTGAAAGTGGTCTTCAGTACGAAGTGATGACAGAAGGTAATGGCGCGCAGCCAACACGTGAGTCAACAGTACGTACTCATTACCACGGTACATTCATCGACGGCAGTATGTTCGATAGTTCTGTTGAGCGTGGACAGCCTGCTGAGTTCCCTGTGGGTGGTGTGATTGCTGGTTGGACTGAAGCCCTGCAATTAATGAAAGAAGGCTCAAAATGGCGTCTATACGTGCCAAGTGATTTGGCTTATGGCCCACAAGGGAGCCAAGGCGCGATTCCGCCACACAGCACATTAGTATTTGAAGTTGAACTGCTTAACGTACTGTAATTTTTAGCTTTCGGTTTACGCCGCTAAAAAGAACGCAAAAAAGCTACCTATAGGTAGCTTTTTTGCGTTTATAGGCCATTAACATTAAGCGCTAATGGAAGAGTGCGGAAATTGGAATTGTTGGCGATAAACGGCTGGCGATAGGCCGACCCATTTTTTAAAGGCATGGCGGAAATTGGCGACATCGCTAAAGCCCAATGCTTCTGCAATATCTTCTGTGCTCATGTCGGTATTTTGTAAGCATCTTATGGCGTATTGACGACGTTGGTTATCTAACAGCTTTTGAAAGCTGGTGCCCGCTTCAGATAGCTGTCTGCGTAGAGTGCGGCCACTGATATTAAAAGCGTCGGCTATCATGTCGAAATTTGGGTGGTCTGATAACGACGTCTTTAGAATCTGTTTAATGTCATCTACTAAACCCATGTGTTTAGGCTGAAAGTGAATAGTCATATGTGGCTGGTTGTGAGCACATTGCATAATCAGTCCATCCCGCTAAGTATCGTTTATTGTTATTGGTGTAATTACTCTACTTTGAGATTTGGTAAAGCTCGACTTAAATGAGTTTGCAATAAGCAAAAAGCACTATGCAGAAGATTTAAACCCAGTAAATACAGGCGCTATAGCGGTGGAGTATGGCTGTAACGGAGCACTGTGCAAATGACGAAAA
>JAWUXY010000123.1:0-8017 GCA_034111105.1 Bermanella sp. | reverse complement strand
CACCCTAGGTGTCATCCTGACTTAGCCATCCTGGCTTATTCCCTATATCGTCCTTCACGTCCTGTTTGCAATCGTCCTTAACTGCTTGCTATTCCGTGTCGGTATTCCCTAACCTTTGAACTTAAAAATAGTCCGCTTTATTCCATTAGCAAGTCATTTCACGCCAACTTGCATAATTACACGGCTTTTTATGCCTTAAGTCGAAGATACTAGGTTATCTAAGCCAGACTATTCTTCATCGGCAATATCGGACCACCATTTTTGAAAGAGATTTTCTTGATCCACCATAATAGGCTCACCCATTTTAGGCGTATGCACTTGCAGCCCCTTTTCTTCACCCAGTGTGGAGACTTGCTCTAGTGGCTCTTTCCAATGATGAAACGACAATTTAAACGTACCGTTATGCACAGGTAGCATCGCTTTTCCGTTTAAATCCATGTGTGCCTGCACCGTTTCAGCCGGAAACATATGCACCATGGCCCAGTCAGGGTTGTAAGCACCGTTTTCCATAATAGTTAAATCAAACGGGCCATATTTCTCACCAATGGTTTTAAAGCCATCAAAGTAGCCACTGTCGCCACTAAAGAAAATACGATGCTTTGGCGAGTTGATCACCCAAGAGCTCCATAAGGTGCTATTGCGGTTAAATAATCCGCGACCAGAAAAGTGCTGGGAAGGTGTACTTGTAAATGTAAATTCACCAAATTGCTGAGATTGCCACCAGTCCATTTCATAGATGTTTTCACTGGGTACACCCCAATCCAACAAATACTTGCCCACACCTAATGGCACGACAAAATACTCTGTAATACTGGCTAAACGCTTAATGCTGCCCTCATCTAAATGATCGTAATGGTCATGGCTAATCACTACGGTGTGAATATTGGGTAGTTTATCCACATCCAGCGGCACAGGGTGAAAGCGCTTAGGACCCGCCCACTGCACAGGGCTCGTACGCTCTGAAAACATAGGGTCAGTTAAAATATATTGGCCCGATAACTTCATCAGTATCGTGCTATGTCCTAAACGATAAACCACATCATCTTGCTGTTCATTTAGTTCTTTTAAATCAATGGGTTGAATCGGTATTAAACCAAACGGTTCGGTATTAGGGTGACTTTCAAAGAAGAAACGCTGCGCAATAGTGAAAAACTTACCAAAGCTAAAATCCTGTTCGGTATTGATTGAATTATAAAAAACCCCATCAGAATCATAATGATCACTTTGCCATTGCTCGCTAGGCTGGGACGCACAGGCCATTACCGTAAAACTGACCACTAAAAATACAACAAAAAAGCGATTATTCATGCACAAAGCCACTCACAGTCTAAACTTAACGAAAGCCTCAATACTAAAGCATGATGATGCATTTTAATATTAAGCAATATTTTGCGTTGCTCACGTTTATTATTCTCACCTCACCAAGCTTGGCTCAAGATAGCTTAAGGCTAGGTATGACTAACCTTAAGCCCTTTACCTACCATGAGGACAATACGTTCAAAGGCATTGCTATTAATCCCGTGAAAAAAGCCTTACAAGCAAGTGGGATTAAATACGAATGGGTGTTTATAGAGGATTATTCACTATTACTAAAAGCCATTCGTAATGACGTTATTGATGGCTTTTTTATTGCCACTAAAAATGTTGAGCGCGATAAATACGCTAAATTTAGCAAACCGATTTTTATAGATTATTACAGTTGGTTTATTTTAAAAGATGCACCGTTTGATTTAGATTCTGATGACTTTAAAATCAACGCTAAAATTGGAGCGATGGTTAAAACCAATTCTCACCGCCTCACCATTCGACGCGGGTATCAAGTGTACGGTCAACCACCGCGATTGCTCGCACAACAATTTATTCATGGTACATTTGATGCTGTATTTGCGACACAATCCCCTTTTATGTATGAATTAAATGCCATTAATTTTTCAAAACGTAAATACGATATTGTGATGGAATCTGAACGCCCGTTTGGTATGTATATTTCGAAAAAATACTTAAGCCGTTACCCTGACACCTTAGAAAAAATAAATAAGCACATCATAACGCAATAGATTTGGTAAAATTTAGGCGAAAAAAAACCAGCTTAAAAGCTGGTTTTTTTTATTAGCTGATATTACTCAGCCGATGCTTCTTTACGTTGTGCAGGCTTACGATCGCGCGCTTTAGTGCCGCTACCATCTTTAGCCTTGTAACCTTCTTTTTTAACACGCTTAGGTGCTTCGCTGCCTTTTGCATTGATATCTTCAATGTTTAGTGGGCGACCACAAATGCGGGTTTTCTTAAGATGATTAACCACTTCGCTTGGCATACCGCTTGGTAAATCAACCGTTGCGAAGTTGTCAAAAATTTCAATGTGACCAATGAATTTACTTTCGATGTTAGCTTCGTTAGCAATCGCACCAACAATGTTGCCTGGCTTAACGCCATCTTTATAACCAACCGCTAAGCGGTAACGGTTCATTTCAACATCTGGATTATCTTTAAGCGGCATTGGGTTTTTATCCAATGGCTTATCGGCATCACGACCACGACCTTCACGACCTTCACGTCCACCGCGTTCGCCACCACGTTCACCGCGGCCACGACTTTCACGGCCACCACGATCGCCACGATCATTACGTTCGCTGCGCTCTTTATATTCACGAGGCTTACGCTCGCCTTCACGAATAAACAAACGCTTACCGTTTTGGCCCATTTCTGCAAGAGAAACAGCCACATCAACCGCTGTTAGATTTTCGTTTTCAGCAATCACTTCTTCAATGATTGATTTGAAAATTTCTGTATCCAAACCACCAACAGACGCTAAGATACGGGCCTTGAAACGTTCACGACGTTTTGCGTTTACATCGTCTGCACTTGGCAATTGCATTTCAGCGATTTTTTGACGAGTAACACGCTCAATAGTGCTAAGCATGCGACGCTCACGTGGGCGAACAAACAAGATAGCGCTACCGGTACGACCAGCACGACCCGTACGACCAATACGGTGAACATAAGATTCAGCGTCATATGGAATGTCGTAGTTAATTACATGGCTAATACGTTCAACATCAAGACCACGTGCCGCAACGTCCGTTGCTACTACGATATCAATTTGGCCTTTCTTCAAACGATCAACGGCACGTTCACGTTGTGCTTGGGCAACATCACCGTTCAATGCTTCACACTTGTAACCTGAGTTACGTAAGTATTCGGCTACTTCTTCGGTTGCTTGTTTGGTGCGCACGAAAATCATCATGGCATCCATATCTTGGGTTTCACAAATACGTAGCAGACCTTCGTTTTTGTCTGTCTCACGTACTAACCAAAATGATTGAGCAATTTTGTCGTTTGTCGCTGTTTTGTTTTCGATGCGCACTTCAACAGGCGAGTTTAAGTGTTTTTCGGCCACTTCTTTAATTTGACGAGGCATAGTTGCTGAGAATAAAGCTACCTGACGCTGTGCAGGTACGTGCTCTAGAATCCAATCAACATCATCAATGAAGCCCATGCGTAGCATTTCATCAGCTTCGTCTAGTACAACTGCTTTGATGTCATCTAGCTTTAGCGTGCCACGACGGATGTGATCCATCACACGACCCGGCGTGCCCACTACAAACTGGGGGCCATTTTTTAATGCACGGAACTGAGTCGAGAAATCTTGACCGCCGTAAATACAGGTCGTTTTGATGCCGGGAATGTGTTTCGCGTAAGTTTCAATGGCAGCTGCTACTTGCTGAGCTAGCTCACGAGTCGGCGCTAACACTAAAACTTGTGGTGCACGTGCGTTTGCATCGGTGCGCGCTAAAATAGGTAAAGTAAACGCGGCTGTTTTACCAGTACCGGTTTGGGCAAGACCTAAAACGTCTCTGCCTTCTAATAAATGTGGAATTGCTTGTAATTGGATTGGGCTTGGGATTTCGTAACCCTGCTCTTCAATCGCGCGTAAAACGTTAAATGGTAGACCAAGACTGGCGAAGCCAGTAGGAGTATCAGACATGCAAAAAAACCTGCTTTTTGGGGAATACATCTAGATCGGCACGGGGAGGCACGGGGCACTCAATGACGGCGCGATCAAAATTCATTCACATTAAATTTTGACCATTGATCCCGTCATCCCGCTACACAGCTAGCCTCGAACGGCAGCTTAATCTGTTAACACAGTAGAGTTGAGGCAAAAAAATTGGCTCACACTCGAATAGGAAATTGGGAACACTCTGGTTACGGCGCGCATTGTTACACTTTTGGCGGCTTTGCGCCAGAACTAATCCTAAATGACTGCATGTTTTTTGAACAATCATTGAAATTTATATCTGAAAGCTAAACTGCCAGCCTTGCTCGCAGGCGTAACCTTGGCATACGAATAAGCCCGGTACCGCCACCACTTCGCCGTTTTTAAGCAGCACAGGCCAAAAGGGGCGCTGCCATGGTGGAATATCAAATTCTTGAAACCATTTCTTTAATGCCTTATTCGGACGATTAATCGGCCGCGCCTTTAACCCCCCCTGATAAAGCGCCAATTGATATTCACTGGGCTTTAAACCTAAACCCGGTTGCCAGCTTAATTTACCCGCGGGCAAATTAGGGGGACTAGCACCGTTAAAGTTTTGCATGAAGGCACTGGTGTCCACTTCAGGTAAAGACGGCATGACATAAAGTTTACCATTGTGTCGGCGCACTTCATTCCCCTGCCACCGAAACACAGGTTCAGCATCAATGCGCGCATTCATGACATCCGTCAGCAACACTTTAATTTGTTTATCCGCAAGCAATGGGTAGCGATTATGATGTTCAAGCCACTTACGAATCAGTTGACACTGAATACTCCACGACTGACGCCCCAATTTATTGCTATCCAAGCGCCCTTGATTATCAACGACCTGTTGATAAATAGGATCGATTAAGTCATTCAGTAACGTGTGCTCTGTTTGTAGAATACTAATGGTTTTAACAATACTTTGATTCGCTTGCGGGTAACGCATATTTAGCATGGGCAATAATTCATGGCGCCACCAGTTACGGTCAAAACTCACATCGTCATTGGATTCATCATCGACAAATGGCAAAGCAAACGCTTGCGCATAGGCCTCGATTTGCTCACGGGTAATTGACAATAGCGGGCGTAATAAGCGCCCATGATGGAAGACGCGCTCGCTGTCCATTGCCGTTAGCCCTGTCATACCCGAGCCGCGCATTAGGCGCATCATAAACGTTTCAATTTGATCGTCTTGATGATGCCCTAACAAAAGAACATCACCAAAGAGTACATATTTTTCAAACACATCATAACGCGCTAAACGGGCGGCTTGTTCTAAGCTGCCGGACTCAGTATTCACAGAAATACGATCACTGACAAAATTGACCCCCAAGGCTTTACACTGGTTTTCACACAAGGATAACCAATCATTCGCATGGCTCGACAAACCATGGTGCACATGAATGGCAATAATGGGCTGGGGGAGTTTTAATTGAGCTAGCGCGTGCAATAGTACCGATGAATCAGCACCACCACTGAACCCTACAAGTATGCGTTTTGGCTTCGCTTGCGCAATACACTCTGCCAATACATCAGAAATCTGCGAACTCATAATGGGCGGCCGATGTCTCTGAATTTTTCGAAGCGTTTGGTCAGTAACGTCTCTAAATCAATCGGCAATAACGAAGACAGTTGATGCTTAAGGGCTTGCTTTAAAATAGCGGCCGCTTCGTTTAAGTTTCGATGTGCACCACCAGCTGGCTCGGTAATCATTTGATCAATTAACCCAAGCTCCAATAACCGTGATGCCGTTATTCCCATTGCCGTTGCGGCTTCTTGAGCATGGCTGGCATTTTTCCACAAAATAGAGGCGCAGCCTTCTGGGCTAATCACCGCATAGGTGCTGTATTGCAGCATCATCAATTGATCGCATACTCCAATAGCAAGAGCACCGCCACTGCCACCCTCGCCGATCACCGTAGAAATAATGGGCGTGCGTAAGCGACTCATTAACGCTAAATTTTCAGCAATGGCATTGCTCTGTCCGCGCTCTTCCGCGTCAATGCCGGGGTAAGCGCCGGGTGTATCAATAAAGGTAATCACAGGTAGATTAAAACGTTCAGCCATTTGCATCATACGCGCCGCTTTGCGGTACCCTTCTGGGCGTGGCATGGCAAAGTTACGTTTCATTTTGTCTTTTAAGTCGCGGCCTTTCTCTTGGGCAATCACCATTACGGCTTGGCCGTCTAATTTTGCAGGCCCACAAATAATCGCCGCATCGTCAGCATAAAGACGATCACCATGAAGCTCTTCAAAGTCATCAAAAATAAGCGGGATATAATCTAAACTGTGCGGGCGCAACGGGTGGCGAGCCAGCTGCGCGTTTTGCCAAGGGTTGATTCGAGAAAATACACGCTGCGTGACAAAATTTAGCTCTTCTTCTAACCCGCTGATTTCGGCTGCGATATTCATATTATTATCCGCATCGGCAAGATGCTTTAAATCATTAATACGCGCTTTTAAATCCGCAATGGGTTGTTCAAAGTCTAAATAATTTGGGTTCATGTACCACTCATAGCCATTTTAGTATTAGTCGTCGACATCTTAGTCATAGCAGCATTCAACGCTGTCTTCACCATAATGATTTTTTAATCGATACAATAAATCATCACTTGGCTCTACTTTGTATTCTTGACCTAATTGTAGGTTAGCTTTGGCGGTTTCTCCGTGATATTGGACTAAAACCGGGCTGCCCTGCGCTTGGAATGGTTGTAATGTATCATTTAATTGGCGCACAAAATGTTGACCAAGTTCATGATGCTTTAAGGTCAAGCGTATGCCTGAGCTAAAATTGCAACGTGCTTCACTGATATTCCACATATTAATCAAGTTAGCGCCCAGCGAGTCGTTGTAGTTATCATGCTTCACTTCGACTTCTAACACCACCAAATGATCGACGATCATTTTCTCTCTAAATTTATCGTACACATCACTGAACAAGCGCACATCTAAACGGCCGCTGCGATCATCGATGGTCAAGATGGCCATGTTACCGCCACGCTTTGTTTTCATGACGCGCTGCGCCACAATAATGCCAGCAATTTTTTGCGGCTTTTTGTCGGCTTGAATATTGGCAAGCTTGGTGCGCGCCATTTTACGCACTTCTTTTTCGTATTCATCAAACGGGTGGCCCGTCACAAATAAACCCAAGGTATCTTTTTCACCTTGTAGTTTTTGTTTGGGGTTCCAGTCGCGTACTTTATTTAAATAGTCATCGTATGGATTAACGTTGGCTTCTTCTTCAACTTCACCAAACATGTCCATAATGCCTGCGGCCGCATTTTTGGCATTCTGATCAGCGGCCTTGAGTGCGTCTTCGATTGTTGCAAACAGAACCGAACGATTAGGGCCAATGGTATCAAACGCACCACAGCGTACGAGCGCTTCCATTACTCGTTTATTTAATTTGCTTTTATCAACCGATTTACAAAAGTGGAAAATATCAATGAACTGCCCTACTTCGTTACGCGCTTTAATAATCGCTTCAATTGGGCCTTCACCCACCCCTTTTACGGCACCTAAACCATACACAATCGAACCCGCTTCATTCACAGTGAAACCAAATTCAGATTGGTTAACATCCGGCAGCACAAGGTCGATGTTCATATCCCGACACTCTTCAATGAAGATAACAACCTTATCGGTGTTTTGCATATCAGAGGTTAATACCGCCGCCATAAACGGCGCAGGATAATGGGTTTTTAGCCAAAGGGTTTGATACGACACAACCGCATAAGCCGCGGAGTGGGATTTGTTGAAACCGTAACCGGCGAATTTTTCTACCAAGTCGAAGATCTTCATGGCTAGGTCGCCATCAACATTAATAGACTCGGCGCCTTCGCGGAAGGTTTGACGCTGCTTCGCCATTTCTTCTGGTTTTTTCTTACCCATTGCACGACGCAACATGTCGGCGCCGCCCAGCGTGTAGTTCGCCAGAACCTGAGCGATCTGCATAACCTGTTCTTGGTAAACAATAACGCCGTAAGTGGGTTCTAA
>JAWUXY010000122.1:0-11114 GCA_034111105.1 Bermanella sp. | reverse complement strand
TACAGGTTATAAAGAGAGCGATGTGATCGAGGTGTTCGCGAAGGTTTCATTGGATAAAGCCGATGATGTGGGAGACATATTGATAGAGAGTTTCCCTTATGAATATGTTCAAGATAGTCAGGTTGAATATTCTGACTTAGGCGTCATTGATACATTAGAGCAAACCGTGCATCAACATGCAGGAGAGGATGGTTTTAATCAATTAGTGGCAACTATTAGCGGATTACTAGGTGATTTTTCGGTACATGGTTCTGCTTACATTGCCGAGATTTTAAAAGCAAAGCCTTAGCATGTTAGAAATAAAAAAGAGTAAATCCGTTTACTCTTTTTTATTGGTGTTCAAGGTAAGTACAACTATATACGTATTCGGTTTGAGGGCTTAATTATTCATTAAGTTTTTAAGCCCTGCCAATGCCGATACGCCTCTCGCTTGTGTTTGCTCAGGGTTAGCTTCCCCGAAACCTTCACGTTGTATGTCATCTTTTGGTAGCTCTTCTAAAAAGCGACTGGGTGTGGGTTCAAAACTTTCACCATAGCTTTTGCGTTTTCCAGTTAAGGTCAGTGTTAAATTTTTCTTGGCTCGTGTGATGCCTACGTACATTAAACGACGTTCTTCTTCTACCGTATCGGCTTCGATGCTGTTGCGGTGTGGCAGTATTTCTTCTTCTAAGCCCATTATCCAAACGTAAGGAAACTCCAAGCCTTTGGATGCATGCAGTGTCATAAGTTGCACTTGGTCTAGCTCATCTTCTTGCTCTTGTTGTTCAAGCATGTCACGCAATATTAATTTAGAGACGGCATCTTCTATATCCATCTCATCGCCATTTTCTTCGGCCTTTGTAAGCATGCGCTCAATGTTATCAATTAAGAACCATACATTTTTCATGCGCGCTTCGGCCATGTTTGGCGTATTACTGGTTTGGTGTAACCAGGCTTCATAATCAAGGTCGTGGACCATTTCTTTGATGGATTGAACAGGGTCGTCTGTATAACAACGCTTGGTTGTATTTTGGATCCAATTACCAAAGCGCTGTAATTTATCTAATGCCAGTGGCGGTAATATTTGTTCAAGGCCTAGCTCGGTCGAGGCGCTCATTAAACTGAGTTGGCGTTTGCCGGCATACTCTGTGAGTTTTTCAAGCGTCGATGGGCCAATTTGGCGACGCGGGATATTAATTACGCGTAAAAAAGCGGCATCATCCGTTGGATTCACAATGAGTTTTAAATAACTCATGATGTCTTTTACTTCACTTTTAGCAAAGAACGATTGGCTACCACTTAACTTATACGGCACTTGGTATTGCTGGAGTTTCATTTCCATTAAGCGCGACTGATGGTTACCACGAAACAAAACCGCGTAATCACGGTACTTACTTTGATGACGTAAGCGATGTTCGATAATTTCAGTGGCGATGCGTTCGGCTTCGTTATCTTCGCTTTTGCATTTCACGATGCGAATAGGGTCGCCATAACCCTTGTCTGACCATAGTTTCTTAACAAACTCATGGGGGTTATTTTCAATTACTTGGTTGGCAGCGTTTAGAATTAAACCGGTTGAGCGATAATTTTGCTCAAGCATGACGATTTTTAAATTTGGGAAATCGGTTTTTAATAAACTGAGGTTTTCAGGTTTTGCACCACGCCAAGCGTAAATAGATTGATCATCATCCCCTACCACAGTGAATTTACCATGATGGCCCACCAGCATTTTAACCAATTCATATTGGCTAGTGTTGGTGTCTTGATATTCATCCACCAACAGGTAGCGTGTGTTTTTTTGCCACTTTTCACGAACCGCTTGGTTGTTCATTAATAATAAAGTGGGCACACGAATCAGGTCGTCAAAGTCCACCGCGTTGTAGGCTTTAAGGCTGCGGTCGTAACCTGCATAGGTTTGAGCCACCAACATTTCTTGCGGGGTTTGTGCCATTTGAATGGCTTGCTCTGGGGTGAGTAAGTCATTTTTGAGGGTACCGATGGCTTGTTTGATCATATCGACCATATCACCATCGGCATCGTGTTCTCGGTGCATGATGTCTTTGAGCAATGATTTGGTGTCGCCGTCATCAAAAATCGAAAAGCCCGGGCGAATACCCAAATGCTTATGCTCTTTGCGGATGATATTCAGGCCTAGATTGTGGAATGTCGATACGGTTAAACCGCTGGCGGCTTTACCTTGGACCAGCTTAGCGACCCGCTCTTTCATCTCTTTTGCCGCTTTATTGGTAAAGGTGAGAGCCGTTATATTGCGCGCCGGTACACCACACTGTTCGATGAGGTAAGCAATTTTTGTGGTGATTACACTGGTTTTACCTGACCCCGCCCCTGCTAAAACCAATAGCGGGCCATCAATGTGTAAAACAGATTCTTTTTGACGGGGATTTAAATGATTCACAATAGATTAGTACTGATATAAAACGGTCGAGTAGGTTACCAAAAAATGGGGGAAATGATTAGCATTGACAAAGGGTTATTGTGTAATTGGTTAGAACTTTTGGTTTGCTATGGCTGGTGCGTTACAAGCAGCACCGGTTTTGGGCTTAGCCCGATTGAGCACGTCGCCGTTTCACTGGACACCGTCGTAAATGATACGACTATATTATGGGCTGTTATTTCCGCTAGATGCTGTGCACTAGCAAGACAGGCGACGGTGGTTATCAACTAAATAACCGTGCTCTGCGACGAAAGTCTGTTGCACTATGAGCTTATCGGTTTTTTAGTCTTAATATGAGTATTTCAGTACAGAATAATGCGTGTCGTTGTTGATGCGTGTTGTTCAATTAACCTGACTCTATAAGCTTGATTTTGAGACTTTTAGGTTGTTTGCAATATCAATTTTAGGTGATATTGTTGCAGCCCATTATTTATCGTAATAACCCCTTTTATGATCATTCTTTGCTCTTGCACTGTGCGATTATACGCAATTGCTTTGTTAATTTTATGCTCTATTTTTTCTATCTCTGCTTATTGTGACGTGGGCGAAAATAGAAAACTTTATGCCGACATGAATATACGCTTGAGCTATATGAAAGCCGTTGCTTTACATAAATGGCACAACAAGCTCGCTATTGAAGATGTAAGTCGTGAGGCGGTAGTGATCAGTAAGAGTCTCGCTATGGCTAAAAAAGCAGGTCTTGTTTCACAGAATATAGAGCACTTTTTTCGCGTCCAAATTGAATTAGATAAAAACATTCAGCGACAATATCATCAGAAATGGCGTGAGCACGGGTTGCCTCATGAATTACAAGCAGATCATAATACGGAGCCAAGCTTATCTGAGATTCGTCCTGAATTAATTCGATTAGGCCAAAAAATTATTCAAGGTGTGGCAAATTATAGTGGCGAGTACGATTTTTCATTATTTACTCAGGAGATTAATGTTGCTTTTGTTAGCCTTGAAGATAAGGCCGCCTTATTTCAAGCGCTCACCGCTATTAATCCTAAAGTTTACTCGTCAAAATTGGACCGAATTTTAGCTCAAAAAATCCTTTATGTTGGTACTACAGGTGATTATGAACCGTTTTCATATTTTGACGGATCTCTGCGTCGTGGGGTTGATATTGATTTAGCATCACTCTTAGCAGCATCGCTTGGAGTGAAAGCTGTCTTTATCCCTTCAACTTGGGCCAGTTTAAGCCAAGACCTACTTAGTCAGCGCTATGACATTATGATGAGCGGCATATCTAAAAAATTATTTCGACAGCAAATAGGACTAATGTCTAATGTGTATCTTGAAGGGGGGAAAACACCAATAACACTTTGTGCTAATACAGAGCGCTTTAATTCGTTAGCTAAAATTGATACGCGTGATACACGTGTTATTGTAAACAAAGGCGGTACTAACCAGCGATTTGTTGATAATAATATCAAGCAAGCTAAGGTAACTGTCCATGATAGTAATGTAACAATATTTCAAGAACTCCTTGCGGGTCGCGCTGATGTAATGATAACGGACCGTATTGAGGTGCAGCTTCAATCTAAAAAACACCAAAAATTGTGCGCCTCAATGCCAGAATATAATTTAACTTACTCAGCCAAGGCTTTCTTCATGACTCGGGATCTTATTTGGAAAGAATATGTTGATGCATGGCTTGAAATCATGATTAAAGATGGCAGTCTAGCGAATACATTTGCTCGTTATCTTTAGCTATGACTAGAGCATCTTAAATAGCACAAGTAATGTTGTTCTTAGTGTGATTAAGCAAATCGTCATACCAAAGCCCACTGTCATAGATCATGGTAAGAATGTTATGGGGCGTGGTTCTCGCTAAATACTGCGCGGCTACGAGGCAGGCAGCTGAGGTGTTGCCAACCAAGTATCCGTGCTCGACGGAAAACGCCTGCTGCGTTGCTAGCATGTCAGCTTGGTTTACTCGATATCGAGAGTCGACGATGTTCCAATCTAAAAAGGGTGGTGTCACGCCGACATTCATACCTTCAAATCGATGTTCACTAAAAATGTTGTGTTCTGCATTATTATTTTCAGGTTCAACTAGGCATGTGTGGACATCAAACCCTTGATGAATCAATGCCTGCCTAATACCCATTAGACTGGCCCCTGTGCCTGCACAGCTAACAAATGTGATTTGCTTATTAGTTGTGAACTGTTTTAGCTGTTGTGCGATCTCTGGGCCGGTTGAATGAAGATGCCCGTAAAGGCTACCGCTATGATTAAATTGGTCGGTAAAGTAATAATGCTTGCCAAGCGCTTCGGCGTGATCAAGATGATATTGCACGACTTCTTTTGGGCTTTTGCCCGCTTGCAGTTGATCTTTACCGATCAGTGTTGCCCCCATTGATTCTAAGTATTGGCGTTTTTTTAGACTAAAGCCCAGGCCCACTGCTAGCTCGACATTAATACCGAATTCTTTACAGGCCGTGAGTAAACCAAAACCAAAATTTCCGCCCGTTTTTTCGATGACAGTGGTTTTGCCTGGAATGATTTTTTTGTCATCAATAGCCGCTTGAATAATATAACGTGCCGCTCTTACTTTGTGTGACCCCCCTGGATTGTTTAGTTCCATTTTGGCAAAAATATTATTTGGTAATTTTAGTAGTGGCGTAATTAAATTTTGCATTCTTCGGACTCCGTGCGTCGAGAGGAAACGAAATACCCAAATAAAATAACAAGCATTAATACACATAAAGAAAGAGACAGATAGTTTGTATTATCCCAGCCGATAAAACCCATTAATAAAGACGGCGAAAAAGCGCCAAGCGTTGCCATCATTGCGATCCCTGTATCACTGACACCCTGCCATTTTTTACTATTAGGGTTGTGCTCAAGTGCCACTGCTAATAACGCACTGCCACCTACATAGGTAAAGTTCCAACCCAAACCCAGTAAAATAAGCGACACATACATATTTTGATAGCTGGCATCGGTAATATTAATCGCGAACGAGGCTATGTATAAAAGAAAACCAACAATAATGATGGGTATATGGCCAAAACGAGTTAATAAATAGCCTGAAAATAAAGAAGGTAAAAACATTGCGACAACATGTATTTGAATGGCATCGGCGGTATCTTTAAAACTGACCCCCATGTGGTTCATATGCATAGATGATTGAATCATGAGTAGATTCATTAAACCGTAACCAATGGCAGCGGCTAAAATACCAATGATCGTTTTGTTACGAGTATCGTTTGAGATGTTAAGAGAGTGATGCAGATTTAGATCTGCAGCAGACATTTTATTGTCTATTTTTTGTTTAGGTAAGACTGAAATTAATATTAAGTTTAGTAACGCTAATAAAACGAACACACCATAGCAAAGTGAATAGAGTGCATGGCCATCGATATCATTCAGATGGGTAGCAATAATAGGCCCAATGATGCCTGCTAATACACCCCCAGCCACCACTAAAGATAGGGCTCTTGATTTAAGTGTTACAGATAAGTTATCAGTAACAGCAAAACGATAATAGTTAGCGCAAGCAGTAAAGGCGCCTAGGCAAGCATGTGAAATAATTAATAAAATAAAATCATTGTTATTAACACCGATATAGCCAATCACACCTGCTAACGCTAAAAATACGGCTCCAATAATGAAACCAAATTTCCGGCCCTTATTATTCATGATAATGGCAGCAGGATAAGTGCATAGAAGTAAAACTAAAAACTGAGTGCCATAAGGTATCGTGGCATACGTCATGTCAGGTGCAATAATACCTCCGACGGTAGCAGCGACGGCTACAGAAATAACCGCGGCAGTTAAATTAATGGACTGACATAAGAAATATAAATAAACAAATTTTGGTAAAGGTTGAATTGAGGTCATTACATATCTTCTTTATATAAGTGCGTATCGTAAGTAGGATTTTCGAGTTGGCAAATAATACGCTCTTTTCCTTTGCCAATATTTTTTCGTTTAATCAACATATTGCCGATGCTGCCAGTTTGTTCTAAATGGGTGCCACCACAAGGGATGATATGACCATCGCATTGCCAAAATCGGGCATCTTTGTGTTCATCGCTTGCAAACAATGAAATAGCTAAATCACGTTCAATGAATTCATTGCTGATACTTTCGATAGTAGTTAATTCACTGGATGAAAACTTTTCATCTGTTCTAAAGTCGAAACGTGCCTGCCCTTCTTTGATGTGACAACCAATTGTATTACTAATGAGTTCAGGGCGAACGGAGCCCACACCAATGTAAAGTAAATGAGAAGCGCTGTGTGATGTAGAAAGTTTATGGCGATGCTGATAATCAATTTCTATTATCACGTCATCATTTTTTTCAATCGCTGATAGTTTTTCGAGATCATCATCTTCAATGTAATGAAAAACAATGCCATCTACATTCACCCAGTTTTCATTAGCGGTCTTGACTGAATGACCAAACATGCGTTTTACCAATTTGAACGTCAGTTTATTACCACTTTTTATATGTGTAATCGTACCTTGATCTGAATCTTGGCCACCCCCCTCTGGATAGGCAATGGTTTGTGATAATTCAATCGCTTTATTTTGAAAAACCTGAACAACATTCGCTTTTGTTTTGAAAATATAGGGATCGGTATAATATTTTTTAATTGTTGAATTCATAATGTTTGAACCACTGCATAATTATGTATTTCTAATATTTGTGATTTGTATTCTTGATTTGTGACACGGCTAAAGGGTGGTACGGAATTGACAATCGTACAACTAGGACCAATAAATGTGTGATCACCAATATTCACATTACCTAGTATTGAAGAAAACGCCCCGATTTGAACATGGTTACCAATAATAGGGTGGCGTGCTTCAGATGGATTGCCGCTAATGCCGCGTGCACCTAATACCACAGACCCAAGTATGTAGCTGTCACTGCCAATAACGGTGGTTTCACCAATGACAGTGTTATAACCATGATCCAATACAAATCTTGGGCCTATGTTTGCACGGTAATGAATATCTGCGCCTGATTTTAATTTTCCTCGTTGTGAAATTAATGCGGCATAGCGATCAGATAATTTTTTATTAAAAGAAAAATTATCCTGTGAAATAGCATGTGCTAGTCGATAATGTAAAACAGCTGAGAATGATGAGCTTGTATCCGCAATATCATTAATATCATGCAAAGAAGACGGGTCTTTTTTGCTATATGAAATGAGATCTTCTTGCACTAATGTCGCCGCTAAATTAAATGCAGCGGACAACTCAATGGTTTGAATAATATTAGGCGGCATGCATTCATACAATGCGGCTTTCATTAGGTAGATAATTTTGTTCATTTTAATATTCCGATATTGTTTTATAGCGCAATAACTGAAAGCGACATAGGTGTTGCTTCGTATGTAGAACAATAACGGATAATAATTGTGTTTGTTCGAGCTAAAAATATAGCGCATATCATATGACACTCTGACGTCACTTTACTGACAATAGTCACTGTATTTATACTAGTGAGTCATTAGTTTTTTTATTATGTGAACGTTGAAAATACCAGACCATAGCTATGCACTTTGTAAGCGACGCTCCATTTGGCGATAACTGAGCGCTTCAAGAATGTGCGATTTTTCGATGTGCCGTGCACTGTTTAAATCGGCAATGGTACGCGCGACTTTAATGATGCGGTGATACGCTCGAGCACTTAGTCCCAGTTTATCAAGAGCATCTTCAAGCAAATGGCTGAGCGTGATATCAAGTGGGCAAACATCATTAAGCTGGTGTTGGTTGAGTTGTGCATTTGTGCAACCTTGTCGTTGCATTTGTAATGAGCGAGCCAGCTCAACACGTGTTTTGACTTGCGAGCTGCTTTCCCCTGTTTCGGTGCTAGACAATAAGCCTTTCGTTAATGCAGGTACTTCGATTTGAATATCAATGCGATCTAATAGTGGCCCTGATACCGCACTTTGATACTTGAGTGCTTTTGCTTCTGAGCAATCGGCGCATCGTTTGTTTGGTTGCTTAAGGTAGCCACAAGGGCACGGGTTCATTGCGCTGATCAGTTGAAAGTCAGCAGGGTAATCCACTTGCTGTGCGGCGCGGCTAATACAAATATGCCCCGTTTCTAAAGGTTCACGTAATACATCTAATACATGACGACTAAACTCAGGAATCTCATCTAAAAATAAAACCCCATGATGGGCTAATGAAATCTCTCCGGGTTTGGGATGAGTGCCACCACCGACAAGCGCGACACCAGAAGACGTATGATGGGGCTGGCGAAAAGGCCGAGTGGTAAAATACGGACGCACGGGTTGGTTTGAGACGCTATAAAGCGACGCTACTTCTAATGCTTCTTGCTCATTCAATGCGGGTAAAATACCGGGTAAGCAATGGGCTAACATGCTTTTACCGGTTCCAGGGGGGCCACTCATCAATAAGTTATGGCCACCTGCCGCACATATTTCAAGCGCTCGCTTTGCGTGATGCTGTCCCTTTACTTGAGATAGATCCGGCCCGTGGTAGTGCTCTTGGCTGATGGGAATGATATTCAAGCCTTTAAGGCTTTGCTGTTTGATTAGGTGCGCACAAATTTCGAGTAAGTGATCGCACGTTAGATGTTCGCCACGACTTAAACTGGCTTCCTCAGTGTTTACTGTGGGTAATATCAACGTACGCTTGGCGGCAGTGGCATTGAGTGCGGCGGGTATTACCCCTGCGATACCTCTTATTGCGCCAGTTAACCCAAGCTCACCTAGAAACTCATATTCTGTAAAGCGATCACTTGGGATTTGTTCGCTGGCCGCAAGAATGCCCAGTGCAATAGAAAGGTCGAAGCGCCCGCCTTCTTTGGGTAAATCGGCGGGCGCGAGATTGACGGTAATACGGCTGGCAGGAAACTCAAAACCACTATTTAAAATGGCACTGCGCACACGGTCTTTGCTTTCTTTAACTGCGGCTTCCGGCAAACCCACAATCGAGAATGCAGGTAAGCCATTAGATAGGTGTGCTTCGACATGGACAAGCGGTGCTTCAATACCCACTTTTGCTCGGGAATATACAACAGCTAACGACATAGGCATCCTTGCAGTCGTATAAAATAATAGCTTGCTAGTGTAGCCCTCTCAGTATTTAGGACTATTAGACGTTAGTATGAAACTTGGTTTCAGTACTCAGTTCGATACGCCCTTTTCTAGTGCGGCTACTTGCTTTTCTAGTGCCTCTAGCTTTTCGCGAGTACGCAATAGAACGGCTTGCTGCGCTTCAAATTCATCACGACTCACTAGATCAAGTTTATTGAGTTGGCGAGCCAATATCTGTTGCACGTTTTGCTTAATATCTTTACTGGCTTGTTCTGGCAACAATGCACTGATTTGTGATGTGATTTTATCTAATAATTCGGCTTTCATATGGCTCTCCTAGTTGCGCTAAGTGTATCACAACCCTAGGTTTAATCAGGCCTATGCACTAGTGGTTAGACCTTCTTTGCCATTTTTGTTGTTTTGCCACAAAACTGAATTTATTCACTTTTTTTGCTTGAAATGAAGTAGTCACACAGCATAAGTTATTCCGGATGGCGCAATTTAGTGCATCTGGATATTTTCCTTGAAGTATCTCGCACTAAAATTGAGCCTGTATTTTTTGTGTGCGATAAAATAGGGCGTAAGAGCTGTATATTTAATAGCCTAAAGGGATTAGGGCCCTTTATTTATAAGGCTTGCGTGAACTTGGTATTAAGATTGCTAAAAGGGTGCACAGGTAAAACTTTATGTTTGTTATGTGCGCTAAATTTGAGCAATCGATACTACTCTTGTTATATCGGGCACAAAAAACAAACAATAAAAACAATTTACCCTAAGGAAAACTATGAAAACTTTATCTAAAGCGGTTGCGGTAGCGTCTCTACTTTCAGCTGGCGTAATGGGCGCACAAGTCGCGAACGCCGAAGTATCTTTTAATGCTGCGGCAGTGTCTGACTATGTATGGCGCGGCCAAACTCAAAATGACAATGGCTTTGCTCTACAAGGCGGAGCCGATTATGATCATGAGTCTGGCTTGTCTGCCGGTATCTGGGCTTCAACCGTTTATATTGATGCGGATGAAGACGAAGAGGAAGATTTCATCGAGGTGGATTTATATGCATCTTATGGTTTTGACTTAGGTGGTGTAGACGCAAGTTTCGGTTTTATTAATTATCAGTATGATGAAAGTGATTCCAGTTCAGAAGTAAATGCATCGGTTGCTAAAGATGCCTTTTCAGCAATGGCGTCTGTTGCCGTTGATGCGGATGATGACGAAGGGTATACCTATCTAGAAGGTAGCTATGGTGCGCAATTGCCAGAAGATCTAAGCCTGGATTTGACCCTTGGTTATAATATTCCTGAAGCATCAGGAGCAGATAACTCACTCGATTTCACTGCGGTTTTAAGTAAAAGCCTCGCTCAAGTTGATGTGGCTATTGGTGTCGCTTGGGCAAGTGAAGAGCGCACCGATGATGATGATTCTGAGACCGTTGCATTTTTAGCGGTGTCTAAAGAATTTTAATTTTTCAAAACAATAAAAAGCAATCAGAGAGTCTGATTGCTTTTTTTAACCCTCAAGGAGTTTGATATGAAATTGGTTACGGCCGTTATCAAGCCATTTAAATTAGACGACGTGCGCGAAGCACTCTCTGAAATTGGCGTTCAAGGCATTACCGTTACTGAAGTAAAAGGCTTCGGTCGTCAAAAAGGTCA
>JAWUXY010000121.1:0-9336 GCA_034111105.1 Bermanella sp. | reverse complement strand
GATTTTGCGCCACATCATACTCGGCAAAAAAGCGCACCGTTTGCTGAGCTTTCACTGAGCTGGGGCCGCTTTTAAAGCCGTGTAAGTATAGGCAACGCAAGGATTCTGGGATCATTGGGCTTATAGTTCTTATTTAGATAATCGCGCTAGCATACTAGTAGCGAATGCAAATCTGCAAGTGAGCAATGGCGAAGGCACTAACCTAATGTGTTAAAACACAACGCTATTAGCGTTTATTCGCCCTATTTAAAGTCATAAAAAAACCCGCCTAGGCGGGTTGTACATAATGCTGCTTTAGGTATTAAGATTAACGCTGTAACCAGCCATTAAGCTCATCAATATCAGCAACCGATAATTCACCCGCTGCCTGACGAAATTTCAATAGATCAATCACATAATCATAACGTGCATAAGCATAATCACGTTGCGCACTGAATACTGAAAGCTGTGCTTGTAGTACTTCAACAATGTTACGTGTACCCACTTCATAACCCGTTTGAGTTGCTTCCATGGCGCTACGTGCTGATCTGGTCGCTTGCTTGCGCGCTGTAATACGAGCAACGTCGGCTTCAAGCTGACGATATAAAGAACGGATATTCAACGTAGCTGAACGTTGTGCAGCTTCATAACTTTTCTCAGCCGCTTGGCGCTGATAATAAGCCTGCTTCTGACCAGCCCAAGTCGCACCACCAGCAAAGATTGGCATGCTTACATTGACACCAACGTAAGTCGACGTCACTTCTTCGTCATTAGCACTCAGGCTCGATTCATCATCGCTGACTTGATAACGACCAACCAAATTAACAGTCGGTAAATGGCCAGAGATTTTAGACTTATGGTTACCCACAGCTGACAATTGGGTTTTCTCTGCAATTAACACATCAAGGTTTTGCCCCAGTGCTTTTTGCTCCCAATACGTACGGTCAGCTGGCACTGGGCCAATCAAAGGAATCGTTTCTTTCAATGGATTGATACGGTCATAACGTTCACCTGTTAGCAATGCAAGTGATTCATAGGCAATGTCTAACTGACTTTCTGCAACAATCAGCTCAACGGTCGCGCCATCATAAATAGCCTGCGCTTCATGCACTTCAGTGATGGCTATTAAACCAACCTTAAAACGTTGCTGTGTTTGTTCTAGCTGACGTTTAACCGCCGCCTCTTGTGCTTTAGAGGACGCTAAACCTGCATTCGCACGCAGAACATTGAAATACGCCTCACTTATGCGCACCACTAAACTTTGTTCTGCTTTACGACGTTCAATCACAGAACTGTCGGTCGCTGCACTAGCCGAGCTATAGCTGTACCAGCCTGATGGCGCGATCAAAGGCTGCGTGGCTTGTAATGCATATACCGTTTTATCGTATTCTTGTTTTGGGTTGTCACCCACTTCGATCTCTGTCGTACCAATATCGGCTTCGAATGTTACCGTTGGTAGAAAGGCCTGACGAGCTAAGCCTAAACTTTGACCATTTGCATCAGAAGACGCTATTTCAGCGGCCAGTTGCGGGTCATTGGCAAGCGCCTGCTCAAAAACATTTTTAAGATCGGCTGCCTGTGATGTTACTGTGGCGCCTATGGTGAAAAGGGCTAACGCCAATTTTTTCATGGTTGCTTCCTGTAGAAGAACTAAAGTTGCACGGATTCTAACCACTTAATGGCCATCTTGGAACCATATATTAGAAAGACCTAATACAACATATTGTTGCAAAATCAGATATAAAGCCTGAGTTAAGTTTTAAATTGTCACTATGATAAAGCCAACGTACCAACAAAACGACATAAAAATTCATAAAAAAGAAACCTGTTATCAGGGTTTCTTTCGTATGAGTAAGATTACATTGCAGCATAAAATGTTCAATGGCCAGTGGGGGCCGGTTATTTCCCGTGAATTATTTCAACGAGGTGAAGCCGCAGCTGTCTTATTGTATGACCCTAATCTCGACATTGTGGTTCTGACCGAGCAAATTCGAATTGGTGCCCTAAATTACGAACACCCTTGGCAATTTGAAATTGTGGCGGGAATGATTGAAGAAGGCCTCTCACCAGAAGCCGTTGCCACTAAAGAAGCCAAAGAGGAAAGCGGCGCAGACATAGAGCACCTTGTCCCTATCAGCCGTTATTTATCAAGCTCTGGTGGCTGCGATGAAGTATTGCATGTGTTTATGGCGGAGGTAGATAGCCAAGCCATTGAGGGCATACATGGTGTGGCAGACGAATCCGAAGACATTAAAATAACCAAGATCTCAAGCTCTGAGGCCTTTAGCGCGGTAAACTCAGGTATTATTAGCAATGCCGCCACCATTATTGCGCTACAGTGGTTAGAGCTTAGATTACTTAAACAGGCCCAGTCATAAACCATGGGACACCATTAAACATGGCCAAGCACTATGTGCCCGACCTCACCAATTTTGCCAAGGTATGTGAAAATAATTACATGCGCTTGCTCACTTTGCTGCCCGAAATGGACAAAGGCACAGGTCGTGAATTCACCGTGACTGGCGGTATAGGTCATCGCACCAGTATTCGCTTTACTATCACGGAACAGTTCCCATACACCTTAACCATTGCCATTGAACAAATAAGTGAGCTACATGATTTCTTGCAGCCTCCCCATATGGAAGTCCGCCTGTACCATGATGTAAACATGGCTGAAGTTGTGGTATTTGATCACCACCATCGCTTTAATGGGGTATACCACTATCCAAACCCTCAAATGCGTCAGCCGGATGAAAAGCATCAAATTAATCAGTTTTTAGCGGATTGGTTAGAGCATTGCTTGCGTCATGGTGAAGCGGACATCGAACTAAATTTCCACCCAAAGCCGTTAAAATGTGACTCCGACACTGGAAGTGACTAAGCTATTAACATTATAGTGCTATGAATTCATGTTGTTAGCGCCTACGGATGGGTATGGACCTTACTAGTCATGCAAAAATTTATACAAATCACTGACTGCCATCTGTTTGCAACAGAGGAAGGCAAACTCCTCGGCATGGATACTCAAGCTAGTCTTCAGGCTGTCATGGATAAAATTCACTGCGAACAAGATAACTATGATTTTTATTTATGCACAGGCGATTTAAGCCAAGACGGCAGTGTTGAGTCCTACCAACATTTAAAAAATCTGTTAGCCCAAGATAAAAAAGAACAATTCTGGATCCCTGGTAATCATGACTATCGTACCAATATGCTACAGGTGGTCAGCGAGCAACACGAAATGTTGCCCGTGATTAAAAAAGGGAAGTGGCAGTTAATTTTATTAGATAGCCAAGTCCCTGGCAGTGTGTTCGGCAACTTTGCTCAGAGCCAGCTCGATTTACTTGAAAACGCCTTGCAAGCCGATTCAACCAGTCACACGCTTATCACCATGCATCACCACCCAAAACCTATGGGGTGTAAATGGTTAGATACTCAGCAAATTCGAAACAGCCAAGCCTTCTTAGATATCATCGCTAAATACGACAACGTTCGTGTGGTGTTATGGGGTCATGTTCATCAAGACAGCGACAACATGGTAGACGACGTGCGCTTCATTTCGACACCTTCGACTTGCGTACAGTTTACGCCAGAATCCAATGATTTTGATGTCGACAAAGAAGGGCCTGGCTACCGCTGGATAGAGCTAAACGATGACGGCACCATAGAAACCGCCGTATCCCGTGTTGAAGGCATCGACTTTAAAATTGATTACACGACCAAAGGGTATTGATCAAAAGTACCTGAGTAGAACAACCTCACACCGTTTTATAAAAAAGCCCAAGCGGATCGATATCCGCTTGGGCTTTTTAGTTTTAGAATTCGAACCCGTATTAGTGACGGGCAAATAATGCCTCAATCCATTCGAATACGGTTTGTTTTGCACCACGGTTAGCCTCAACTACGGCTTTCCCTGCTTGTCCTTTTGATTGAGCTAATTGCGTATCTGTTAACCAATCATTGGCTACATCAGCCCAGTTTTCGGCACCCACCGTTTGCAGGCCACCCGCTTGCTCTAGTTGTTGGCAAATCAAAGCAAAATTAAACTGGCTAGCGCCCATCAATACAGGCACACCTAAACCCGCTGGCTCAAGCGGATTGTGCCCGCCGTTTTCAACAAAACTGCCACCCATCAAACACACATCGCTTGCCGCCAAAAATGCCATCAGCTCGCCCATGGCATCCACCAACAAGACCTGCGTTTGGTTGGAGGCGTCTAATAAACTGCGACGGCTCAGCGTAAAACCACGCTGCTGAATCAACCCCGCTACATCATCAAAACGCTCAGGGTGGCGCGGCACCAGAATCATCATCCGTTCAGGGTCGTGTTTGAGCAACGTTGCAAAACCGTCCAACGCAATCTCGTCTTCGCCTTTGTGGGTACTCGCCACAATTAATACCTTGCGCTTATTCCCCCAGCTGTGTCGTAGGGCTTGGCCTTGGTTAAGTAATTCAGGCGAAATCGTTAAATCAAACTTAATACTGCCCGTGACATTCATCGCATGTTCCGGCATTCCCAGCGCTACAAACCGCTGAGCATCCGCTGCATTTTGCACCGCTAAGCCATCTAATTGATTCAGCATAGCGCGCGCTAACGCAGCTACTTTTTGATAGCCTTTGGCACTTTTTTCACTCAAGCGCGCATTCACCACCAACACCTTACAGCCACTTTTTTTACTGCAATGAATCAAATTTGGCCACAGTTCTGTTTCTAAGATCACCAACAATTGCGGACGTACTTTGCGTAAAAAACCCTGCAAAAACCAAGGCAGATCATAAGGTAAATACACATGAAATAGCTGCTTACCCAACTCAGCTGTAAAGCGTTTTTTAACTTGTTCGCTACCAGTGGGGGTAGTCGTCGTAATTGTAATCAGTTCATCAGGATGCGCTTTCATGGTTTGCTCAATCAGCGGCACCGCTGCAATGAACTCACCCACACTCACAGTATGAAACCAAATACCACCTTGCTTACCATTGAGACGCTTAGGGCCCGTGAAAAAGCCAAAACGCTGCCACCAATGTTTTGCATAAGCAGGCGCTTTACGTGCACGCACAAACATACGCAACACGATGATGGGAATGAGCGCACTTAAAACAAGGGTATAAAGTAATCTAGCCATCATTTATCTAATACTGTGGATACATAATGAGTACGAGCTCATTCTAGCACCACCGATTCATGATTACCCCTTTGTCGCAAAAGCGAGGCACAACTGGTACACGAAGCACTGCCCACAGCATTTGCTTGTGCTAACATAGCCAGCTAATAAAATTATTTGGTTTTAATTCATGACTTTGCGTATTCCTAACTTTGCCAACGCCCGTATCTTAGTGGTTGGGGACGTGATGTTAGATCGCTACTGGAGCGGCCCAACTTCGCGTATTTCACCAGAAGCACCTGTACCTGTGGTTAAAGTTAGCGACATCGAAGATCGCGCCGGTGGTGCAGGTAACGTGGCGCTCAACATTGCCAGTCTCACCGCCCAAACCAGCTTGTTAGGACTGGTGGGCAGCGATGACAACGCACAAGTATTAAGCACCACCTTGCGTCACCAAAACATTAAAACCCAATTCACCGCCATTGCCAGTCACCCGACCATTACCAAATTGCGTGTTTTAAGTCGCCACCAACAATTGATTCGCTTGGATTTTGAAGAATCCTTTGCTGATGCCGACAACACCAACATGCTAGAAAACTATAAACAGCAAATTGAAGAATGCGACGTGGTCATATTAAGTGATTATGGCAAAGGCGCATTGCACAACATCGAAGACTTTATTGCCATCGCCAATGCTCAAGACAAACCTATTTTTATTGATCCTAAAGGCAGTGATTTTAAGCGTTACAGTGGCGCAACTTTAATCACCCCTAACATGGGTGAGTTCGAGCAAGTGGTTGGCCCGTGTAAAGACGAAGCCGAACTGGTAAGCAAGGGGTTTAAACTACTCGAAACCGTAGGCCTTGATGCTTTACTGGTCACGCGCAGCGAAAAAGGCATGACACTTTTTCAAAAAGGCGAACAGCCTGTGCATTTGGCCGCCACCGCTCGCGAAGTGTATGACGTCACCGGTGCAGGTGATACCGTGATCAGCGTGCTAGCGGCTGCCTTTGCCGCGGGTAGCCCACTGGCCGAAGCCACTGCACTTGCCAACACCGCCGCCGCTCTTGTGGTTGCGAAATTAGGAACCGCAACTGTGAGCCTTGCGGAGTTACGCCGAGCTGCTAAAGCCGATGAAATTGCCCACGGCGGCATCTTAGACGAAGACGCCTTGCTGGATATCATCAGCGATGCCAAAGCCCAAGGCGAAACCATCGTCATGACCAATGGCTGTTTTGATATATTGCACCCAGGCCATGTTAGTTATTTGAAAAATGCCAAAAAATTAGGTGATAAATTAATTGTTGCCGTGAACACGGATGATTCCGTGCGCCGTTTAAAAGGCGAAGGTCGCCCAATTAACCCAACCGACCACCGCATGGATGTATTAATCGGTCTTGAAAGTGTGGATTACGTCGTGCCGTTTAGCGAAGACACTCCTCAGCGTTTAATCGCCAAACTTTTACCCAGTATTTTAGTCAAAGGTGGTGATTATAAAATTGAAGACATCGCTGGTGGTAAAGAAGTCCTCGAAAATGGTGGCCAAGTACAAGTGCTAAATTTCGAAGACGGGTGCAGCACCACCAACATTATTAACAGTATTAAAGCCCATAGCTGAGCGTTAGACGTCGTCACCTTATTAATTTACTAACGAGAAGAGCAAAACATCTCTCTTCTCTCGTATCCCATCTAACGATAGAAATATGAATAATAAAAAAGAACCCAATCAAATTGAAGATACACGCTTATTAAAGCTCGAATATTTAAAACCTAAATATTGGGGCGTATGGTTATTTGTGGGTTTCTTATTTGTATGCCAATTATTCCCATTCAAAGTCCAATGGAAAATCAGTAAAGGCTTAGCGTGGCTAACCTATAATTTAGCAAAAAGCCGCCGCCATGTTGTGCAAGTCAATGTGGATATTTGTTTTCCTGAGTTAAACGCCGATGAAAAAGACGCGTTAGTAAAAGAAATTTTTCACGAAAACATGCAAGGTTATTTAGACAGCGGTACAGCTTGGTTTGGCAATTATAAACGTTTTAAACCAACCTTGGATGTGCGTGGCAAAGAGCACTTCGATAAGTTTTTAGACAATGGCCAAGGCGTTGTATTAGCCGGTGCACACTTTAGTATTTTAGATTTAGCAGGTGCCATCACCAGTCTCATTACCGAAATGAACGTCACCTATCGCCCATTAGATAACAAATTAATGAACGCTATCATGATGCGTGGCCGCTACCGTTTTGTGACCCACGCGTATCACAAAAAAGACGTCAAAGGATTTATTGATTGTTTGCAACGTGGCGAAGCACTTTGGTATGCACCCGACCAAGACTACGGCCGCAAGCACGCAGTATTTGCACCCTTATTTGGCCGCCAAGCCTCTACTATTTCTGGCCTAACGTTTTTAAGCAAAAGCGGCAACGCGCGCATCGTGCCTTACAGCTATCATCGCAAACAAGATTGCCAGGAATATATTTTAGAATTCTACGAAGCACTGCCTGAAACAGGCGATGAAGAACAAGATGCTAAAGCCTACAATCAGTGGTTAGAAAGCGCGATTCGTCGTTACCCTGCCCAATATCTTTGGTTGCATAAACGCTTTAAAACACAAGAAAACCCAGACGATGTAAATCCGTATAAATAAACACTGAGTAGCTGTCGCTGTAGGGTGGGCACTGCCCACCAGCAACTGTTTGCGTCGGGCAATGCCCGACCTACCTCGCTATTCTATTGTACGAGCTTGCCCCGCGAGCGATCAAACATCCATGTCCGCTTCAATCTAAAATATCTATATTTGGTAGGGTGGGCACTGCCCACCAGCAACTGTTTGTATCGGGCAATGACCGACATATCTCGTTATTTTTTGTCTTTAAGCATTAAAAAATCCCACCTCTATTTGCATGAAGATGGGCTTACATTCACCAAATCATAATCTAAATATAAGGGTTAATTAAAATTCAAATTTATGGGCCGTGTATTGAGTTTGCGCCGCAAGCCATACGTCGCCTACTTTGCCATCGCCCACTGGCTTGCCATCGATCTCAACCACTGCGGCAATTTCTTTCGATGAGCTGGTAATCCACACTTCGTCTGCGCTCAATACTTCATCCATTGTCACGATGCGTTCTTCTACTTTTATATCGCTGTATTTACGTAAAATTTCAAGCAGCATAAATCGCGTAATGCCCGGTAAAATTTGGTTATCCAAAGGTGGTGTAATCACTACGCCATCTTTTACAATATACGCGTTGCATGCACCGGCTTCGGTTAATTCATTCTTCTTGTTATACAATAATGTTTCGTTGTAACCTTGTGCATAACCAAACTGAAAATGCATCACATTGCCTAATAAGGCTGTAGATTTAATATTACAACGCTGCCAGCGCAAATCTTGAGTAGTGGCAACTTTATAGCCTTTTGCCTGTGATTTATCCGGTACATTGGCCGCTGGAATATCAAACGCATACGCAAATACAGTCGGCGCAACATTTTCAGGGTAAGCGTGAAAGCGTTTGCTATCTGTGCCTCGGCTAACGTGTAAATAAATACCTAGGTTTTCACCGTCGTTTTTCGCGATTAATTCGTCACAAATATCACGCCATTTATTTTGATCCCACTTAAATTCAATACCAATTAATTCTAAGCCTTGATTCATGCGATCAATGTGTGGGCCAAAACCCACAAGCTTACCATTGTAAGCTGGGATCACTTCATAAATGCCATCACCAAATAAGAAGCCACGATCCATCGGTGAAATTTTTGCCTCTTCCATGGGCATAAAATCGTTGTTTAAAAATACAATGCTCATAGGGCACCTCGATAAAATTTTATGATTTACTTATTTACTAATTTCTTTTTACTAACTAATGCGTGTAAACGATTGAGCAAGTCAATGCCCTCTTGAGCTGGTAGGCCATCTTCAGTTAATGTATTTTCACGAGTAACACCATCAACGCTGCCATGCTCTGATAGAAATTGTAGTACAGCCATCGCATCTAGCTTCGCTAACAGGTTTTGTCCGCTTAACCAATCAAGCATGGCAATGAGCCCTAACGCCGCCCAGTTCGACACATCAGCAATGATCAATTCATTACAGCCAGTGGCGGCCGCTTGAATATCTAAGCTTTTCAGAGCGTCTTGAATATTACCCATACCAATCTCATTGCCACCGTCGCCAATCGCGATGGTTGGGCACTGCGCGTGTATCAAAAAGGTATCAAAGCAGGCCGCACGCGCGCTGATGTCTTCACC
>JAWUXY010000120.1:0-14158 GCA_034111105.1 Bermanella sp. | reverse complement strand
AGCCCACTGACCGAGGTCTAGAGGCCAAAATAGGGGCTAAGTTTGATTATCTCGCTCAGCTTGATCAACAAAGCACCAATAAAAGGTATGAATAGGTCATGCATTATCTTGTGATTGCCCTTGGCGGCGCACTAGGAGCCATGTCTCGGGCTTTTTTAAGCTCGTACTTCACTAAAATATTGGGTACTAGCTTTCCCTTTGCTACACTTGCGGTCAATTTTTTAGGCTCATTCTTAATGGGTGTTTGCGCTGTCATTATTCTTGATCACTTTAAAATGACAGGCTATTGGCGAGAATTAATTATGGTTGGCTTCCTGGGAGCCTTAACCACATTCTCGACGTTTTCTCTAGAAGGCTTAAATTTATTGCATTCTGGCCAGTGGGCCGCTGCGATGACCTATTTTGTGGCGAGTGTTGTGGGCTGTGTGTTTGCCTGTTTTGTAGGCTTTTATTTAGCCAAATTGTTTGTTTAATCGGAAAAAAATATGCTTGATATTCGTAAGGTTCGTGAAAACCCAGAAGCGGTTGCTGAGGCACTGAAGAAAAAAGGGTTTGAATTTAATGTGTCTGAATTTATTGCGCTTGATGCAAAGCGTAAATCAGCTGACGTTTCCTCGCAAAATCTACAAGCTGAAAAGAAAAAAGCATCCAAACAAATTGGACAATTCATTGCTCAAGGTTTGAGTGTTGATGATGCAAAGGCAAAAATATCGGAAGTGCTTGCCGAAATAGACAGCAAGTTAAGTGCAGAAGTCGAGCAGGCTAAAAGCATTCAAGATGCGATTAATACCATTTTAATGGCCACTCCTAACTTGCCTGATGATTCAGTGCCTTTTGGTAAAGACGAAGACGACAATGTCGAAATTCGTTTATGGGGTGAACCGCGTAAATTTGATTTCGAACCAAAAGATCATGTCGATGTAGGCCAAGATAATGGCGGCCTTAATTTTGAAGTGGCGGCTAAATTAACAGGTTCTCGCTTTGCTGTTATGCAGGGTCAAATTGCCCGCATGCACCGCGCTTTAATTCAATTGATGATCAATACGCATTCAGAAGAGCACGGGTATGTAGAAACATACGTGCCTTACATGGTGAACGCTGACAGCTTAAAAGGCACCGGGCAGCTGCCTAAGTTTGAAGAAGATTTATTTAAAATTCCATTCAATGACACTCATTATTATTTAATTCCAACGGCTGAAGTGCCTGTGACAAATCTAGTGCGCGATGAAATTATCGACGAAAAAGAGCTGCCGCTTAAGTTTACCGCTCATACCCCTTGTTTTAGAAGTGAGGCGGGCAGCTATGGTCGCGATACTCGCGGCATGATTCGTCAGCACCAGTTTGAAAAAGTTGAACTTGTGCAAATGGTGAAACCACAAGACAGCGCACAAGCACTAGAGTCATTAACTTCTCACGCAGAAGCGATTTTACAAAAACTAAACCTACCTTATCGCTTGGTTAAATTATGCGGTGGCGATCTTGGGTTTTCAGCCTGTATGACTTATGACCTAGAAGTGTGGTTGCCGGGCCAAGCAAAATATCGTGAGATTTCATCTTGTAGTAACATGGGTGATTATCAAGCTAGGCGCATGCAAGCCCGCTGGAGAAACCCTGAAACAGGTAAGCCTGAACTGCTGCACACACTAAATGGTTCTGGTCTTGCGGTTGGCAGAACATTGGTTGCCATTCTTGAAAACTATCAGCAAGAAGATGGTCGAATTCAAGTGCCAGAGGCATTAAAGCCTTATATGAATAACCTTGAATTCATAGGCTAAAAGATGGAATTTTTACCGCTTTTTTTTAGCTTAAAAGATCGATCTGTACTGATTGTCGGTGGTGGTGAAGTTGCACTGCGTAAAGCTTCGCTGCTTATTAAAGCTCATGCACGTGTTCAAGTAGTAAGTTTAAGCATAAAGCCTGAACTTGTAGAGCTGACAGCTAAAAACGGCGGTGACGTTTTCACGCGAACATTTGAAAAAGAAGATGCGCTTGGCAAAACGTTAATAGTGGCGGCAACCGATAATAAGGAAATAAATAAGCAGATTGCGAAAACAGCTGAGGCCATGAATATTCCTGTTAACGTGGTTGATCAGCCTGAGCTTTGCAGTTTTATTTTTCCTGCCATTGTCGATCGCAGCCCGATTATTGCAGCCGTTAGTTCCGGCGGCAGCTCTCCTGTGCTCGCCCGTATTTTACGGGCAAAATTAGAAACCGTATTACCTAGTGCATATGGGCGACTGGCCGTATTGGCAGAAAAATATCGGCTACAGGTCAAACAAACGTTTTCGCACGTTAATTTACGCCGTGGCTTTTGGGAGAAAATTCTGACCGGGCCAGTATCTGAGCTGGTTTTTGCAGGCAAAGAGCACGAAGCCGAAGACCTTCTTAATCAAGAATTAAGCAATAAAATAGAAATCAAAAAAGAATTGGGCGAAGTCTATCTTGTCGGAGCTGGACCAGGTGACCCAGACTTATTAACATTTAAAGCGTTGCGATTAATGCAACAAGCGGATGTTGTATTATTTGATCGCTTAGTAAGTAAGCCTATTCTTGAGCTTTGCCGAAGAGATGCTCAAATGATCAATGTGGGAAAGGCGCGTTCTGACCATCTCGTACCGCAAGACAGTATTAACCAGCTGCTTGTAGATTACGCCAAAAAAGGACATCGCGTTTTACGTTTAAAAGGCGGCGATCCATTTATCTTTGGCCGTGGTGGTGAGGAAATCCAAGAGCTGACTGAAAATGGGGTGCCGTTTCAAGTTATCCCTGGAATTACGGCTGCGTCAGGTTGCTCATCTTATGCAGGAATACCACTTACGCATCGAGATTTTGCCCAGTCGGTTCGATTTGTTACCGGTCACCTGAAAAACAATACAACGGATCTACCTTGGGCAGAACTTGCCTATACCAATCAAACTATTGTTTTTTATATGGGCTTAATGGGGTTGCCTATTATTTGCAATAAGCTAATTGAGCATGGAATGTCAAAGGCCACGCCCATTGCGCTTATTCAAAAAGGCACTACGCCTGAACAAAAAGTAGTGATAGCAACTCTGGAGACCATGGTAAAAACCATAGCAAATCAAGAGATTAGCGCGCCTACATTGATCATTGTAGGCGATGTGGTTTCCCTGCATGACAAGCTTAAGTGGTTCGATCCAAATTTATCATTTAGCGTTCGATAATCATTAGACCTTAGCCATTCTTTGTCTATGCTTATGATAAGCAAGGAAAAGCAGTGTAGCTGAGGTTTAAATGAATCCATTAAGTCGTGTCTCTATAAAAGCCAAAATATTGGTGATCCCCGCTATAGCCGTTTTAGGGTTTATTGCCAGCTTGGCCGTTAATTCGAGCATCAATAGCGACAACTCCTACCGCTTAGCAAAAATACAAGACCTCTATTTTCCTGTCGTTCAATCCAGTCGAGAAAACATTGTCAGAATTAACCGTACTGAAGAGCTGCTCAATACAGCGGTTAGTACGGGCGAAAACGATATGGTGATCTCTGCTAAAAAAACCTATTCCGAATTAATTAAAAAAATCGACGAGCAAAAAATGCTCTGGCCAGAGCAGAAAAAAAACCTAGAACAGCTTGAAGGAAATACTCGGGGCTATTTTGAAGTCGCCTTAAAACTATCCGAGGGCATGGTAAACGGCAATTTAGACACCAGCACAATTCCTCAGCTTGTTCAAACAATGAACGACAAACTCTCCACTACCAAAGATGAACTCAATAAGTTCAATGAAGCGGCCCTTAAAGCGTTTAACGATACCGTCGAAGCCTCAAATAAAGCCACTCAAGATGCACTTGTTGTGTCACTTGGTTTAAGTGTGGGTGCTATTTTAATCATCATCTTAATTAGTGCCAGCAGTGTCATATTAATCACTCGAAACCTTAATTTAATGCTGCAATCTCTAAAGGATATTGCCAGTGGCGAAGGTGATTTGACCAAGCGTATTGAGCAAACCAGCCAGGATGAAATTGGTGATCTTGTATACTGGTTTAACTTATTTATGGAAAAGCTCCATAGAAGTATCAATGAAGTGGTTAATTCAATTACACCGCTGGCTAATGTTTCTAATGACCTTGGCGGAATGACGACAAAAACAAGCCAAATTACGGATCAGCAAAGCAGGGCTACCGATGAAGTAACTCGACTCGTTGATGAGATGTTTAGTAGTGTTCAGAATGTTGCACAAAATGCATCCAGTGCAGCCGCCGCAGCGAAAGAAGCAGACATTGAGGCGAAAGCAGGTCGCAGCGTGGTAACTCAGTCGGTAGAATCCATAAATGATCTAGCAAGCGAAGTTGAGCGGGCAGCAAAAGTCATCGCCAAGCTTGAAACGGATACCGAAAATGTTGGCACCATACTGGATGTGATTAAGGGTATCGCTGAGCAAACCAATCTACTAGCACTTAATGCAGCAATTGAAGCGGCTAGGGCTGGCGAGCAAGGCCGTGGGTTTGCGGTTGTAGCCGATGAAGTGCGTACACTGGCATCACGCACACAGGATTCAACACAAGAAATTCAACGAGTGATAGAAGAGCTGCAAACGGCCGCAAGAAGCGCCGCAGAAGTTATGTCCCATAGTCAAGATCAGGCCCGCAATAGTGTGGATCAAGCAGCCAAAACAGACAACTCCTTAGCCACTATTACAGAGAAGGTGGGTTCTATTACACGCATGAATACAGAAATTGCAGATGCTACTGGTGAGCAAGAAAAAGTCAGCAATAACATCAAAACCAATGTCGAAGGTATACGAGAAAATGCCGAAGCGGCCGTTAAAAACGTACAAGAGGTGGGTGCTGCCAGTGAGTCTCTGTTAGAAATATCAAATAATTTACGTAAAATCACCGCGCAGTTTAAAGTTTAATCAATTTATTGGGCGCACCAAACCACTGGACTCGCCCACACCTCTTTTTTGTACTCGTTTATTTCTTATTTCCCCTTTCTATCGAACTTTCTTTTTGAAAATGGCTCTCATTCAGCTTATTTTCAGGTATCCTATGGTTCAATTAAAAACCAGCTTAATTAAGGCATATTTACTATGGTTCACAAGGGTTTTCGTCAATTAAGAACCAGAGAAATTCAATCACTAGGCGTACTAGTGGAAGAATACGAGCACATTAAAACCGGTGCCATGCATTATCATCTTGCCGCAGAAAATGATGAAAATGTATTCTTGGTGGCATTGCGTACTATGCCAATGGATTCAACAGGCGTGGCACACATTCTTGAGCATACAGCATTGTGTGGCAGCAAAAACTACCCTGTGCGCGATCCGTTTTTCATGATGATTCGTCGCTCATTAAACACCTTTATGAACGCATTCACGTCAAGTGACTGGACAGCCTATCCGTTTGCTTCAAAAAACAAAAAAGATTTCAACAATCTGCTGTCTGTTTATTTGGATGCCGTATTTTTTGCCAGCCTCGATGAACAAGACTTTGCACAGGAAGGACACCGTCTAGAGTTTGAAGACCCGTCTGATCCTAATACTGAATTGCAGTTTAAAGGCGTTGTCTATAACGAAATGAAAGGCGCCATGAGCAGTGTTACCAGTCAGCTTTGGCAGGCGGCAAGTAAATACTTATACCCTACAAACACCTATCACTTTAACAGTGGCGGCGACCCAGAAAGCATTATTGATTTAAGCTACCAAGATTTACAGTCCTTTTATAAAGAGCATTATCATCCTAGTAATGCCATCTTCATGACCTATGGTGATATTCCCGCATCAGAGCATCATGAGAAATTTGAAGACTATTTATCCCAATTCGAAAAGAGCGATCATCGAATAGAAGTAGGCGATGAAAAGCGCTATTACGCACCCATAAGAGCGGAAGAGCATTACGGTCATAACGAGACCGAGAACAAAACACACCATGTTATGGGGTGGTTGCTTGGTCACAGCGCCAATCTGGAAGAACAGCTTGAAGCACATTTCCTTTCTAGCTTGCTACTTGAGAACAGCAGCTCACCGTTACGACTTGCTTTAGAAACAACGGATCTTGCCAGTTCACCCAGCTCACTTTGTGGGCTTGAAGACTCCAATAAAGAAATGGCTTTTGTCTGTGGTGTAGAAGGCAGTACAGAAGAAAACCGCGATGGTATTGAAGCACTTATTCTTGAAACACTCGAAAAAATAGCCGAAGACGGTGTAAGTGAATTACAAATAGAATCTGTATTACACCAGCTAGAATTAAGTCAGCGCGAAGTCGGTGGTGATGGATACCCTTACGGGTTGCAAATTATTTTGTCGGCCATATCAGCGTGCACCCATTACAGTGATCCCGTTGAGCTTTTAGATTTAGATCCTGTATTAGATAAGTTACGTGAGAAAGCAAAAGCGCCAGAATTTGTTAAAAACTTAATTCATAAATACTTATTAGATAATACTCATAGAGTAACGCTCACATTTAAGCCAGACGTCGAATTAGACGAGCGAAAAATACAAGCGGAAAAAAATAAGTTAGCTGAAATCAAAGCAGCATTATCTCAAGAACAAATAGCAGGAATTGTAAAACAAGGTGAAGCGTTAAAGGCTAGACAACTGCTAAAAGACGACGAGTCTATTTTGCCTAAAGTGGGTATTGAAGATGTGGCACAAAACCTCAGCGTGCCCGAATCAACAATCATTGAAAGCAATAATGAAACGGTCACGACGTACGAGCAAGGCACAAACGGTTTAACTTACCATCAAGCGGTTTTATCTCTACCGCAACTTTCAATGGATGAGCTTAGTCTTTTACCGCTGATGCTTGGCTATTTGACTGAGATTGGCGTAGGTAAAGATGATTACCTGACAGTGCAACAAAAGCAATCGTTGTTAATTGGCGGTATTTCAGCGTTCTCAAGTATTCGTACAGAGCTACTTGATCCAAGTAAAACCCAAGCTTATTGGGTGCTTTCTGGTAAGGCGCTATCAAGAAACAATAATGAATTCATTCAGCTAATGAATGACACGCTTTATAACGCTAACTTTATGAATGAAAAACGCATTGCAGATTTGTTATCTCAATCGTTAAGTCGCAAAGAGCAATCCATTAGTGGAAATGGCCACGGCCTAGCAATGAATATTGCTGCTTCTGGTATTTCACAAATAGCACACCTTTCTTATAAAACCAGCGGTTTACCGGCACTGTTAAATCTTAGAGCGCTAAGCAAAGAGAAAGATGCAACTAAACTAGTCAGCCAATTTACTGAGCTTCATAAGAAAATTATAAAAACGAAACCACAGCATTTGTTAATTAGTGACGCGTCAAATTTAGATGGTGCAAAAGCAGCGCTAACCACTCATTGGCATTCAAAATCAAATGAAGTAAATAACGACTCATTTGAAATCGAATTTAAAGCACATCAAGTTAAAGAGGCATGGGTCGCACCAACGCAAACAAATTTCTGTGCCAAAGCTTACCCTACGGTATGCGCAGATCATGAAGACTCGCCCGCACTGTCTGTGCTGAGTGTTTTCTTGCGTAATGGCTTTTTGCATACTGCAATACGTGAGCAGGGTGGTGCTTATGGTGGCGGTGCAAGTCAAGATAGCTCAACCGGTATTTTTAAATTTTACAGTTATCGTGACCCAAGAATTACGGGGACGTTTGAAGATTTTGACCGTTCGATCGACTGGTTTAAAAACACAGAGCATGATGCAGAAGCGTTAGAACAATCAATTTTAGGCATTGTATCAAGCATAGATAAACCTGGCTCGCCAGCGGGTGAGGCGAAACAAGCGTTCCATAATAATCTCCAGGGGCGCAATGAGCATTGGCGCAATGCATACCGTCAAAGAATATTAAAGGTGACAATGGCTGATCTGCAAAGAGTTGCAGGCACATATTTTAATCCTGAGATGGCCAGCATAGGCGCTGTAATTTCTGCGCAACATAAACAAGAAGCCCAAGACTTGGGCATGAATCTATTCGAAATATAATAGGTAAGATAATGAAGAATATACCTTTAGTACTAGGGGTCGCTGTTGCGACCCTATTTACCGGTTCAATAGCGTTTGCTGCTAATGAGCTGGACCAATCTGTTAGCAATGCAGAGCGCAACCAGAAAGCGGGTAGCGCATCTCAAGTGAAAATCGATGCGCTGTATGAGAGCAAGCGTATTGCGCTGCAAGATATGCGTGTAACCCAAGCGGAGATTGATCAATTAAACGTTTACAATCGACAGTTGCGTGCAATTATCAATAATCAAGACACGCAAATTGAATCGCTTAAAAAACAAATTAATGACATAGAAAGTACGCAGCAAGGCATTATGCCTCTAATGGAGCGCATGCTTAACGGCTTAGAATCATTTGTATCTTTAGATATTCCATTTTTACTTGAAGAACGCGAGCAGCGTATTGCTACATTACGTACATTATTGTTAGCGTCCGATGTTACCGTGAGTGAAAAATTCAGACGCGTGCTAGAAGCCTATCAAATTGAAATTGAATATGGTCGCACAATTGAAGCCTACCGTGGAGAAGCTGGCGACAGCGAAACCGTTGACTTCTTACGTATTGGCCGCAGCGCGTTGATGACAGTGTCATTAGACGGCAGTCATGCGAAAGCTTGGAATAACAAAACCAAATCATGGTCCGACTTAGGGGGTGATTATACTCGCGCCATCTCTAAAGGTGTCAGCATTGCGCGCAAACAGGCCGCACCGACTTTGCTTGGCCTACCCATTCAGTCTTTGGGAGAAAATATATAATGAAAAATTTCCTATTTGCCTCCGTACTGCTTGCCATGTCGGCATTGTGTTTTGCCGAAACAACCGAAGATACGACACCGGTTACACCTGAAAACATTAAAAGCTTGCAGCAGTTGCTTCAACAAGTAAAACAAGACGGTTTAAAAGAACGCTCTATCAACAAAGAGCGTGAGCGTGTGTTTTTGCAAGATGCAACCAAACAGAAGCAGGCACTTGCTAAGAGCAAGTCTGAGCTAAAACAAGTGACACAAGAAACGGATCGTTTGAAGAATGCATTTGATAAAAACGAAGACAGCCTTGCAAGCTTAGAAGAAGAATTGCGCAAGCGTATGGGCAACCTTGGTGAAATGTTTGGTGTTGTACGCCAAGTATCACAAGATGTAGCGTCGATTAGAGAGAATTCATTATTGGCCAATGAATTGGGCGCTCGTTCCGAATTGCTTGATCAACTATCAGAAAGTAAAGCGCTTCCTAGCATTCCAGAACTTGAAAAGCTTTGGTATGAAATGCAGTTGCATATGACCAAGCAAGGTGAAAGCAAGCAATATACCTCTACGTATCTAAATGCCAAGGGGCAAAAAGTAGAAGCCCCTGTTGCTCATATAGGCCCTTTTGTTGCATTTAATGAAACAGGCTTTTTGAATTATGATACTCAGACTCGCCTATTTATTGAGCTTGGTAAGCAACCAAGTGAAGCAAGCTTAATCGGTTCATTCCTATCGTCTTCTGATGCGTTTTCAGAGATGGTCATTGACCCTACAAGAGGCACGCTATTAAGTATAGGCAGCCAAAGCCCAAGCATTATTGATCGTATTCAGCAAGGCGGATTGATCGGCTACATTATTTTATTCCTCGCTTTATGTGGCTTTATTTATGCTCTGTTTTTACTGGCACAACGATTAAGCATGCAGGCAAAAATGAATGCGCAGCTTTCAAATCCAGGTGTGGTTGATTCAGGTAATCCGCTTGGCCGTGTGCTGGCTGTTTATAAAAACGAGCAAACATCGCAAGATTTAGAAACTCTTGAAATGAAACTAGATGAAGCCGTTTTAAAAGAATTACCTCAGCTAGAAAAAGGCTTATCAATTGTTAAGTTACTTGCGGCTGTAGCACCTTTGCTTGGCTTACTTGGTACTGTTACCGGCATGATTGCGACTTTCCAATCCATTACATTATTTGGTACGGGTGATCCTAAGTTAATGGCTGGCGGTATTTCACAAGCGCTCATTACAACAGTGCTGGGCTTGGTGGCGGCGATTCCCTTATTGTTTATGCACAATATTTTAAACGGTCGCAGTAAAGAGATGATTCAAGTACTTGATCAGCAAGCAGCCGGTATTATTGCTGAACAGGCACAGAAGAGAGCCTAATTATGTTTGCAGATGTATCTGGGTTTTTAGCAAGTGGTGGTCCGGTTCTTTATGGAATTTTAGCTATCTCTATCGTGTTATGGATATTAATTCTTGACCGGTATTGGTTCTTCTCTAAAGAATCAAAAAACCTTTGCGCGCAACATCAGGATATTTGGCAGGGGCTGGCTTCCCATGACGACTGGAATGCTTTGAAAATTAGAAGCTTGCTTATCTCCAAAGTCGCCATTGAATTTGAACGCTATCGCTCGACCATTACATTACTTGTACTTATTTGCCCGCTAATGGGCTTGCTAGGTACTGTGACGGGCATGATCAGTGTGTTTGATGTTATGGCTGTAACCGGAACTGGTAATGCACGAGCAATGGCATCGGGAATATCTATGGCGACGGTACCGACCATGGCCGGAATGGTTGTTTCGTTAATTGGATTATATTTTAAAACTCGATTCGATGGCATGGCTAAAAAGCAGCTCGATATCTTTAAAGATAGATTGCTTAAGTAACAGGGTTATTTTATGAGAAAGCAACACGCAAGTTTAGAGTCAGAAGAATCAGCAATCGATATGACACCCATGCTCGATATTGTTTTTATCATGCTGATATTTTTTATTGTCACCACATCGTTTGTAAAAGAAAGTGGTGTGACAATTAGTCGGCCGTCGGCACAAACGGCCGCTGAAGATAAAAAAGGCAATATCATGGTGGCGATCAAACCAAGCGGTGAAATTTGGATTGATAAGCGCGCCGTTGATGTTCGCTCGGTTCGCGCCAATATTGAAAAACTAAAAGCAGAAAGCCCAGAAAGCGGCGTGGTCATTCAAGCGGATACAGATGCTAGAACGGGTATTTTGGTTCAGGTAATGGACCAGATACGTTTGGCTGGCGTGACTAACATCTCCATTGCAGCCGACCCGGGTGTGTGATGCGATTACTTTATATAACCCCAATTGGCCTAGCACTGGCATTCACTGTTTTTTGGTTGATGCAGTGGATGATTGCCCCACAAGGTAATCAGGTGAGTCGTGAAGATAATGTCGCAATGGTCGACTTTATTCGCAGCTTAAAAGACAGCGAGAGTGATAAAAAAGTACGCAATGCAAAAGAGCCACCTAAACCTAAAACACCCCCCATGCTGGACTCACCCAAGATTCAGCAAGCGAATGTAAAGCAGATGGATTTGAATATGCCTGACATTTCATCTTCACTTTCAAGCTTTAAAGGGCAGGGCATGGGAACCATGTTATCGGGATATGGATTTGGCGATAGCGATGTTATCCCGCTTGTGCAGGTTGAACCTAAGTACCCATCGCAAGCATTATCTCGAAAAATAGAAGGTTATGTTGTTGTGCGCTTGCAGGTTACAAAAGAAGGCACTGTAAGTGATGTAGAAGTCATTGATGCAAAGCCTAAGGGTATATTTGAACGTGAAGCCATCCGAGCAGCATGGCGCTATAAATTCAAACCTAAGCTGGTTAATGGCAAGCCTGTTGAGCAAGTCGCCACATTGCCATTCGAATTTAATTTAGAGAAATAATCATGTTTCGTCTTATCTTTATTATAATTTTGTTATCTAGCCACTTAGCCAGTGCAGCTTCAATCAGCCCGCGCACCTATAACAAGCTAAATGAAATTCAGCAGCAGATAACCGCATTGCCTGACTCAGAAAAGGCAAAAGAGCTGAATGAAACTCTGACCGAATTAGCCGATGATCTTTCAGGGAATTCATTGGGCCTTGCTTTGACGTATCAAACCCATGCACAACTTAAGACCTATGAAGCAAAAGAAGGCGATGCTCAAACGCTATTAATAAAAGCGCTTGAGTTGCCTAATTTAAAAGCCGATACCGCGAGTCAATTACGATCCCTACTGGCTTATTCGTATTTTAATCAAGGTGATTATCGTGCCGCGATTAAAAACCTTAAAATTATTATTGAAGAAGCAGAGACATCATCTGCTTCAGTTTACGCGCTTTTAGCCGCTTCTTATTACAGCATTGAAGATATCAAAAACGGATTGCCCCACATAGAAAAGGCATGCGAGTTAACCACCAAACCAAAAGAGGCTTGGTTGCAAATGGCTTTTTCGGGTAGTTATCAAACCAAGCAGCTTGAAAAAGCAATATCGTATGTGAATCAGCTTGTCTATAACTACCCTGACAAAAAAGATTACTGGCAGCAAAAGGCAGGTATTCACCAAATAATAGAAGATTATGAAAAAGCGGCTGCCACAAAAGAGCTGACTTACAAGAAGGGGTTTGTTGAAAAAGAAAGCGACTTTATTAATTTGGGGCAGTTACTGGCGTCTCAAGGTGAAGCTTTCAAGGTCGCGACGGCATTGACTCAGGCAATTGAAAGCAAGCTAATTGAACCCAGCGAAAAAGTACTTAACCTTTTATTTCAATCATGGCTGCAGTCAAAAGAAATCAATAAAGCACGAGTTGTGCTGTCTCAGTTATATCAAACATTTAAAGGTGTTGATGATGGCTATCAATTACTTCAATACTATATTGATGCAGAAGCTTGGGTAAAAGCCGATAACTTAGCTCAGCAGCTTTTAGTTCAAACATTAACAGAAAAACAAAAGGGTAAGGTTTTACTGTATCAAGGTATGGTTAAGTATCGTCTTGGTGATGCGCGTGAAGCATTGAAAATTCTAGGTAAATCATCTGCATTCGAAAGTTCATCCAGCCAAGCAAAAAGCTGGATGAGCTATATCAAGCAAACGAGTGCTTAGTAATCGAGTTCAATAAATATAGGGGCGTGGTCACTTGGCTTGTCCATGCCTCTGGTTTTATAATCAATACCTGCATTTACTAAGCGCTCTATTAAAGGCTTGGTGATCATAATTAAATCGATTCTTAGTCCACGCTTCGGCTCATCATCAAACCCTTTGCTGCGATAATCAAACCAACTAAAGCGATTATCAACGTCAGGATTAAGCAGTCGGTAGCTATCTGTTAAGCCCCAATCGATAATTTTTTGCACCCATTCTCGTTCTTCTGGCAAAAATGCACACTTACCTGTTTTTAGCCACCGCTTGGCATTTACGTCACCTATACCGATGTCGTGATCAATAGGAGCAACATTAATGTCGCCCATAACAATGACATTATCATTGGGTGTGAAGTTCGCGTTTAGATAATCGAATAGGTCGGCGTAGTATTTTTGTTTTGCTGGGAATTTGGTTTCATGACTGCGATTTTCACCTTGGGGAAAGTAGCCATTAATAATGTGCAATGTTTCATTGTTCGGTGTTTGATGGCTAGTATGAATGAAGCGCTTTTGCGAATCATCGTCATCACTTGGGAAACCCTTTTGAACAGAGAGAGGTGCGCCGACTGACAGCGTGGCAACACCGTAATGGGCTTTTTGACTATGAACCTCTGTATGCCAACCTAATGCGGATATCTCACCTAAAGGCAGTTGGTCGGGCATAGCCTTAACTTCCTGTAAGCCAAGTACATCAGCTTGCAACTGTTGCTTGATGGCTTCGAGTTGATGCATGCGGGCACGAATGCCATTTACGTTAAATGAGACGATTTTCATAGTTTGATCCGTGACTTTTGAAACAATATCGGCATTATAAGCAGCTGACACTTAATACTAAAAAGGTTTTTCATGACTTGGTTGGTTTCTGACCCCTCATACGCCATGTTTTTACTGGTGGACTTCGTTGCTATCTTTACTTTGGTGGCAGCTATGCGCTGGTTAAGTCGCATTATAGTGAAGCCAGTTGCCCAACATTCAGAGGCCAGTAACATTGAAACTGCCTGTGCGGTGATCGCACTCATGCTGGCGTTAACCGGGGTTACATCGGGTGAGTTTAGTCTGACACTTACTGATGAATGGATGCTGGTGACGGTTTATGGGCTGCTAGCAATTGCGCTACTGCGCTTGGGGGCTTTCATTCAAGACAAGGTGGTTTTGCCATCGTTTAATCTTTCTAACGCCACACAGCATGGCAACATTACCGCTGCGTATATTACAGGTGCCCATTTAATTGGCACGGCTATCGTTATACGTGCGTCGATGGAGTGGTCATCGCAAGATTCTAATTTAGGTTTAAAAGAGCTTT
>JAWUXY010000119.1:0-55709 GCA_034111105.1 Bermanella sp. | reverse complement strand
CAAGCCATTACGGCGGAGACAAGAACCGAACCTGCAACGAAAAAAGACCTGACAGGCAGTCATTAATATAATAACCATGTAAGAGGGTAGTGATCGTAAGTGCTAACATGCCTGCATGGCTCTTTTTATATACGGTCAGCCTCTGAATAATGGTTCTCAGGGGTATTATTCTAGCGTTAGCAATTTAGGCTGTTAAAATAAATAGGGATAATAAATTTTAACAGCCTATTTTCGACCGTTATCTTACGTAATACGACTGTAGCCACACGTTCACTGGTGTGGTTCTTTTGCCCCGCGTGCTAGCTCAAAAACACCACCCAATAATAGCGCTTTAAATATAGCCAGCATATCTATTCACTGCCTATCGTGTTTAAACTCCATTGTAATCTCTCATTATGAGTTGTGTGGCTCGTTTTGTACTGCATTGTAAATGCAAAACTTAATCGTTACAGATAATCTATGTGTTGAGAGGCAGCGTGGCGGGTATTTAAAATATAATTATCTTGTTTTTTGTTTATAATGAAACGCTCAGGTTTTTAATGCAGTAAGCTTGGGCATTTTATAATGACGTTTAAGAATCTAGGGGAATACCATGAATAACGCTAAATACACGGAATACAAAGTCGTACACATAGTTGAAGGCGGTTGCGGCACAATTTTATTAGGTGCATCAGGCTTGCCATTAAAAAAGATTGAAGCCGAGTTGAATTTACTAGCTGCTGAAGGCTGGCAAATGGTGTTTCAGGTTATTGAAAGAAAAAGGTTCTTGTTGTTCTGGAGCAGAGAAGCCACCATTATTACTTTGGGGCGCTAATGTGTTGAAGCGATTTGTATTGTTTCTAATACAAGGCTATCGAAATTCGGGTGGCAGTAAGCGGTGGTTCGGAATAGAGTGCAATTTCGAGCCAACTTGTTCAGCGTATACTTATAAAGCGATTAACTCGTTGGGAATTGTTGAAGGGATTCGGTTGGGATTTAATCGAATTCGGCGCTGTAATAGGCGGGATTGCATTTGTAAGTGTATCGACCCATTTATGGAGGAGCGTTAATTGTTGAATCAAGATGCGGTAAACGAACACGAAGAGCAGTTGCGCGTACAAATTTCAAGTTTAACGGCAGAGAATCGAAAGACGTTTTACGCTCAAGCTAAACGCCAAATTAAAGACCCTGATACCTATGCTGCGTTGAATTGGTTTTTTATAACGGGTATTCATCACTTTTATTTAGGAAAGTGGGTGCATGGAATCATCGATCTTTTTCTATTTATAGTCGGCCTGGTTTTTATTTTTACTGGTTATATTGAATTAGGTTTTGCGGTGATTATTATCACCTCTATTGTTGAGTCATGGGCACTGTTTAGATCGCAGATAATTATTCAAGATTGGAATAACCAGGTGTATAGCGATATTTTGAATTCTATTGGCGCTCGAAGGTCAGATAATACTAAAGATTAATTATTTTAGGTGGAGTATGTAAGAAAATCACCACATGAGTAAATTTAAAAGCTTAGGTGTTAGAATTTAGCACTGTAAAACATTCACCTGTGACAAAACGAGCTAATCATGTTTAAACGATTTCGTAATTGGCGTGAAAATAAACGCATCAAAAAAATGGGATTAACCGCACAGGAATGGGAGTCAGCGGTAGCAGACTGGCCTGTGATGGAACATTATCAAGGTGCTGAGCGTGATGCGCTACGAGACATGACGTTTCGTTTTCTTGTGCGTAAAAGTTTTGTGTCTGGTGCGCAGTTCCAATTTACCACTGAGATGTGTCTAACAATCGCGACAATGGCATGTGTGCCTGTCTTGAAGCTTGGATTGGATTGGTATGATCACTTTCAGACTGTTATTATTTATGAAGGCGATTTTGTGCCGAATCGTCCATACCGTAGTGGTGACGGGGTTGTTCACAGTAAAAGTCCGGGTTTAAGTGGCGAAGCATGGCATCGGGGGCCGTTGATCTTATCTTGGAAATCGGTTTGTGAAAGTGGGGCCACTGCTCGCGGTGGTAAAGCGAGTAATGTGGTGATTCATGAGTTTGCACATAAGCTTGATATGCTCCGTGACGGCGCCAATGGCGCACCACCGATGCACCCTGATATGCGCGCCGGTGAGTGGCATGATATCTTTACCGCTGCATGGGACCGGTTGCAGCATGATTTTAAAACGCGTCGTCCTTTGCCACTTGATGATTATGCGTTAACCAATCCTGCTGAATTTTTTGCTGTGTGCAGCGAGACGTTTTTTGAAGACCCAGAAAATATGAAAGAGCACATGCCTGAGGTATACCGGTTATTGTGTCAGTTTTATCGCCAACAGCCTGTTCTTATTGCAATTTCAGCGATGTAATCCCAGTATTTTTATTTAGGCGTGAGTCCTGCTATTGTTTCTAAGGCGAATGGTAGCAAAATAAACTAATTGCACTGGAGAGTAAAAATGGCAGCAAGCAAAAATACAACCAAAAGCGATGAATTAGCGGCCAGCAAAGAAGCGGTGTTGAGCGCTTATGAAAAATTAACCGAAGCCAAAGAGCATTTTAAATCCGCTGCTGAAGCGGCAGGTGTCGATGTTAAAGATGAGGCAATTGAGCAATTACTCAAAGGGCGCGCTAAGGCAGAAGAGCTTGGTAAGCAAACCAGTGAATTTGTTCGCGAAAAGCCACTAGCAAGTTTAGGCATTGCTTTTGTGACGGGCCTTGTTCTTTCTCACTTCTTTTCACGCAAATGATTGAAGCTAAAGATACAAATAATTCAAGTGAGAGTCTTAAAAAACCTGAAATAACGGAAGAGGTGACGCTGCTTATAAACTGGCTACAACAGGCAGTGTCAACAGGTTCTGATATTTTAGAGCTGTTTCAGCTTGAAATGAAACTGGCCATTACAGATGCTAAGCGCTTAATGGTATTAGCAAGGTTATTTGTTCCTATGTTGATGCTCACTTGGGTTAGTTTTAGTGCGGCGCTTTCATGGCATATTTATTTACTAGACGAATCTGTATCGCAAGGGTTGATATCTTTTTGTGCCTTTCAGATGCTTGGTCTATTTGGTATTGCTGTGGGGTGGAAGCACTACAGTAAAAGCCTGAAGTTACCATTAACTCGACAGCATATTCGTCAGTTTATTAAAGGTCAAAGCAGTGAGTCGTAACACTTTGTGCCGTAAAATTCGATCGCAGAATAATCGTTTACATGTACGTCAGGTGCAATTCTCTTTGATTAACGAGCAGTCAATGCAAGCATTAAAAAAATACAGTCCCTATTTAGTGGTTGGTGCTGGCCTGCTAGCTGGGGTTGTTGCACGAGGCGTTGGTTTACGCAGGGTTTACAGTCTTTTACGTACCGGGGGCCGTCTTTATTCTTTCATGATTAGCAGACATGGGTCGCAGAATGAGAGTAATGAAAATGGATAAAGAGTCAGAATCACTTGCTTTAAGTGCATCAGCAGTGCCTGCTGTTGCGCCTAAACGTATCGTTTTTAGTTTACCTGTTTATGGTTTGCTGACGCTGTCACTTCTTTATACTTTGTATTTTGCCAAATCATTATTGATGCCGATTATTGTGGCACTTTTGTTTTCGTTGTTGCTGAGCCCTTTAGTGTCGTTGCTTAAACGGCTTTATATTCCTCGCTCTTTATCGGCTATCTTTTTACTTACCTTGATTGGTGGGCCTTTGACGATGCTGAGTATTGAATTGGCAGGTCCTGCACAAAAATGGGTAGAGCAATTACCTAAGCTTTCAGCTCAGCTCACTGAGGAGCTTGATAATATAAGCAAAATTATCAGTATTGACCCCGTGGCTGAAACCAATGAAGTTGTATTGCCTGTAAAGGAAAAAAGCGCTGGTTTTTTTGGATGGTTTAGCAGTGACGAAGATGAAGAGCCAATCATTGTAGAAGAAACAAGTAATAATAGTGTGCTCTTAACACGAGTGACGCAGGGCGGAATGGACATCATTATTTCTATTTTGGTTGCAACACCGTTAGTCCTTGCACAGTTCATGACCTTTCTTATTTTAGTGATATTTTTATTGATCTTTGGCCCTGGTCTGTATGAAAGTTATCTGAAAATGTTACCTCGAGAATCAAGTAACCGCCGTTCGATTGCGCTAATAGGTAAACTGCAAAAAGAATTATCCCGTTACATTATTACGGTAACAATTATTAATGCTGGGCTGGGAATGATTATCGCAGGTGTATTTTGGATGATGGGCGTCAATGATGCGTTACTCTGGGGGGCGCTGGTTGGCTTGCTTAATTTTGCGCCCTATCTTGGCTCCATAATGGCTTTAGTGATACTGAGCCTTGCCGGTGTTACTCAGTATGGCATGGAGGCGGTTGCCTTGGTGCCTGCTGCCGTTTACTTTGGAATTAATATGCTAGAGGCTCAGTTTATTACGCCTGCCGTATTAGGTCGGCACATGCAGCTAAATCCATTAATATTAATTTTATGGTTATTGATTTGGAGTTGGCTTTGGGGCGCTGTGGGTGTTTTGGTGGCGGTGCCGTTACTGGTGTGTATCAAACTTGCTGCTGAGCAGTTAAATGTATTTAGCAGGTGGGTGGCCTTAGTAGAAACAAGCTCTTAATGTTTTATAAGGTAAGCTAAGTAGTTAACAAATGTCTTGATACAGTCTTAGTAATTTTTTTGCGTGATGACTGGGCTGTTTTTGATAGTGAGTAATCATGGCATTGCGATACGCTTGATGTTCTTCATTCGCGGTATTCCACATTATGTCACCCACTAAGCTTAGTGGTATTCTAGATTGGTTGCTTACCTGTATTACCTCATAGAACTGGTTGTTGTCTTTTACTATTTGTTCACTGACTAAGCCCAGTTGCAATCTATTTAAGCCTTCACGGACCTTATGTAATTGGCGGACAGGGCATAATATAAAATCTAAGCGCCTGTCTTCAATTAACGTTGAATGGTTACTTATAATGGCGTCCACCATATCGATTAATAAGTCACCCCCGACACCTGCAATAATGACCAAGTGACTGCTTGAGTGCTCTAATTTAATGGCTGCCGCATCTAAGCAGTGGGTGGTCCAATTCTTTTGAAGTTGTGTGATTAAGCGTTTTTCTACTTCGTTAATTAAATGAGGCAATACATCGACAAAATGAATATGGCTATCGGGGTGCTCAGCCATTATGTGCTGTCCTAGGTAGCCATGATCACAGCAGCAATCCCATATATGATCGAAATCATGTGTATGAATCGTGCTGCAAAGAATTGAGAGTCGAGTGCTGAGCTTCATCGTGCTTTATAAATAACGGTTAGATATATTCAATCGAAACAGGTATGCCTGCATCAATGAATTTTTGTCTTAAGCGAAAAAGTGATACACCGTAAGTGCTAATCGGCAGGCCTTCGAATTCAGGGTGTGCGGTTAAATAATCTTCTTCTTCGATATAGCGTTGCAGTACAACAGGTGTTTGTGGTGTTTTTTGTAATTCATCAAAGGCTTTATTTGCCGTGTCTGTCAGTAATTGGTCAATAGCGACTACAGCGTTAATAACGTCGACGGGCAGTTTCTTTTTACCCGATTCCCATTTTCTGATAGAGCGTTCATCCACATCAATCACTTTAACGAGGGTCGAAATAGAAAGGCCAACCGCTTCGCGCAAGGTTTTAAATTCAGCAGGGTGCATGGTGGTAAGCTCTTAATTGATGATAAAGTGAATCGTAATTGTATCAAATACTTATGGTTAGGTATGTTTTTACTGGATGCATGTTGTTTGTTTATGCAAAATTAGCCCACCTAGTCGCGCATTTTTATCGATACGATATTGGTAATTAAGGGGGCTCAGGTATAGTGGTTGTGTCTGGTGTTAATTAAAGTCATAGATGTTCTTGCTCACTAAGTGATCGGGTTGTAATAAAAAGGTTATGAATATATGAATTTACCTATTTATCAGGTAGACGCATTTACTGATAGGGTGTTTGGTGGGAACCCTGCGGTGGTTTGTCCTTTGGCGCATTGGCTGTCAGATGATCTCATGCAAAAAATTGCTGAAGAGAATGCCGTGGCCGAAACGGCGTTTATAGTTTCGTGTTTAGACGGCTCATATGGTATTCGTTGGTTTACGCCTGATATCGAAATGGACTTATGTGGGCATGCAACATTAGCGTCAGCACATGTTGTATTTAGTTACCTAAATAAAGACACAAACGTGGTTAAATTTAGCTCTAAGAGTGGTGAGTTGATCGTTACCAAAGAAAGGGGTTTGTTAACACTGAATTTCCCTTCAAGAAAGCCAATTCATGCCGTGGCGCCGAAGATTATTTTGGACGCTTTTCCAATAGAGCCTGTTGAAGTGTTGAAATCGAGGGATTATATGTTGGTCTTTGATTCAGAAGAGGTGATCAAAGATATGCAGCCAAATCAAAAAATACTTGATCAAATTAACTTAGATCCTGGTGGTGTCATTATCACGGCGCCGGGTGATCAGGTTGACTTTGTATCACGATTTTTTACGCCTCAATCCACTATTTTTGAAGACCCAGTGACCGGTTCTGCGCATTGTTCCTTGATCCCCTATTGGGCTGATAAACTAAGTAAAAATAAAATGTCAGCATTACAATTGTCAAAAAGAGTCGGAAAGTTGGAGTGTCTGAATAAACAAGATCGAGTCCTCATATCAGGCCGTGCCGTTACATATATGAAAGGTGAGATTACGCTTTAAATTCTGGTTTATAGGTGGTCGCTATGCGGTTTGATTTAGGTTGTTTTGCCCTAAGCTATGACGCGTCTGAATATGCTATTTGGTTTGTAAACCTAATCTATATTCAGCGTGTTTTTTAGTCTTAAATTTTCTGCTTAGCTCTATGCTCACTCCAAGCAAGGCTTTAACCAAGCATCAATACAGCGCCACACGTAATTGTGACCAGTGTTGTTTTGATTATTTTGGCTTTTGCTTTCTCTACCATGGCATCACCATCTTTAAAGTTATAAGCTTTCTTCGAAAATTTTAATGGAGATACATCTATTTCGGGCAATAATGCACATTTTATTGTCAGGCCCGCCACCATTTCTGTTTTGAGGCCACCAATAAATTTATTTGAACTGCCTAATTCAGCGGCCGCTTTTCCACCCATCACGACAGATGTTTTGTTGCCAAAAATTGCAGAGTGTTTGTTGCCATTCACAGTGGATGTGTCTGATCCAGTGGTTGTGCTTTTTTTCTCACCATTTACGGTTTTAGATATTGTGGATGCGTTTAACGTAGACTTAATTTTTGAAGCTGTAATTTCCTTTATAGATTCGCCGCTAATGTTAATGTCTTTACTGCGTGTGCTACCTGTAATCGTGACCTTGCTGCTACCACCTGTTTGAATTCGTTCAGTGTTGCCCTCACGTTCAACGTAAGAATCGCCTTTTTGAATGGTAATAGTATCATTGTGGTTTATTTTAAATTGCTTGTGGTGATTTCTAATGATGTAGTCTATTTCTTTAGGTTGCCAATTTAGGGGGAAGCCATCGGTTAGTGAATCAGTAGGGTTATCGCTATCGTTAATAATGTGTTCTACATAGCGAGCGCCGTAATTGAAGGTTTTATGAGGTTCATTATTATCACCTTTTCTAACGGATACTATATTGCCGTCGTGATAGTTGTAACGATTGCCAAATAACTTTCTTACCATGCCTATCTGCTTGTCTATAGTTGGGCTGCTGTTAACTATATTATTCTCATCCATTTCTAATATGTGGTTCAGATCAAAGGAGAATTTGTCACTAGGTTGAACACTTTTTTGATTGGGGAATTTGGCGTGAACTTCTCTATATTGCTGACCAAAAAAATAGGTTGGGTTATCACCTAAAACAAAGCTAACAGTATCTTGCACCTTATATGTTTGGCCTTGAAGGGCGTCAACATTGTATTCGATGTTGTCGCCATTAAGGCGTTCATCATTTGGAAATTTAATGCCGTTGTTATTCAGTCGATTGTATTTACCCACTGTTGCTGTAGATGAAAATTGCGTCACAATATTACTAGGGGTTGCAGGATTAACAGTGCTTTGTTTATCCATAGGGGCCACAATGCTGAGGTTGAATGATCTTCCTGCTTCAAGACTGAGTTTTCCGCTTGTATGTAAACATGTTGCATAGGGTCGTTCGTTGTTGCTAGGAATAATGGTAGATTGTGAGTTTTCTAGAGCACAGCTAATGTAGGGTAAGTCAGGGTTACCCCCTAAATAGGCTATTTGCACCTCTGTATTAGGAAGTAATGGTATATCTAAGTGATTGTCTTTACCTGCGGTTTGACTTTTTCGCATCCAATGAGAGGCTTGCTGATTATCCATGTAATCAAAGATAACTTTGTAACGACCAAGGTTGTCTCTATGTGCTATTGATGCATTCTCGAAGCTAGAAAAGATTCTGGCCGTTGAAGAAATTGCAGTGGGTATTGGTTTTAAAAGCGCAGGTCTAAAAACGATATTCGCTGGGATGGCAGAAAAGGTTAAATTGAACTCTATCGCATCTTCATTGCGGATTAAGTTCAAGTTAGAGGCTGTGTAATCCACAGAGATAATAAGCAGTTCTAGCGGCTCTTGATTATTACCCATGTCTATTTTTATTGTAAAACCAGCCCTAATATCTTGCGCTGTAGATGATCCGGTATAGATGATATTTTGGCATTGCTGCAACTCATATCGTCTTTGGGCAATCAGTAGCCCTTCATCCTCGTTATCAATACCTATTCCGTTAAATTTTATTGATGAATGATCATCATTTGGTTTACCAAATTCTGTCGTAATAATGATGCTATCTTGTTCAGGGTTACGACCTTCTACAGTGACATGGCTGATAGCAGGGGTTTGCTGCATGTTTAACGCCGTGATGGCGTGTTCGACTTGTGAGGTATTTGGGTTCTCGATAAAGTGAAATATTTTTTCAGATGCCTGATAATTACGGTCATCTGCAAAAGTGAGGGTATTCTCTTCGTCGTTATCGAAATAATAATGAATGCCCCAGTGTTCACATAAGCGCCCAATGAAATTGTAATCGCTTTCTTTATATTGATGTATAAAGGATTTTTTAGGTAAGGCGTTCGCGCAACTTATAAAATAGTTTATATGATTGTATTTATTTAAAACCTCCGAAATGACTTCGATCGGCGTTTTCTCAGTATATATATTGGATCGAGTGATGGATTTTAGCTCCCCTAGGGAAGACTGGCACGCTAGCCTGAACTGTAAATTGTGTGGGTCGCTTGAGAAAACCAATTGAAGTGATGTGATAATGCCGAATTTTTTATATGTACTATTGGCTTCATTGTAAAAAATGGTTAGGGGTTGTTTTAAGCAATCTTCTGGTTTGAGTGGCTCATTAATCGGTGTGCTTAACAGTAAGTTAAACGAGAATTCATCAGATATAGATTCATGTCCTGTCACGCTAACTATACTTATACTAGCGTTAATTCCTTCGATTTTAATATCAATGAAATTTTTCATGACCCACTCCAATTTATCTTTTGTTGAAGTAAGGCATTTATTAATGACAGTTTAATTTTGACGGGTATTTACTGCTAAAAATACCAATAAAGCATGAGATATAAAGGAGTGGTAGCGTAACGTGCGGTCCACTCTATTCTCTGTTGGTCTCTACTGACGTGTATTAAAACAATGTTTTTAGGTGAATTAGGTGTCTAGGCGTTATTCATTTGATGAACACTTGTTGTGCCTTAGCCCCTGCAAACATCGCTATCACAAAAATAAAGACTTCATGATACCCATAGCCAATGGCCGCAATAGCGGGCCCAGGGCAGTAACCAACAATGGCCCAGCCAATACCAAATAGAGCAGAACCGATGAGTAAATTTTTATCAATGCTGAGTTTGCTTGGTAAAGAAAATTTAGCAGCGAATACGGGTTTGTTCTGTTTTTCCATTAACCATTGAAAACATGGTGCTGCCACTATCAACGCGCCAATTATGACGAACATTAAACTTGGGTCCCAGTTCATTAGGTCTAAAAAGCGTTGTACTCGTTCTGGATTGTTCATATCAGATGCGGCTAACCCTACACCAAATAAAATACCGGCCAATAGTGCGATAATTTTTTGCATATTAAATACTCCAACCCAGTATATGACGAAACACATACATGCTCATGATGGCGCTGGCCATAAAGATTAGCGTGGCTACGATGGATCGAATTGAAAAGCGGGATATACCACAAATGCCATGTCCGCTGGTGCAGCCATTACCCATGGCGGTACCAAAGCCCACTAGCAGGCCACCAATAACTAATAATGGTAATGAGTTGTTAGGGGCAGGCGGATAGGCTTGACCTGATAATGCGTGAAACAGCAGTGAGCCAATCACAAGCCCGCCTAAAAATAACAAACGCCAAATATGTGTGGAGGTAGGGGTGGTTAATAACGAAAACGCAATGCCGCAAATTCCAGCAATACGGCCGATGCCTGCAAATAAAATAACAGCGGCTAAGCCAATTAATGCACCGCCACATAACGTATGAATAAATGAAACAGATTCAAACATGATGATCTTTCAAGAGAGAGTGTGCAGGTAGTTTAGCGAAAGGTAATATAAAGACCAAATATCATAACGCCTAATATTAGACGTTAATGATATAAGTGTAGCAATGACTGGGCAGGTTTAGTCCTGGTCTTGTTCTTTTTGATGTTTACGTACAGCCCAATCCCAGCCACCCATGTGGTGCCATTGGTTTACAATCAGAGCAAATAACTCGGCTGTTTTTTGCGTATCATAAAGTGCGCTATGTGCTGCTTTGTTATCAAAGTCGATACCTGCAAGCATACAAGAGCGAGCTAATACCGTGTGGCCTAATGCAAGGCCAGCTAGCGTAGCCGTATCGAATCCCGAAAACGGGTGGAAAGGGTTGCGTTTTAAGTCATTACGTTCAACGGCCGCATTAATAAAGCCCAAATCAAAGTGAGCATTGTGGCCGACTAATATGGCGCGTTTACAACCTTTGATTTTGATGGCTTTGCGAATCGTTTTGAACATAGCGTCTAGCGCATCGGCTTCGTGTTCATCATCGCGATCTGGGTCAAATGGGTCGATACCCGTAAAATCAAGCGCACTCTGTTCGATGTTTGCACCATCGAATGGCTTAATTTTCGCGGACATCTCTGGGCCAGGCGTCATGAGGCCTTTTTCGTCCATGTCCATGATGACCATGCCCACTTCTAAAAGGGCGTCAGTTTTGGCGTTGAATCCTGAGGTTTCCACATCTACCACTACAGGTAGATAACCACGAAAGCGGTTTGCCATTGGGTTGCTATGAAAATCTGACACGAATTCCCTTAATGTTGCCGTTAAAAAAAGGGATTGTACCCCAAGGCGCAGTGTAAACCTACTTTATCGCTTTTACATGTGCTGACGGTTTGTAACGTATCCTATATGGTGTTTCAAATTCGAGCTGTTACGGTGATTAGTGGTCAAGAAAGGTCGGGTTTGGCCGATAACTTATGCAGATAACTTAGATTGGGTTTGATTTGTGCGTATCTTTTGTTGTGTTGGCTTGCTGTTGTGGGGCATTTATACCCAAGCGTTAACATTTCAGGCCTCGGTTGAGGAAACTGAATGGCGTTTATCGCCCTCTATTTTTGAGTGTGAATTTGTCCAGCCCATTCCGGATTATGGTGAGGCCGTGTTTTATCATGAGGCGGGTGAAGACTTGATGTTTCACATTAAAACCAAAAAAAATCTAATGGGCCAAGGTGATGCGGCGTTACATATTGAGCCGCCAATTTGGGGCCCTAGCCGATTTGCTAAAGACCTTGGTTTGGTGGCTATTAATCAAACGAATGTCCCATTGAGGGTTGATCCTGGCCGCGCTAATCACATGATGCAGGCGTTAATGAAAGGCATGCAGCCAACGTTTACCCGTAAGGCCCGCTATGATGAAAGCGAGCCCATTAGGGTGTCGGTTTCGGCGGCTAATTTTAATAGCTTTTATAAAGACTACTTAGGGTGTGTTGCGGGCTTGCTGCCGGTTAATTTTCGGCAAGTGGCTAAGAGTAAAGTGCTGTTTAGAGGCGGCGGTGATCGCATAGATGCTGAGTCTAAAAAGAAGCTGGATTTGATTATCCTATATGTCAAAGCGGACCCAAAAGTAAAAGCATTATATATAGATGGCCATAGTGACTCTTCAGGTCGTCGCTATAATAACCGCCGATTGTCTGAATCGCGCGCAATAAAGGTCACAGAATACATGGTTAAAAAAGGCCTAGACGATGAAATGTTTACGACGCGTTATCATGGTGAGCGTTACCCTGTGGCGAGTAATAAAACCGCCTCAGGCCGTGAATTGAATCGCCGCGTGACGATTCGCCTTGAAAAACAAGACGAAGAAGTGGATGTCGAGTTTTAGTTATCCTCTGTTTTTTATGGGGTATCGAGGTTCTATTTCTTAGTGACCTTAGTCCTAATCAGTACGCTGTGAATATCAATATTATCTCCGTTGGCTTTTTTACGACTGTTTAAATACTGCAACCTTTCCCCCCTAACGCTACAACCTTGATTATCACGGTTATTTAATACGCAAATGGCATTGACCCCATTTGAAATTGAGAATAAGCTTATTCATGTAATCGATTACATTCGATTCTGAACATTAAAAATAACAACTAACGATAGTTCTCCATAAGTCTCAATTCAGAGCAGGTATTTAAATGATTAAAGTGGCAATCAATGGTTTTGGCCGAATTGGCCGTAATGTAGTTAGAGCGCTCTATGAAAAGGGTTATCGTGAACATATCCAAATAGTGGCTGTTAATGATTTAGGGGATGCCGACAAGCTGGCGCACTTATTAAAATATGACAGTGTTCATGGCACTTTCAATTATCCCGTAAGCCATAGCGCTGATAGCATCACGATTAATCATGATGAAATACCATGCTTTAAAGAGCGTGACCCAAAGGCGTTGCCATGGGCCTCTCTAGATATAGATGTTGTATTTGAATGCACTGGATTTTTTACAGAAAAAGAAACAGCCCAATACCATATTAAAGCGGGCGCGAAGAACGTCATGATTTCTGCGCCAGCGAACGGGGCAGATAAAACCATTGTTTACGGCATTAATCATCATACTTTGACTCGTCATGATCGCATTATTTCAAATGCTTCTTGTACCACCAATTGCCTTGCGCCGGTTGCCAAAGCATTGCATGACAGTGTCGGCATTGAATCCGGTTTAATGACAACGGTACATGCTTTTACTAATGATCAACAATTAACAGATGGTTACCACAGTGATTTACGTCGTGCTCGCAGTGCAACGTCATCAGTGATTCCCACGAAAACAGGTGCGGCGTCTGCAATTGGTTTAGTGATGCCTGAGCTTATGGGTAAATTAGATGGTTTGGCGGTCAGGGTGCCGACTAATAATGTGTCACTGGTTGATTTAACGTTTATGGCCTCGCGTGACACGACGGTAGATGAAATTAATCAAGCATTGGTCAACGCAGCGAAAGACTCTGCTGTTATGAGTATTAATGAGCTGCCGCTAGTGTCGATCGACTTTTTACATAATGACTCATCGTCTATAGCGGACATAACACAAACAAAAGTGAATGGTAAATTAGTAAAAGTATTGGCTTGGTACGATAACGAATGGGCATTCTCAATGCGTATGCTAGACAATACCTTAGCATGGTTGGAGCAATAAAATGACTAAACTAGATTCTGTAAAGCCACGCACAAAAATAGTTGCCACCATTGGTCCTGCAACCGATACATTAGAAAGCATCGAGTCATTATTATTAAGCGGCGTTAATGTTGCGCGCATTAATTTCTCCCATGGCAGCCATGGTGATCATCGTCGTCGTGTGGGTTATATTCGTGAAGTAGCGAAAAAGCATCAACTGGCTGTTGCGATACTAGGTGACTTACAAGGCCCAAAAATTCGCATTGCGCGCTTTAAAGATGACAAGGTGAAACTGTCATTAGGTCAAACATTTATTTTGGATATGAATCTGCCAACTCATGAGGGCGATGTATACCGTGTGGGTGTGGACTTTCCTTCGCTGATTGACTCCATAAAGCGTGACGATATTTTACTGTTAGATGACGGGCGTATTCGTTTAAACGTTACGTCAATTAAAGGATCCGAAATACACACGACTGTCATCATGCATGGTACGTTACAAAACAATAAAGGCATCAACAAGATGGGTGGCGGATTGTCGGCACCTGCGTTAACGGACAAAGATAAAAAAGATATTCCGGTAATTAGTGAATTGAAAATGGAATACGCAGCGGTGTCTTTTCCGTGTTCAGCGCAAGATATGATCGAAGCCAAAGCGTTACTAAAAGAAGCTGGTAGCTCAGCACTGGTCATGGCAAAAATTGAGCGTGCAGAAGTGGTTGAAGATGAATCATTAATGGATGAAATCATTGAAGCATCCGATGCCATCATGGTTGCTCGTGGCGATTTAGGCGTTGAAATTGGTGAGGCGGGCCTAATTGGTGTGCAGAAAAAACTGATTAAACGCAGCCTGCAATTGAATCGCCCTGTGATTACAGCGACTCAAATGATGGAATCCATGATTGAAAAGTCGATGCCGACACGCGCTGAAGTATTTGACGTGGCCAATGCTGTTTTAGATGGAACAGATGCCGTCATGTTGTCTGCAGAAACCGCGAGTGGCCTTTATCCGGATGAAGTGGTTTCTACCGTTAGAGAAATTTGTTTAGGCGCAGAAAAGCACGATTCAAAAAGCCATGTTATCCCTTTAGACGAAATGGCCGATCATGCCTCCAGTTTGGATAATGCAATTGCAAAAGCGGCTGTAAAAACGGCTCGAATTATGCCGGATATTAAAGCCATTATTTGCTTAACCGAGTCAGGTAATACGCCATTATGGGCGTCACGTTTAAATACACATATTCGAATTTTTGCACTTACACCACATGTGGCCACGTTTAATAGCGTGAGCTTGTTTAAGGGTGTGCAGCCAATTATGTTTGATCCCGTTGATTTTAAAGTAGGCAGTGTGAGTCGTCATGCACTTGAATTATTGAAAGAGTTAAAGTTAATCTCTAAAGGTGAAAGAGTGATTTTAACCATGGGAGATAATATGTCGATTCAAGGCAGTACCAATACACTTAAAATTCTACAGGCTTAGGAGTAGGATCTGTGTCTGATATTAGCCCGCATTTAGATGAAAAATCGAAGCATGTTTTTCTTATTTTTGGAGGTAATGGTGATCTTGCCATGCGCAAGTTATTACCGGCGCTTTATTATCTAGAAAAAGAAAATTTGCTTAATCATGTTGACTGCATAGTTGGATTGTCCAAAACGTTTATTAGCGACGACGAATACCGTGAAAAAGTATTAGAAAATTTACATATTTTTATTAAAGAAAATGAAGTGGATGCAAACGTATGGGAGCGCTTTAAAGTTAAGTTGAGCTATATTCCGATTGATTTAAGTTCAGATGATGCGTTTCATAGTTTGGTTGAAAAAAAGCCCGTATTTGAAAAACGTCATGTTTTATCCTATTTGGCATTGGATCCTATTTTTTTTGGGGCAGCTTGCCAATCATTGCATCTGGCTAGTTTGATTAATGCACACGCACGGGTTGTATTAGAAAAACCCATTGGCACTGATTTAGCATCATCTATCGCAGTGAATGAAAAAGTGGCTCATTATTTTACTGAATCACAAGTGTTCCGCATTGATCATTATTTAGGTAAAGAAAGCGTACAAAATTTATTGGCGTTACGTTTTGGTAATTTCATCTTAGAACCGCTATGGAAAAACAGCGGTATTGATAATGTTCAAATAACCGCATCCGAAACAGTCGGTGTTGGTAATCGTTGGGATTTTTATCATAATGCCGGCGCCATGCGAGATATGGTACAAAATCATTTGCTGCAACTTTTGTGTTTGGTTGCCATGGAAGTCCCTCTTAACTTTCACCCAAAAGATGTACGTGATGAAAAACTCAAGGTGCTCAAATCATTACGAAAGATTACTTCGAATGATGTGTCAGAGCATACTGTACGCGGCCAATATGAAAGTGGCTCTGTTAATGGCGAGGCGGTGAGTGGTTATGACGAAGAGGGCTCACATACTAGTCAAACAGAAACATTTGTTGCAATACGCGCCCATATTGATAATTGGCGTTGGCGTGGTGTGCCGTTTTATTTACGCACCGGTAAACGGTTAGCTAAACGTTACAGTGAAATTGTGATTCAATTTAAATCGGTACCTCATTCTATTTTTTATCAAGAAAATGAACAGCAAAACTTGCAGCCCAATAAATTAGTGATTCGTTTGCAACCGGATGATGGTATCGAATTGACACTGATGAATAAAGTGCCTAGCTTGAGTGGCGGGCCTATGGTACTAGGGCAGAAGTCATTAAAGCTAGACTTTTCAAATGTAGAAAAAAGTCGACCTATTGATGCATACGAACGATTGTTGTTGGATTTCATTAATGATAATCAAACGTTATTTGTAAGGCGTGATGAAGTAGAAGCGGCCTGGAATTGGGTGGATCCAATTATAAATGCTTGGAAGCAGTCTGCTGCTCCAGCGAAAAAATACGCGGCAGGCAGTTTTGGCCCAGCCAGTTCGTTGGCTCTGCCCTTAAAAGATGGATGTGAATGGCATGAATGAGTTTTCTGGTTTTGATTCGCTAATATCAAGTCTTAGTGAGAAAATTGCAGTGCAGTTGAATGCTGCAATTAAAAAAAATGGTCATGCTTTGTTGGCAGTATCAGGTGGTAATTCACCAAAACCATTATTTGAGGCATTATCAAATATTGATATTCAGTGGCACAATGTCATAGTGACATTAGTGGATGAGCGCTGGTTAGACAGTACGCATATAGACAGTAACGAGTTATTGATACGACGATCGTTGTTAACGAATAAGGCGAAGAGAGCTCGGTTTGTTCCACTTAAAAGCGCGGTTGTTAGTGCTAAGCAAGCTCAAGAAAGTTGTAATCTGGTATTGCAGTGTTTGCCAGATACAATTGATGTTTTGTTATTAGGCATGGGGGATGATGGTCATACGGCATCCATTTTCCCTTGTGCGGATCAGCAATCTTTAATGACAATATTAGATGAGTGCAATCCATTAAGAGCCATGGCGATTCAGCCAAGAGAAGCACCTTATGAACGAATGTCATTAACGGCGTCTTATTTACGTAAAAGCCGCAGTACCTATTTGCTTCTTAAAGGCGAAAGAAAGTTGCAGACTTATCACAAGGCTTTGAGCGGTGCCAATGTTATGGAAATGCCGATACGCATATTTATGAATCATGTTGGCGGAGAAATGGAGGTGTTTTATGCCGCTAACTAATACGGGTAATACATTAATGACGCTTAAGCACTATTATTTAGTGGCCGATATTGGGGGAACCAACGCGCGCTTTGCATTATCAGATGCACAGACTCACCAAGTGGTTATTCAAGAAAATTTTAACTGCGAAGACTATGACAACATAGACGCTGCTGTTTGCTCTTTTTTGTCAAAATATGTAAACGATTACGTCATTAAATGTGCTTGTTTTGCTGTGGCGGCACCTATTATGGGTAATCGGGTGACGTTTACTAATAACCATTGGTATTTTGATGTTGATAAATTAGAAAAAAAATTAAAGTTAAACAAACTTCTTGTTATCAATGATTTTAAAGCACAAGCATGCTCAATCCCTTTTTTGCAAGACACAGACACACAGGTTTTAATAAAGCCCACTAAAACATTATCAAAAGACTTACCGATTGCCATTATTGGTGCGGGCACCGGGTTGGGTGTGGCCAGTTTGCATTATATTGATGCATCATACATGGCGATGACAAGTGAGGGAGGGCATGCAGGGTTTACACCGAGTAACGATATAGAAAAAGAAGTGCTTTCATACTTAATGTCTCGTTTTGGCTACGTGACCCGTGAGCACATATTATCAGGTCCTGGTCTCGTCAATTTGTACCAAGCATTGGCTTATATTTATAAAGAAGATGCACCATTAAGTGAGCCTAATTTAATTACGCAAGCGGCACTTGAGCATAATGATCCTTTGTCTTTAAAAGTATTAACCATGTTTTGTCAGATAATGGGTGCGGTTTGTGCGGATGTTATTTTGACACAAGGCAGTAATGGCGGGTTATATATTGCAGGAGGCATTGCGCCAAAAATTCAGAAAATTTTTGAACAAGGTGCGTTCGCAGAACGATTTTTACGACAGGGCAGTGCGTATGAGTTTTTGCGTTATACGCCTGTTTATCTTATCACCCAGCCATCAACGGGTTTAATCGGCGCGTCCGCTGCGTTACAACAATATAATCAGGGTTTGCCCGTCAGTGATCTTGTAGGTAATTTAATATGAAAGCAAATAGTGTTGATCAAATACTCACAGCAACGCCTGTCATGCCTGTTATTGTCATTGATGATTTGGCCGATGCCGTGCCACTTGCGAGAGCGTTAGTAGCTGGTGGTATCAAGGTGTTAGAAATTACGTTGCGCAGTTCCGTCGCGCTTGAAGCCATTGCAGATATTATGGCCAATGTACCGGATGCGATTGTGGGAGCTGGGACTATCACCTCGGTTGAGCAACTTGAACAGGTCGAGGCGTTAGGTGTTCAGTTTGCTTTAAGTCCTGGTATAACAGAAAGCTTATTGATCGCGGCAAAAAAAATGCAATTGCAGTATGTTCCAGCCGTCGCAACCCCCAGTGAATTAATGCTGGGGTTAGAGCATGGGTTTGACCGCTTTAAGTTATTCCCTGCCTCGGTAGTGGGAGGGCGCGAAATGTTGAAGGCATTAAATGGTCCTTTTCCTGAGATTGGGTTTTGCCCAACAGGCGGTTTAACACTTGATAACTTTGCTCAAGTATTAGCCCTTCCCAATGTGAAATGTGTTGGTGGCTCTTGGCTTGCACCTAAAGACCTTGTTAAGAAAAAAGACTGGAAGGCGATTACTGAGCTGGCATTAACCACTGTTGCGAAAAGCAACGGTTGAATTAATGCCAAATGTGTATTGAATAGATTACAATCTAACAAAATGAAATCTGTGAACAGCAGTGGAAGGATTGTATGGCAACAATGAAGGATATTGCTAGGGTTGCGGGCGTTTCAACGGCGACAGTGTCGCGTGCGTTGATGAATCCTGAAGTCGTCAAAGGGCCGACCCGAACAAAAATACAAGCCGCCATAGACAAACTGGGTTATAGCCCTAATTTTATGGCGCGGCATTTACGAACGCAAAAATCGCAAGCCATTGTGGTGCTTGTGCCCGACATAAGTAACCCTTTTTTTGCAACCGTTATACGGGGTATTGAGCAAGTCGCCCATAGTACTGGCTACAGCGTGCTGTTGGGTGATACTCAAAATGACCTTAAACGTGAAGCCAGTTATGCCAACATGGTGCAAACCAAGCAAGCAGACGGCATGATTTTATTGGGTGACAGAGTGCCCGCTGACATAGATCCTCGTAATGAATTGCGCTCGATTCATTCGCCTCTTGTTATGACGTGTGCTTATACACCGGAAGATTCAATTTATAATGTGTTTATTGATAACACCGCTGCTGCAAATAAAGTGGTGAGTCACTTGCTGTCTAAAGGCCATAAAAAAATTGGCTGTATCGTCGGTTATAAAAATACCATTACACAGCAACGCTACGAAGGGTTTTGTCAGGCTATGAAAGCACATGGTCTTGATGTGAATGCTTCGTGGGTCGTAGAAGGTGAGTTTTCTTCTGAGTCTGGTTTTACAGCGGCCCAAAAAATATTGGAGCAAGATGATCGGCCAACGGCTATTTTTTCGATTAATGATGAAATGGCTATGGGTGCTTTACAGGCGATTAAAGCGCAAGGTTTAAAAGTGCCAGAAGACATTGCACTTGTTGGGTTTGATGATATTCGCTTTTCTGAATACACCGATCCACCATTAACCACTGTTTCGCAAAATGGCATTGATATGGGTTGCCATGCCATGAGAATGCTCATTGAATTAATGAGCGGCAAGCAACCTAGAAAAGTGAAGCAAGAATTGGATTATGAATTGGTAATTCGACAGTCTTGCTAATGGTTAGTTGTGTTTAGAAGTCTTGCTCTAAGGCGTGAATATTCAGTTCATCAATCAGCTGGTAATGCGGCTGATTGATCATCCACATAATAGTTTCACTGATATGCTTGGCATTCAGTGCCCAGTTTATCTCTTTGCTGCCTTCTTCTCCTTGATTAAAGTGGGTATCAATAATCCCTGGGTTTATCTGCATAATTTTAATGCCTCTGTTTTTATATTCACGTAATAAGCTTTGCGTAAATCCTCGCACGCCATATTTACTGGCAACATAGGGAGCCATATTCGCTAATGGTTTTTGGCTGACATCAGAGCCTACGTTAATGATCACACCTTTTTTGTTTTTCACCATGTTAGGCAGCAGCCAATAGCTTAACAATATGGTCGCCGTTACGTTTATTTGGTGAATATTAATCAGCTCCTCAATGCTGTGTTCCAAGAAAGGCTTATAATGACCAATTCCTGCATTGTTGATTAAAATATCAACCGGCCCCAGAGCTTGTTCACTTTGCTTTAAAAACGTTTTAATAGAATCGTGTTCGGATAAATCACAATGAGCAAAAAAACAATTTTGCCCTAAAGCCCTTATTTCAGCCGCGGTGCTGGCCAACTGTGCATCATCTCGGGCTAATATTGCGATATCGCATCCTGCTTTTGCAAGGGTCAATGCACACTGCTTACCTAAGCCACGACTGGCGCCTGTGATGAGGGCTACTTGTCCTTTTAGCATGTGATTTTCTCCTGTTTGTAATACAAGGTTCATTGTTTATATGCTTTGTAATGACAATATAAACTATAAAATGTAATCGTTTGCATTTTTTTTAAAGGAAGCCTAATATTGGGCTAATAAAAATAATATAAAGACGCTTTCTTTCCAAAAAGACCAGAGCAGCGTTCACCGCAGGTAATGAAAATATGAACCACATTGTGTCACAGGTTACTCAGGCGATTATTGAGCGCAGCCAGCAAAGTCGCGCAGATTATCTACTGCAAATTCAAACTATGAAAAACTTTGGCGTGGCGCGTAAATCACTTAGTTGCGGCAATTTAGCCCATGGGTTTGCGGCTAACACACAAGAAGAAAAAAAATCGTTAAGCCAATATGAAAAACCTAATATTGGCATTCTTTCCTCGTATAACGATATGCTTTCAGCGCATCAACCTTATCAAGACTATCCGGCACAAATAAAAGCGGCGGCCATGAAAAAAGGCATCACAGTGCAATTTGCAGGTGGTGTACCGGCTATGTGTGATGGCGTCACGCAGGGCCAACCAGGAATGGAATTAAGTTTGTTTAGTCGCGATAGTATTGCTATGAGCAGTGCCATTGCCTTGTCTCATAATATGTTTGATGCGGTGGTGTGTTTAGGTATTTGCGACAAAATTGTACCGGGCATGTTGATAGGGGCATTGCGCTTTGGGCACTTACCTACGGTATTTATTCCTGCAGGCCCTATGGCGTCGGGTATGAGTAATGGTGAAAAGTCACGGATTCGTAAAGCGTTTCAATTAGGCGAAGTCGATCGCGATGAGCTGTTACGCGCCGAATCAGAATCCTATCATTCTGCAGGTACTTGTACATTTTATGGCACTGCAAATTCAAATCAAATGTTAATGGAAATGATGGGCTTACAGTTACCAAGTTCATCGTTTGTTAACCCTGGTACGCCGTTGCGATCCGCACTAACGGAAGGGGCGACTAATATTTTGTGCGATACATTAAATGGCATTGAGTCTATGGGCATAGGCGAGATGATTAATGAAAAATCAATTGTAAATGCCATGATTGGCTTAATGGCAACTGGCGGTTCTACCAATCACACCATTCACTTAATCGCCATTGCGAGAGCAGCTGGGATTATTATTAACTGGGATGATTTTTCATTGTTGTCCAGTACGATTCCTTTACTGGCTAGGGTGTATCCAAACGGTGACGCAGACGTGAATCACTTTCATGCCGCGGGGGGTATGAATTTAATTATATGGCGTTTATTGAATGATGGTTTATTACATGATGATGTTAATACGATTGTTGGCCCAGGTATGCGTCGCTATTGTAAAGAAGCCTACCTAAATGAAGAGCAGTTAGATTGGCGTGATGGTATTCAGGTAAGTTTAGACAGCAATGTAATTGCCGCACCGGACTGTGTGTTTTCTAAAGAAGGGGGCATTCGTGTCTTAAAAGGTAACTTGGGCAGCAGTGTTATAAAAACATCGGCCGTTGATGTGAGTCGTCAAGTGATCATGGCACCTGCCAAAGTATTTGAAGAGCAATCGCAATTACAAGCAGCATTCGATGCGGGTGAGCTGACGGATAACTTTATAGCGGTGGTGCGTTATCAAGGCCCTAAATCGAACGGCATGCCTGAGTTGCATAAGTTAACGCCGATATTATCGGTGCTGCAAGATAAAGGACTGAGCGTAGCATTGGTTACCGATGGTCGTATGTCAGGTGCATCAGGCAGTGTGCCTGCGGCAATACACTTAACACCAGAAGCGCTAGATGGTGGTTTAATTGCAAAAGTGAAAGACGGCGACATATTGAGTTTAGATTGCCATAAGGGAGAATTAAGTTTGTTGGTTTCAGATGATGAGCTATTACAGCGAAACATAATGCCACCGGATTTATCACCTCATCACGTGGGAATGGGCCGTGAATTGTTCAGCATGATGCGAGAGAAGGTTGGCTCTGCTGAAATAGGTGCGTCTGTTTTTGATTTCTAAATGATAAACTTTTGGTTTTGCTGTTGATTGGTAAATTTAAATAATGGAATAAATATGTCAGAAAATAAAAAAAGCACATTGTCTGCCACGCTGGATGCGTTTTATAGCAATATTTCAGCGACGATATTAGCCAAACAAGATCCTATTACGGGTTTGTTTCCAGCCAGTACTGCCATTAATGAACACGGCAATTATCAAGATGCGTGGGTGCGAGATAATGTTTACTCGATTCAGGCGGTGTGGGGTTTGGCATTAGCTTACGAAAGCGCTGACATCGACAGTCAGCGTACGTATTTATTAAATCATTCTGTCGTACGACTCATGCGAGGGCTGTTGGTTTCCATGATGCGCCAAGCAGAAAAAGTTGAGACGTTTAAACATAATCAAGATCCTCTTTTTGCATTACATGCTAAGTACGATACCCCAACAGGCGCCACCGTAGTTGATGATGACAAATGGGGGCATTTACAGTTTGATGCCACCGCTATTTATTTGATTATGTTGGTTCGCATGATCAGCGCAGGCTTGGATATTATTTTGTCAGTGGATGAAGTGAACTTTATTCAAAACCTGATTCATTATATTGGTCCTGCGTATCGTACAGGTGATTATGGTATCTGGGAGCGTGGTAATAAAATCAACAATGGTCGTCGTGAAATCAATGCCAGCTCTGTTGGCATGGTTAAATCGGCACTTGAGCTGCTAAATGGTTTTAATTTGTTTGGCAAAGATGGTGCTGAGCTTGGTGTTGTGCATGTGATTGATGACGAAATTGCCCGCGCCCGTACTACCTTACAAAATTTATTACCTAGAGAATCTGTCTCTAAAGAAGTAGATGCGGCACTGCTTAGTATTATTGGCTACCCCGCGTTTTCAGTGGAAGAACCAGAAATCGCTGCGCTGACGAATCAAAAGGTATTGGATAAGCTAGCCGGTGAGTACGGGTGTAAGCGCTTTCTGTTAGATGGCCATCAATCTGTACTAGAAGATCACTCTCGCTTTTACTATAAAGATGATGAGCTTAAAAACTTTAAAGACATTGAGTCGGAATGGCCATTATTTTACACATATTTGTATTTGAACAGTTTGTTTAACCAAAACCTTATTTTAGCCGATGAGTACTATAAAAAGTTAGAATCTCTAGCGGTAGAGCAAAACGGCCAAATGCTGTTGCCAGAGCTGTATTATGTGCCACTTGAAAACGTAGAGGCGGAAAAACAAACTCCGCACAGCCAAAAACGCACAGCCAATAACAATTTACCACTTGTCTGGGCGCAATCATTATTTTATTTGGCGCGTTTACTGCATGAAAAATTAATATCACCTGAACAATTAGATCCTCAAAACTTATCAAAACGAACTCGTTCAGTGCAAGCTCGATCGGTTCATATTTGCTTGATTGCCAGTGATGCCTCGGTGCAAAATATACTAAACAAGCAAGGCATTACCAGTAATCTTGAAAGCGAATTAACCGATATAACGTTATGCGCGACTGAGCAGCTTTTAAATGTGTACTCAAGATTAGGCAGTAATAAACGTTTAGGTTTAACAGGTCGCCCAATGCGAGTGCTCCGCAGTATGGCAACTTCAAGACTGTATGAAATTAATGATCAGAAATATTTATTCTTGCCTAATTTCCAATATCAAAAATCTCGGTTTTATATGTCGCTGGATAATAATTTATTCGCACAGCGCATTCTGTCAGAGGCCAATTATTTAAGCCGCCATTGGCAAAGTGAAAAAGACCCTGTAATGACCATGTATGTGGATCAGTCAATGCTTAGCGCCAACACTAAAGAAAATGTATTGGCGTTGTTTAAGGATTTATCTACATCACAGGGGCATGTTCGGTTAGGTAATCTAGTTGAGTTGTTACCAAAAATAAATACAGAAGTCATAAACGGTTTAGAGCCATTTGATTTGATTCAATATCATCCTGGTTATGACGCTCTTGATAATGGCTTATTAGCCTTCAAGCATGAAAAAACAGTAAGCATAGATGTAAGTGCGCTCACAATATGGTCACAAGATGTTTCATTAGCACAGATGATGGTGAAATTATCGCAAAGTGAAAATTTATATGAACAAGTATTATTGTTGTCATTGCTCGAAAGGCGGTTCACATCGCAACAAGTCATGACGATCAATAATCAAGATGTGTCGTTAAAAGACTTAATAAAAGAAGTGTATGCAAAATCTTGCCAGTTGCGCTTATGGTCATTGGTGCGTCAGTGCGCGGGCTTGCTTGATATTTATCATCAAGAATTAAGCAGTGCGCTCAGTGAAATTCTGGCTCGTCAAAAGCATTTAGTGCTCGGACGTGGTTACAGTGGCTACAAAGTCATTGCCGACTCAATGGAAAGCGATGCGTTGTACCACGAAATTGCAGCATGTTGTGGTCAAGACCCTAAAGAGAAATCGCTTATCCAGGAGATTTTAATCCATCTGGCTACGATTATTAGAAGCGAGCCCTTATTGTTTAAAAATGTTGCTGCGCTTCGTACCACAGATTTACTGTTGATGCTCACCAGTGAGATGAGTGATGAGCAGCATGAAACACAGGACTTAGCCTTTGATGAATTGAGTGATATGGCACCCAGCGATATCGCTACTAAACTAAAAAACATGCTAAAAAATTATGACCAAAGTGTTCATCATATTGTTGAGGTGGAGAGTATTCATCTCATTGGTGAGGCATCTGAAAAGACGGTTCATTTTATTGACTCGAATTTGCCGCAAGGTTTTAGTAATTGGCAACATTGGCGTAAGCAGTTAGGGACATTAACGCACATGCCTGAGACGTTTTATTTAGATATTTGGATTTTATTACAGCGCAGTAAAGGGGTCGTGATTGGCGATAAATTTGAGCGTCGTAATCGTATTGACTCGCAATGGGTTATGGGGCAAATGACCGCAGGCGAAAAAACCTTTGAATTGTATGTTGATGGCTTAATTAGTGAAATTAAAATACCTGAGTATCGACATTTGTGCATTGAGTCGTTGCTGGCGTTAGCGGCGTACTTCAAACAAAACCCAGAAATAAATGTGGATGATTATTTGGTGGTGGATGTACTGCTTAGCCACTGTGTAAAAGGTCATTGGTTGGTTGAGCATCCTGCTCATGCATCGGTATATCATCGCCATAGTATTGATGCACAAAAAGCGATATTTCAGGCGCCGCCCCATATTGTGGCGCAAAAGGTTGTAGAGGCATTCCTAAGTCTGACGGTATAAAGCAATTAAGGCATAAAGTAGAACTTTTTATGCCTTAATTGATTAAAAAGAGAGACTTAGTACTCGCAATTTTGATTCATAGCACGTAATATTTATTTTATGTAATCGATTGCATTTATTGAGTAAGGTAAACTAGCCATCAAAAGAATGGTGAGTCATCAAGCGTTTTAAAATAAAAATAATAATGGACACAATCATATGTGCAGAAGTAAAGGACACCTTGGCCAGAATTTTAATTTTAAACTGAATTCAATGATTTGTTCGGTATTAATAACGATAGTGATTACTGCATTGGTCAGTGGTTGTGTCAATTTTGAGCCAGCTGAAAACGTTAGTTCCCCAATTGTGCTTAAGCCAATGGAAAGTTGGAATGATGCGATTATTTATTTTGTGATGCTAGATCGCTTTGCTGATGGTGATGCAACTAATAATGCAAGGGTAGAGCGTTCAAATCCTGGTGGTTATCATGGCGGTGATTTAAAAGGACTCACCGCACAAATAGATGAGATTGCCAGCTTAGGTGCTAATGTCATTTGGTTAACACCGATTAATAAACAAATTGATTTTGGTTTGTATGCCGCTGACCCAAGTGGTAAGACCAAAGATGGTTTTCAACACTGGGGTTTTCATGGCTATTGGATTGACGACTTCTATCAAATAGAACCGCAATTTGGTACAGAGGCCGATTTAAAAGCACTGGTTAATGCCGCACATCAACGTAATATGAAAGTGCTATTAGATGTGGTCTATAACCATGCTGGTTATTCTGCGCAGCATTTCTATGGCGACAGTGAACGCAAAAAATGGCTCCGCACTCGAAACACGTCATGTGACGTTGATGTCATCATCTGTCAAGTAGGTGGTCTGCCAGATCTGAAAACCGAGCTTCCGCCTGTACAAGACTATTTGATTGAACATTCCATCGCGCTGGCGAAACGATCTGGCATAGATGGTTTTCGCTTAGATACGTTTAAACATATTGATCACCCATTTTGGAAAGAACATCGTGCACGTACTCGTAAAGAGTTGGGTGATGATTTTTTCTTGTTGTCTGAAGTTTGGGGTGCAACACACACGCAAATGGATGAATGGTTCAAAGAAGATGAAACGGACTCAGGGTTTGATTTTTCGTTCACAGGTTCATGCCAAGCCTTTGTTAACGGCCGCGGTCGTGCGATTGCATTTTCTAAGTATTTACAGAATCGTCATGACGTTCGTGATGGTTATTTTATGGCTCACTATTTATCGACACATGATGTCAATATGGCTCTGGCAGATCTTGGTAGTGATAAAGATAAATTTAAAATTTGCGTTGCCATGCAAATGAGCAGTTTAGGAATGCCCGTGATTTATTATGGCGAAGAAGTGGGGCGTGAAGGCAAAGCATGGCCTCATAATCGAATGGATATGCCTTGGGGAGAGCACGATGTTAAGCCGGGTTCTGGCATAACCCGTGACGAAGCTCTTAGATCATATTACCAAGCCCTTATAAAATTAAGACGCCAGCACCCTGCGATGCACGAAGGTACGTATACGCTACTGTACGCCAAAGGTGATCAGATGGCATTCATGCGTAATCATAAAGAAAAAGATGATCACATTATTGTGGTTGTTAATCGAAGCGAAAAAGAGGCCGTATTGTCGCTTGATCTTCCAGATTCTGTGAAAAATAAATCATGGTATAAGTTTAATCTAGACACACTTAACGCAGGTCAAAACGCTGATTTTGAATCTGATCTAAAAATAAAAAATATGTCTGTGCAATTTTATATTGCAAAGCCTAAAAATAGTTGAGAACCCAATGGCCAATATTATTTTTGAAAATATAGCAAAGAAGTATGGCGATACATCGATTATAAAAGAACTAAACTTCGAGATCAAAGCGCATGAGTTAATGGTTCTCGTGGGGCCTTCTGGCTGCGGAAAATCAACAACGCTACGCATGATTGCAGGTCTAGAAGAAATAACCCATGGCGAGCTTCGAATTAAAGATAAGGTGGTTAATAAGGTCGAACCTAAAGATCGTGATGTGGCTATGGTGTTCCAAAGCTATGCGTTATATCCACATATGACCGTACGTGAAAACATTTCATTTGGTTTGAGAATCCGAAAATTAGACGCCGCCAAAATTGATGAATTAGTGAGTGAAGCGGCAGAGGTGCTAGGTTTAACCGATCTCTTAGATCGCAAACCCAAAGCGTTGTCAGGTGGCCAGCGCCAACGAGTGGCATTAGGTCGAGCATTGGTTAGAAAACCATCGGTGTTTTTATTTGATGAACCACTATCAAATTTAGATGCTGAGCTACGTGTGCAAATGAGAGCAGAGATTGCTCATTTACAAAAGCGCTTAAATACCACCGCGGTATACGTTACCCATGACCAAGTAGAAGCAATGACCTTGGGTGATCGAATCGCAGTGATGAATAAAGGTGAAATTATGCAGGTAGGAGCGCCATTAGACCTGTATGAAAAACCAAAAAATGTCTTTGTTGCTGGTTTTTTAGGCACACCGCCTATGAATTTATTAAATGTTAGGGTGGAAGGCAATCAGATTAAAAATGGTGTTTTCTCAATGGATATTCCGGCTGTTTGGCAGGATTCTTTACGAGGTTTTGAAGACAAGAAATTAATACTGGGTATCCGACCTGAGCATATTACGGGTGCAAATCATGGTGATAGTAGTGGTATTTACTGCAAAGGTGTCATAGAAATCGTAGAGACACTGGGTCATGAAGTATTGATTCATGTCTTAATGAATGAGGGGAAAGAAAAACTTGTTGCCAAACTTCCTGCCCATGATATTCCAAAAATGGGCGATAACATTAAATTAGAACTAGATATAAACGCCATTCATCTTTTTGATGCGCAGACTGAAGAGCGCATCATTAACTAACAATACATAATTGGTCATTGACAAAAAATAAAAATAATAGAGGCGATTATTAAAATGAAAAAACAGTTTGGAATTCTCGTAACAGGCTTATTAACGTTGGTTAGCTTATTGCCAATAAACCTTGTGCACGCTCAGTCAGAAATGAAGCGTATGCTGGTATGGCACGCGTATCGTGGTGAAGAAAAAAGTGCGTTTGAAAATGTGGTGAAGCGTTACAATAAAAAAATCGAAGATAAAAAAATATACTTTAAGCCTCTAGCCGTTCCTTATGATGCATATGCAGATAAAATCAGCGCAGCCATTCCTCGTGGGAAAGGGCCGGATGTCTTTATTTTTGCCCAAGATCGTTTAGGGGGATGGATTGAAGCTGGCAATACACTAGAATCGATAGATTTTTATGCGGAAGATGAAGAACTTGAACGCTTCCCTGATTCATTGATCAGTACCATGACGTATAACGATACGCTTTATGGGTTACCGTTTAATTTTAAAATGCCAGCTATGATCTACAATAAAAAATTAGTTAAGAATGCCCCTAAAACAACAGATGAATTAACGGCGCTTGCGGAAAAAATTACAGATAAAAAAATAGGCCGATTTGGTTTGGCTTATGAGTATTCAAATTTCTTTTTTCATTCGGCCATATTGAATGCATTTGGCGGCAAGGTGTTTCAAGAAGGTGGCCTTGTTTCTACGATGGTTTCCAAAGAAAACATTGCATCGGTTGAGTTTATGCTTAAGTGGTTTGAGCAGCATGAAATCTTACCAGCTGAGCCATCATCGTCTTTAATTACATCGTTGTTTAATGATGGTAAAGCCGCCATCGTATTTTCAGGCCCATGGATGTTGGGTGAGATTTCACCTGATATTGATTATGCCATTGCGCCCATGCCGATCATCAATCAATTGGGCAAAGCCATGGCACCTTGGATGTCTGTTGAAGGTCTATACATTTCTAAAAGCTCAAAAGACAAAGAGCAGTCCTATGATTTTATTAAATACTTAACATCGTATGAAACCGCACTGGTTATGGGCGAGAAAGGTCAGCAGCTACCTTCTAATATTAAGGTGTGGGAACATGAAGTAATGCAAAAAAATACAGTTGCAATGGCCTTTAAAGAACAAATGAAAACAGCTGTGCCCATGCCTAATTATGCCCAAATGACCTTGATGTGGTCACCAGCTACGACGGCAATGAATAAAATAGTTAAAGGTACAGCGTCTCCTAAGGCGGCATTGCTAGAGGCACAGAATAGTATCAGTAAAGATATTATGGCCTTGTCTAAAAGCCACTAGGGGATGTTATAAATATGAAGGCTCAAGTGGTTAATAACCGTATTTTTAGTTTTATTGTGATATTCACACTCGCTTACTTTGCTTTCTTGCATGGTTTGAACGACAGCGTCTCTCGTTTATATCAACAAAGTGAAGTGGATAAAGCCGTAATCTTATCTGGTTTTACGGCACATAAAATGGCGGGCAGTGATTCACTTTCACTGCAGGATGCCGCATTAAATTTGAAAGCATCAAACGAGCGTATTGCAGATATTAAGGTATTGAAATTACGCGGCGCTAAGGTGATAGCCTCAACGCAAGATGAAGATAAACACCAGAGTTTTCCGTTTTCATTACCTAAAGATCAAAAGTCATTTTTTGATGAAGCTAAAAAAATAAAATCGGCATATGGAAAAACTAAAGGCGGTCAATTTTTAAATCCACTTGTTAGCTATCAATGGCTTGATACAGCATCAAACAGTATTTTGAGGGTGGTTTATCCATATTTGGTTAATGATCGATTTAAGGGAGTGTTGCAGGTTGATGTTCTAACAGAACCTAAAGCGGTGTCACCTTACTATGTAATTGATTGGTTTATATTGCTGGTTCTCGCATTAGCCTGCTTAGTTTTTTTTAATAAAAAGACATTGAGTAATGTGAATTTTAAATACATATCTGTTAGTAAAAACACACTAAATACGAGTGTTTACCTGTTTCTATTCTTATGTGTGGCTGTGCTTTTGTGCGTTAGGTTAGTTCACAATTTTCAAATTGAACAATCTGACGCTATCAATAATATTACCGAATTATTAAAGAGTATTGAGCTGGTATTGGCTAATACGGATATGTTATGGATTAATCGCTACGGTCTTGATATGCAGCGATTAGATGAGGTCTCGCAGCCGTTTTATTTACAATGGATGGCATCGAACACGCAGGCGCTCATGGCTAAGCTCTTTGTTTATATTTTACTTTCTTCATTATTATTAATCTTTTTTGTATCCGGTTCAGCAGCCAAAACCCGTGATGCATTTAGAGAGAATCGTCAGGCGTATATGTACGTATTGCCAGCCATGTTGGGTATGTTGGTATTGGTATTTTTTCCGTTTAGCTATGGTTTTATACTGTCTTTTACAGATACCACGATGTTTAACGAAAGCCTTTCGTTCTCTGAGCGCTTTGTGGGTTTTGATAATTATTTGGCTATTTTAGGCGATTTTAATTTATTTAAAGAATTAGATGGTCAAACAATTATTAACTATGAAAACTTTTATTGGACGCTATTCATAACCATTTGTTGGACCGTATCAAACGTGGTGTTTGCAGTGGGTTTGGGCTTGTTATTAGCTTTGGCATTGAATGATTCGCGCATAAAGTTCCGTTGGTTTTTCAGGGTTGCGCTTATTTTACCTTGGGCCATTCCTAATTATATTACCGCGCTTGTTTGGAAGGGCATGTTTCATCAACAATTTGGTGTGATTAATCAGGTAATTCAAATTTTTGGATTTGAACCTATTGATTGGTTTGGCAGTGTTTTCACATCATTTTTAACCGGTTTAACCACCAATGTGTGGTTAGGTTTTCCTTTTATGATGGTGGTTATTTTGGGCGGATTGCAGTCAATCTCTACTGATATGTATGAAGCGGCTAAAATTGATGGTGCTAATCGTTGGCAACAATTTAAGTACATTACCTTGCCGTCGTTAAAGCCGACACTTATTCCCGCCGTCATCCTGTCGGTAGTATGGACATTCAATATGTTTAACGTGATTTATTTGGTTTCAGCAGGTGAGCCTGCCGGTGCAAATGAAATATTGATTACACAGGCTTATAAAATTGGTTTTGAAAAAATGCAATATGCTTACGCAGCGGCTTATTCAGTGGTGATTTTCATGATCTTACTGGTTTACGGTGTGTTTCAAAATAAGGTGAGCAAAGTGACGGATGCGAATTCGTAACGGAGAGTGATTATGAATAAATTATTTGAAACAGAAAACATACTGCTCATCATGAGATACGTGTTTGTTATTAGCATGACTATATTGTCGTTGTATCCTATTTTTTGGGTGCTCTCTTTGGCATTTTCTGGTAGTCAGTCTTTATCTATTACAGAACTGCCGGCTGATCCGAGTAGCTGGGATCGAATTCGCGCTATTATCCCATGGCCTGAAAACTTCTCTATTCAAAATTTTATAGATGTACTAACCGAACAGCAATTTGGTCGTTGGTTGTTTAATAGTGCTGTTGTCGCGGGTGCAACAACGGTGTTTGGTGTGTTTTTGGCCAGTACATCTGCTTACGCGTTTTCGCGCTTTCGCTTTCCTGGTCGTGGTGTTGGGATGATGACATTTTTGGTATCACAAATGTTTCCAGGCACACTAATGCTGATTCCATTGTATGTGATTATTGTAGGGTGGTTGAATTTAGAGAACTCTTATATTGGTTTGGTATTGGTTTACTCTGTTACGGCTATTCCTTTTTGTGTTTGGATGCTAAAAGGCTATTTCGATACGATCCCAAAAGAAATTGAAGAGTCCGCTATTATGGATGGTGCATCACAAGCTGTTATCTTTTGGAAGATTATTGTGCCTTTAGCCAAGCCTGCTATTGCAGTAACTGCATTGTTTTCATTTATGGCTGGTTGGAATGAATTTATTTTAGCCTCAATTTTCATGAGTGAAGAGCAACTGTACACTGCGCCAGTAGGGTTGAAATTTTTTGTCGGGGAGCATTCTTCCATGTGGGGTTATTTTGCTGCGGGCTCTGTTATCGTATCGGCCCCCGTTGTTTTTCTATTTTTGTACTTACAAAAATACTTAATATCAGGACTGACTTCAGGAGGGGTAAAAGGGTAAATCCAATTTATCTTATTACACCATTTGAATAACATGTAACTATAAACGCACGATGGGAATTGCAATATGAAAATTAAAATAAAAACAATGCTTAAAGCCTTAACCGCTGTGAGTACGCTTGCTTTAAGTGTAACAGCTGCTGCTGGCTCCATTGAATTTAATGATCCTAAGGGAGACGACATTGGTGCAGGCCATGTGGTATATCCAACGGATGGCATTTATAAACCCGGGTCCTTTGATTTAAAAAAATTGAAAATAAAAAGTGATTCAAAAAAAGCCACATTCACAACTGAATTTAATACCACATTGGAAGATGGATGGGGAATGGGGAGCGGTTTTTCTATCCAGATGATTTTTGTCTATATTGATACGAAAGCAGGCGGACATACCGCAGGTGTGCCCGGCACAAATGTGACATTTGCCCCAGGCCACGAATGGGACAAAGTTGTGATTCTGTCACCACAAAAACAATCACGTGTTATCTCTGAAGCGCAAGTGAAGGCCGCGGATATATTAAACGACATTGTTGTACCTAGCCGTACTAAAGGCAAAGGCAATAAAATTACGGGTAAGGTGAATCTTGTAGACCTAGGTGAAGGGGATCCAGCGAAATGGGGCTATCAAGTGGTTGTTCAATCAAACGAAGGTTTCCCGGCTAAAACTGATCTATTAACTCGTAAGGTTAATGAATACGAAGGTCAGCATCGCTTTGGTGGTCAAGCGGATACAGACTGCGATCCCCATGTTTTAGATGTACTTGCGGGTAGTGGTAAAGGCGATAAGTCTGAAATCGCAGCGCAAATCGAAATGTTGAAATTTGAATGCTCAGAAGATGGTGACGTTGTAAAACTATCTGAATTAAGCATGTTAAGGAATTAATATTAAATTCATAGGGGACAAAAGCTGCCAATGTTGCAGCCTTTTGTTGCTTAAAAATGTAAACGATTGCATTGTGTATTTAATCTAGCTTTAAGCAGAATAATTAGACATAAAAATAAGAAAATTAAATTGCAAAAGGTCTTTATTATGGAATTTAAAAAAAAGGTACTGGCGTCCGCTGTGCTGTTGGGACTTGCTTCCCAAATGGCAGTGGCAGGTGATATACGTTGGTATGGTTCTGTCTATAACAAATTTTTAGATGGTAACCAAAATTCTCAAACTGGTTTATATAATAATTCAGAATTCGGTAGCGGTGACATTGGTCAGGGCACTGAATTCGAATTGATGTTTGAAGCAAAGGTATCTGAAAAAGTGGAGGTTGGTGGGCGCTTAAAATCTCGCTTTGACTCAAATTACTGGTCTAACTTTGGTGGCTTTGGCGGTGATTGCCAAGCACCTGCTGGCGGTGGTCAAGTTACGTGTACTGGTGAAAGTAATCCCAAAGAAGCGCAATACGTGAAACTGCGAGGTATTTATACTCGTATAACCCCTGGGTACGAGTGGATTGATTCTGTCACGATTGGTTCAAATGATTGGGGTGTGTTCGACGCCATGACCATCGGTAAAATGCGTTACATTGACCGCGACAATGGGTCCGGTATTTTAGCGCAAGGTGCATTATTTAATAGTGCGTTGCGCTATGATTTTGCGCGTATTTCTTTGCCTAGTTTGTGGGCAGGCCCTCAATTTAATACTGGCGACTTACAAGCCCAAGATGCAGCTTATGGTTTGCAGTTAAAAAGCAATATATCAGATGACTTAAATGTAACCTTGATTCATGAATATGTTCAAGACCAAGAGCTTGATACCAATGATACAGATGCAACCAATGGTCGAAGATTAGAAACGCGTTTTGCTAATTCAGTGACAGGATTAAAACTGGCTTGGGATGGACTGGATTATTTAAGTACAAACATTGCAGTATACAACTCAACATTTGATATTGATGAAAATGTAACAGAGCCGCGTTGGACACCTACACCAAGTAAAAGCGTGAACGATACCGCCTTACTATTAAATGTTGAACTAAGCGACTTTGGTGTTGATGAGTTAGCCATCTCGGCTCAGTACTTTGATATCGGTAAAGACTATTTCTCAATGATGGCATCTCGTCGTGAAGCCGATGTATTGCTGACAGAAGGCTATGACGGTGCATGGGGCTGGTCGAGGCCGAACTATAATAGCAAAGCAGCGGGTACGGCGAATGTTGGTTATGGCGGTTGGCGTGGAACACAACAACAAGTTGTTGCGGTTAATGCGGATAACGAATTCACTGACTTCGATGAATCGCAAGCTTACAGTGTTATCGGTTGGAAAGGTTTAACGGTTATTCCTCGCTATACCATAGCAGATGTGGACTTATCATTAGAGCTAACCTTGCTTGATTATAATGATAATGAACAGGCCTGTGGCGGTGATGTGAAAGCGGATTGTGCAATGCCTGGGCTTGATGGTGTTTCTGGTTGGGGTGTAGGTGGTGATTATCGCTCTGTGTTATCGCCTTACCAAGATAAGTCAACAACGATTGTGGCTTTGCGTGCTGAGCATCAATTGGATGTATTGGGCGGCATAGACCTTTCTGGTTTTGTGAAATTTGTGGGCGATGAAGATAAGCGAGTAAAGTCGAACAGTTCGTTGGCGGATGCTTATAGCAATGCCTCAACCATTATTAGCCACCACAAACATGACGATCGTGAAGCGGATTATACTTCTTTTGGTATGACCATTGGCGCTCAGTTACATCAAGACTTGTACGTGAAAGCCTATTACGATGTTTATCAGGTTGACTTAATGGATGGCACCATCGACAACGTTCCCACTGTGTTTGACGGTTGGGAGCAAGGCGGTGGTTGGGTTGAATACCAAACGGGTCAACACAGTAAAAATATCTTTGGCTTGCAAGCTGACTATATTATCTCCGGTGTAGAAATGGGGGCAAAAGTTGAGTTTATACACGGTACTTTTGATCCTGAGTTTTACCAAGGTAATGCAGACGGTAGTGTAACAGAGGTCACCAATGCAGCCGCAATTGATGCACTGGTTGCAGGCAGTGGTTGGAATGGCAATATCGATAGCCCTAATGAAGACTTTGATTATTCACAATATCGAATGAAAGTATTTGTTAAAACACAATTCTAAATACTGAGCGATTTTGCGAAAAAATTAGAGTGCTCATGGTATGTTGGGCACTCTAATTGATTTAAATGTGAGAAGATAACCGCAGTAACTCTCAATTTAGGGCAAAGAAATATGTTAAAACCCAAAAAAATAACGCTCATATCCCTTCTTTTTCTGTCTGTAAGTAGTTATGCCGATTTTTCGGTACTTGATGAGTCGAACGATGATAATGGCGCGGGAGATATCTTATACCCTGTCAATAATAGTATTGTTGAGGGTGAATTAGACTTAATAAAATTTGAAGTAAAAAAACAAGCGGATAATCATCAGCTTATATTTGAATTTCGCAAACCTTTATCATCCCCCAAAAATAAATTATCTCGATTTGGTGGTACGGCATTAAATGAAATTGTAAAAAACGATTTTTATACTCTTAATATTGATGTTTACATAGATACAGACCGTAAGCCAAATAGTGGTTTTGTACAAACATTGCCAGGCCGCCAAGCATTGTTAGCAAATGAATTTGCTTGGGAAAAGGCCATCATAGTGACGCCGCGTCCTTATGCTGCGCAATCAATGCACCATGACTATCTTGTTAAAACGAAGATAGAAACATTATCTAATTCCGATCAAACCCTCGATAGTGACGTCAGTGCCAAGATAGAAAAAGATGTGGAAACGTCTATCAAAGAGCATTATTTATTCGCAACAAAGATTAAAGTTAAGAAAAATAAGGTCATCGTAACCATTCCAAATGCCTTTATCAGCACACTATCAACAGACTGGGCTTATAGTGTACTCATTAGTGCTGCCGATATTGAAACGCGTTTTCAAATGAATATTGCAGCGCCTAATTTTATTTTATTAACACAACCGGGTAAAAACACAGACAGCCTAGGACTAAAATTGGGTGCAAGAGTTGATGCGTCACCTATTGTTGATGTCTTAGATAGCCATGGTTATCAAAGGAAATGGCTTAATAACTTATTATTAGATAGCGATACTAATCGCTATTTTTCTGTGCTGGGTGCTGTTGTGCCATCAAAAATAAATGAGGTTTACACAGGTGAATTAACCAAACCAAATGTGTTTGATGTGTCAGGTCATGATCAACCTAAAGAAGAAAATAACTTGAGCATAAAAGATCGACTTAAAAGATTACAGGTCTTACGAGAAGAAAATCTAGTGAGTGATGATGAATATAATCAGATTAGAAAAAAAATAATAGAATCATTGTAGTGGTAAGTTATGAATATAGACGAAAAAATAAAAAAAATGGGTCTAGCTAGAAGCTATCTAAATAAGAACGATGAAATAGAAGAGATTCAAATAAACAAGCTACACGCATTGGTTGACTTGCTTGATCGTACGGATAATAACGAGCCACAAACCTTATTTGAAGACTGTTATGTGATAATTGAAGGCGATATATTATTAGTGACGCCGAATATAGAGCATCCGGATTTAAGTCAGGTTGTATTAACGTTAGAAAATGAAAAAAAGATACCATTGACCTTTACTAGCGGCGGCATCCATTTGCCCAGTGAATTGCCATTTGGTTATCATCAAATTAATGTGCAATGGCATAACCAAGCTTACGCTTGTCGAGTTATTTACGCGCCTAAAAAGTGCTACACGCCAGATGATTTTTACACAAATAAAATATGGGGCTTTGCGGTGCAGCTTTATACTGTGCGCTCGGAGTCAAACTGGGGCTTGGGTAATTTAACAGACTTGCAAATGTTTGCCGAGAAAGGCGCAGCGTTAGGTGCGAATGTACTTGGGCTGAACCCGTTACATCTTTTATATAATGATGATGGGCGAATCTGTAGCCCGTACAGCCCAAGTAGCCGCCTTTTATTAGACCCTAAGTACATTGATTGGCAAAAACTGCCTGAAGCCGAAAAGGCTATGACCACGTTTTATGCTGAGAATGAAACGCTCATTCACGAATTACGGGCAGTCGATTTAGTCGATTACCAACAATACAGTCAATTGATTTTCTTGGCCGCTAAAGTCGCCTATAAAGAATTTGTTACGCATGCAGACCAGAAACGAATAGCTCAGTTTAATGCTTATGTTAAAAATAGTAGCGAGTCGCATCATTTAATTTGTTTATTCCAAGCGTTATATCATTATTTTTATCAAAAAAATAATGCCATCAATAGCTGGCAGCAATGGCCAGCTGAATATCAAAATTATCAAAGCCAAGCGGTCCAGAAATTTTTGATTGAGTATCATGAAGAGGTACGCTTTTATCAATTTATGCAATGGGTAGCGGACGAACAATTAGCGGCGACACAAGCGGCGGCCACAGGCGGTGGTATGTCGTTAGGTTTGTATCGTGATTTGGCTGTAGGTGTTGATAATCATGGTGCGGAAACGTGGATGTACGGTGATGTTTACAACTGTGATGTGAGCGTGGGGGCGCCACCGGATGAATTAGCGCTGCATGGTCAGAATTGGCAGTTACCTGTGATGAATCCTCGTGCACTGAAAGCGAGAGGTTATGAGCCATTCACGCAAATGATACGAGCCAATATGGCCCATGCCGGTGCCTTACGTATTGACCATATTATGGGCTTGTTTCGCATTTGGTGTATGCCCGCAGGTCAAGATGCAAGTAATGGTACTTATATTCATTATCCACTTCGAGAATTAATGGGGATACTCGCGCTGGAGAGTCAAAGGCAACAATGCATGGTGATCGGTGAAGATTTGGGCATGGTGCCACAAGAGATATCTAAGGCCATGAACGATGCGGATATTTATTCGTATAAAGTTTTCTTATTTGAGCGTGAAAATAATGAACAAGATTTGAAGTCCCCTCAAAACTATGAAGAGCGAGCATTAGCGACGCTTTCAACTCATGATTTGCCTACAATGGCTGGTTATTGGCAATCCGTTGACTTAGATATTCTTAAGCGTTTAAAGCTGTTCCCAAGTGAATCGGACTATCAACGTTTGAGTAAAAATAGAGCGTCTTTTCAGCAGGCGTTTGTTCGGGCGATCAATAATAAAACGACGCGATTAAATGAAAAAGAAACAAGTATATCTGATTTAAATAGTAAGAGTGTGGTGGCGTTAGCGCATGAATATTTAGCGTCCTCGCAGGCGAATATTACGGTTTTTCAACCGGACGATTTTTTAGCCATATTAAATCCTATTAACTTACCAGGTACGACAGATCAGTATCCAAATTGGCGGCGCAAGCTGAGTCATACAGTTGAAGATTTTTTTGATTGTGATGAGCGTGTATCACAAATGAAACGCATAAATAATAAACGAAAAAACGTAATACGCTAAATAATACGTTCAAGCGTCAAAGAAGAATTAAGGTGTGAATTACTTACGATAAATAAGATAAGGATATCATAATGGACTTTACGGATGATAAGTTGAAATTTCTTCGCAATGAAGGGTATTTAGTGATCCACAATTATAAAAATCAAGCAACGACACTCGCGTTATTTGATGCAATTAAATACGTGGTATTACAAGAGTCACAAGCTTACAACACACCTGAGTTTTATGCGTCTCATGGTGCTGTTAATCATACATTTGATAATCCGCATCTTGTTAACGCTACTTTAGATAAGTTTTCAGTAGACCTTAATTATATTGCTCAGCGTATGATGCCGGACGCGTACTTTCACATGAGTTTAATTCAGCATAATAAATGTGCATTAAGCCATAGTATACCGTGGCATCAAGATATTTCTTATAAAGTGGGGGCGGGTAAATTTTATAATTTTTTATTTTACCCGCAAACCTCGAACGAAGCGATGGGAGGGCTAAGGCTTGTACCTAAAAGCCACTTGTCAGGTAAGTTGGGTTTAGGTGGTAGCCATGATGCACTTAACGGTGAGATTGTACTTTATCCTAAAGCAGGTGATTTAGTTGTAGTTGATGGGTTAACGTTTCACGCCGTGCCAGTTAATCAATCACAGCAAGATCGCTACTCGTATTGCACTCGCTATATTGATAAGAATCTTGTGGGTTCTAAAGCGCTTGATATTGGCCACTATAGAACAGGCAGTTACGACTACGCCAAAAAGGAGTCAATCACTCATGTCTAATCAGCAGCGAACCCTGACAAGTGATGCAGAGCTTAATCTAATGGCAAGTGGTATTACGCCTGGGTATGCCAGTGCGCCTTATCAGTTTAGTTACGGAAATGGGGTGTATTTATATGATAAAAATGACAATGATTATATTGATTTTTGTGCAGGTACCTTTACTAATTCAATTGGTCATGCGCATCCAGTGGCCGTGAAATTCATGCAAGCGCGTTTAGCTGAATTATGGAATGTACATGATTATTCAACACCGCTACGTTTGACACTACTGCGTCAACTTGATGCACTTACGCCGGTGGATATCAATACTTTTCAATTTTACACTGGTGGCAGTGAAACAATCGAGGCGGGATTGCGTGCTTTAAAATCGTTTTTGCCGGAATCAAAAAAAAGCATCGTCTCATTTTCACAAGCTTATCATGGTAAAACATTAGCAGCTCGACAACTATGGCACTGTCAGTTTCCCGGTGAGACGCCTGCGGATATTAAGCAATTACCTTTCCCAGATAAATTTGGGTTGAGTGATGAGCAAAAACCGGCATATGAACAACGGTGTCTTGATGAAATTGAAGTGTGTTTTGCAAATGATTCATCCATTGGTGCGGTCATATTTGAGCCAATATTAGGTGCGGGAGGTAACCTTCAAGGCTCCCAATGGTTTTGGCAGGCATTTAGTGGGCTGTGTGACACATATTCAATTTTAAAATTCATTGATGAAATTTGTGTGGGTTTTGGTCGCACAGGATATGACTTTGCATTTCAACGATATGCAATTGAACCTGATTTGATAGCCTTTGCTAAAGGACTGGGCGGCGGTTTTCCGGCCATGTGCTTAGCGGGCAAAAAAGAAATTATGAATGCAACTCCATTTGGTGAAAGAGGCGGTGCATCAACAACCTTTGGAGGAAACCCATTATCGATTGCGGCAATGCACATCACGATTAAAATTTACAATGATGAAAAACTGGCTGCGAATGCTTTGGGGATGGAGCCGTTATTACGGCAAAAAATATCAGAATTAGCGTCTCGCTTTAATACGATAGCTGATTTTAGAGTGTCTGGTTTAATGGCGACATTGCAACTTAACAAAGGCACACCAGAAGATACGAAAGCATTTTCTATGAAGTTACATCAATGTTGCTTGGCTCAAGGGGTTAAAGTGATGACCTTTGATCATCTCTTTAGAATTGCACCCCCGTTAAATATCACTGCTCATCAGTTAGAGCAAGGTATCGAGCGAATGTCAAAAGCCTTTGACCAAGCAATACATGAATCAGCCACAGAAAATCCCCATCAACTTTCGAGCCTAGATGCTTAATAAAAAGGAGATAAAATGAATACAGCGGATGTGACTCAAGAGCGATTGAGTGTAAAGCCAGATAACCAAGTATTTTCATTTATCGATCGTGCTTTATCAAAGTTAGATGTCGATATTAGTTGTGAAAACATACAGACCACGCAAAGAGATTTAAATAAATTTAAGCAAACAGTAACGGATACTATTGAGCAAATAGCGTTTGATTATCTAGCGCTATACTCAGACCGAGATGAAGCCTTTAATGTATTTTATGAAACCATCATGATGGCATCACAATACTGGTTATCACGGCCTAAAAATTTGATAGAAAGAGACGCAGAAAAACACGCTATTCATGATTTTTACAATAGCCATAAGATGATCGGTGCAAGTTGTTATATCGATCTGTTTGCGGGCAATATTAGTGGGATGATGTCAAAAATTGATTATCTAAGTTCGCTTGGCATTACGTATCTTTATATATTGCCGCCCTTTAAAGTACCAATGGGTAATAGTGATGGTGGCTTTGCCATTTCAGATTATAAATCGATTCGTGAAGACTTAGGCACCATGGACGAAATGGGCTATTTCATTGATGCATGCCACGAGAAAGGAATAAATGTAGTACTTGATTTTGTACTCAATCACACAGCAGATGATCATGACTGGGCAAGAAAGGCTCAACTTGGCATCAAAGAATTTGAAGACTTTTATTTATTTTTTGACGATGAAAGCGAAGTGAATGACATTATCCAGCATGTCGAAGCGACTTTCCCAGATAAAGGGGAAAACATTATTTACAATTCAAAAGTTAATCGCTGGGTTTGGACGACTTTTAACGTAAATCAATGGGATTTAAATTACCATAACCCGAATGTACTTAAAGGTATGTTAGATAACGTGTTGTATTTGGCAAATGTAGGTGTGGATGTTTTACGTTTAGATGCTGTGTCGCTAGTTTGGAAAGAAAAAGGCACCAATTGTAAAAGTTTACCGCAAATACAAATATTGGTTCGATTGTTCAAAAATTTAACCAAACTGGTCACATCAGGTCTAGAATTCAAATCAGAAGCCATCGTTAAACCTCAAGAGGTCATTGATTATGTCAGTGTTGATTCAGCAACGTTGTCTTATCGACCGTTATTATCTTCAACGCTGTGGCATGCGTTAGCGTGCGGCAATGTCGACTTATTAGCGACTAGTTTGCAGCGCTGGCATGCCTTGCCAGAAGGGTGTACTTGGATCAATTATATTCGTAGTCATGATGATATACCTTGGGTTTTTTGTGACTTAGATATTCAATTCACTGGCGCAGATGCGTTGACCACTCGTCGATTTTTAGATCAGTTTTACAGTGGTGAGCACGAAGAAAGCTTTGCAAAAGGTTTACCTTTCATGCGTGATAATGATACTCAGCTTGCTCGTATATCTGGCACCACTGCATCATTATCCGGTCTTGAACAAGGTATTAATAACAATAAATCACTTGATATTGATTTATCGGTGCAGCGAATTTTACTGCTGCACAGTTTGGCTTTGTCAGTAGGGGGGTTACCACTCATTTATCTAGGTGATGAAGTGGGTGCATTAAATGATTATACCTTTATTAATGACATCGCTAAGTGCAAAGACAGCCGTTGGGTTAACCGAATAAAAAAAGATTGGGTAAAAGACGCACATAGTATTAGTCAGCTCGATACCCCAGCATCACGCATTTTTTATGGCCTTAAAGCGATGATCGAAGCGAGAAAAAACGAAGTGATTTTTTCTGGGTCTCAATTGACCACCATTAATCTTAATGATCGTTCAATATTGGCGTTTCAACGGGGCAGCGCTGCAGACACTATTTTAGTACTGGCTAATTTTAGCGCCTATCAAACACAGATTAATGAACCTGTTTTGGCACTTAATAATTTGTGTGGTGCTTTTACGCACGTATTGAGTAAGTCCCGTGAACACTCGGTGATTAATCTTAATGAGGGTATCAAACTTGCGCCTTATGAATGTTTATGGCTTAAGCCTCTACATGCTTCAAGCATTAAAAAATAATAATTAATGTAATCGATTACAGGTAATAGTGATGTATCTCAGTTTCCGCTACGCTGTATCAAATACGCCCCGTAGCTTTTATAAAAATCTACTGGCACTCGCGATTCCTATTTCGCTCCAATTAATTTTAGCGTCTTCGTTATCATTAATTGATGTGCTTATGGTGAGCTCATTAGGCAGCGCTGAAGTGGCGGCAGTGGGCTTGGCGAATAAATTATTTTTTGTGGTGATTTTGATGATCTCTGGTCTTGCCACAGGCTCTAGTATTTTAGCGGCGCAATATATTGGAAAAGGGGATATGGCAGGGGTTAAGCGCACGTTGTCACTGGGTTTAGCGTTCTCGCTCGTATTAGTCATTCCTATCTCTATTGGCGCTGTTTTTTTTCCTGACAATATTATGTCGTTATTTAGCAATGACGAAAATGTGATTCGTATCGGCGCTCAATTTTTGAGTATTACCGCGCCTTTTCATTTGCTCATGGCCATTGTGTCAATTTTTTCTGCGGTGTTACGAGCAAATAGCCAAACATTATTACCCATGATGGTGGGGTTTGTTGCTGTGATTGTGAACACCTTTATGAACTATGTGCTTATCTTTGGTCATTTTTCGGCCCCTGCACTAGGTGTCGAAGGCGCAGCCTATGCCACATCAATAGCGAAGTGCATTGAATGTGGTTTATTGATTACATGCGTGTATGTAGGGCGTTCGGCTATTCGAATTAATTTCAAAGAATTTATTAATAGCTTTCAAATAGAAGAAATTCAGCGCTTTGTTAAGCAAAGTTTACCGCTATTGTTGAATGAATTTATCTGGGGCTTAGGAGTGTTTTCTTTCACGGTGGTTTACGCATTAATGGGAACAGAAGCATTAGCCGCGATTACATTATTAGGACCAATTGAAGGGATCAGTATTGATATTTTTATCGGCTTTACCAGTGCCGCTTCCATTATTATTTCTGGTCGTCTTGGGGCAAATGAATTTTCCGATGCAAAGCGAGAAGCCTTCATGTTAACAAGCTTAATAACGTTTGGTTGCATTGTTTATGGGTTGGTTTTGTTAAGTTTAAGCGACTTAGTGTTTTACATATACAGAGGTGTGGATGGGGATGTGTTGAACATAGCCGTTGATATGTTTTTTGTAATCTCTGTGACCCTTTGGTTGCGCCTATTTAATGTTGTTACGTGTGTGTCTATTTTGCGAAGCGGCGGAGACGTTAAATTTACGTTATATGTGGATATGGTCGTGATTTGGTTAATTGTTTTACCACTAACGGCGATATCAGGATTGATCTATCAAATACCGGTGCAGTGGGTATTTGCTATTGCTCTTGGTGGTGAAGCATTGATTAAAGCTCCCATTTATTCGCTTAGAATTAACACATTGGTGTGGTTGAAAAACCTAGTTGAAAAAAGTACATCACCTAATTTTAAGGAAGCCCAGTAAAGTTAAATTTTTAACATCTCAGTATTAAAATAAAAATAGTAGGGTTATAAATGTAATGTCAAAAATAATTAATATTAGTGCGCGAGAAATACTCGACATTCGAGGAAACCCAATTATTCAAGCGGATGTGTATTTAACGAGAGATTTTTTTGGTTCGGCATGTTCGCCTTCTGGTGCGTCTACTGGTTATCGTGAAACATTAGAGCTTAGAGATAACGACATGGATCGTTATTTTGGCAAAGGTGTATTGACGGCAGTTAGTGATTTAGCGGTCGCGACCTGTGAAGATCACATTAAAATGGACTCATTATGCCCATCAGGTCGGGTGTCTAAATACAATCGTTTACTGCGAATAAAGGAGCAGTTAAAACAACGTGGTGAACTTGGCTAATACAGCGTACTAGCGTCATCAATATAAGTTAAGCACCGTTCATATTAGCCCGTGGCTAATTCTTTATCGACACGATTTTCATGTGTTGTGTTATGCCGTTATTATTTAGGATTTCATTATGAGTACATCAGTTGTAGCAGAAGACCAAGAATTTTTAGAAGATCAAGAGTGGCTAGAGGCCATAAGCAATATTATTCAATATCAAGGTCCAGAGCGTGCGCGCAGTATTATTGAGCAGTTAGCCGCACATGCAAGTAACAATGCTTCACCTTTGCCTTATGCGTATGTCACTGCATTTCGCAATACTATTCCGGTTAATGAAGAAAAATCCATGCCGGGTAACTTATTTATGGAGCGTCGCATTCGATCACTGATTCGTTGGAATGCACTGGTTATGGTGATGCGAGCGAATGCTAAAGAGGGCGACTTAGGTGGTCATATTTCAAGTTTTTCATCCAGTGCCACATTGTATGACGTGGGTTTTAATTATTTTTTCAGGGCTCCAAATGAGACGAAACTAGATAACCCATTGGGAGACCTTATTTATTACCAAGGTCATATCTCCCCTGGTATTTATGCGCGCTCATATTTAGAAGGTCGTTTAGATGAAACCCAGTTAGAAAATTTTCGTCAAGAAGTCGATGGCAAGGGTTTATCGTCTTATCCGCACCCATGGCTGATGCCTAATTATTGGCAATTCCCTACTGTATCTATGGGGCTAGGGCCGATTCAAGCTATTTATCAAGCGCACATCATGAACTATCTTGATAAGCGTGAGTTAGTTGAAAGAAAAAATAGAAAAGTTTGGGCGTTTATTGGCGATGGTGAAACCGATGAACCAGAAACATTAGGCGCTATATCACTTGCGGGCAGAGAGCAGTTGGATAATTTGTTGTTTGTCGTCAATTGTAATTTACAACGATTAGATGGCCCTGTGCGTGGTAATGGTAAAATCATTCAAGATTTAGAAGGACAGTTTCGAGGTGCAGGTTGGAATGTAATTAAAGTTGTGTGGGGTCGACATTGGGACCCTATTTTGGCAAGAGACACAAAAGGCTTGCTACAAAAACGCATGAACGAAGTGGTCGATGGTGAGGTACAAAACTATAAAGTAAAAGGTGGTGCTTACACCCGTGAACACTTTTTTGGTACAAGCCCTGAGCTATTAAGCTTGGTTGAAGATTTATCAGATGATGATATTTATCGATTAAACCGAGGTGGCCATGATCCGTATAAAGTATACGCAGCATATGCCGCGGCGGTTGCACATAAAGGGCAACCAACGGTTATTCTTGCGCATACCGTAAAAGGTTATGGTATTGGCAGCGCAGGTGAAGCACAAAATGCCACTCACAGTGTTAAAAAATTAGATGTCGAGGCGTTAAGATCCTTTAGAGACCGTTTTGATATCCCACTCAATGACGAGCAAATAGAAAAAGTATCCTTTTATCGGCCATCACCCGATAGCCCTGAAATTAAATACATGACAGAGCGACGTGAAGAGCTAGGAGGTTTTTTACCTCAGCGCCGTGCCGTCGGTGAAACGCTGAACGTACCACCATTGTCGCTGTTTGATCCCATTTTGAAATGTTCCGATAATCGTGAAATCTCAACCACTATGGTGTTCGTTCGTCTATTAGGCTTGATGACGAAGAACAAAGATATCGGTGAGCGAGTGGTGCCGATTGTACCCGATGAGGCCCGTACATTTGGTATGGAAGGCATGTTTCGTCAATTGGGTATTTATTCTTCGCAAGGTCAAAAATACAATCCGGTTGATTCAGCCCAAGTGATGTATTACCGCGAAGATAAAAAAGGAAAAATGTTAGAAGAAGGCATTAACGAAGCGGGTGCTTTTTCAGCATGGTTGGCCGCGGCGACGTCCTATAGCACGAATAACTGCACACTTATTCCGTTTTATACGTTTTATTCTATGTTTGGCTTTCAACGTGTGGGTGATTTGTCATGGGCGGCAGGAGATGCGCAAGCTCGCGGGTTTTTAATTGGTGCAACATCTGGGCGTACCACATTAAATGGCGAAGGCTTACAACACCAAGATGGCCATAGTCATATTTTAGCCAGCACGATTCCCAACTGCATTTGTTACGATCCTACATTTGGGTATGAGATGGCTGTCATTATTCAGGATGGGCTCAAACGTATGTTAGAGCAACAACATAATGTCTTTTATTATATTACCGCAATGAACGAAAACTACGCACAACCAGCCATGCCTACGAATGTCGAAGAAGACATTATTCGTGGTCTGTATCAATTTAAAACAGCTGAAAAAAAATCAGATCTGCATGTTCAATTATTAGGCTCGGGTGCAATTTTACGCGAAGTGATTGAAGCTGAAAAAATATTACTAAATGATTTTAATATAAGCGCTGATATTTGGAGTGTTACCAGTTTTAACGAACTTAGAAAAGAAGGACTCAGCACTGAGCGTTGGAATATGTTGCACCCTAGCGAGACTAAAAAAATAAGTTTTGTTGAACAACGTTTTAGCCAAACTGAAGGGCCAATTGTTGCTGCCACCGATTACATGAAAATTTACGCAGATCAAATACGTGAATTTGTTGGTGCTAAAACATATCGGGTGTTAGGAACAGATGGCTACGGTCGCAGTGATACGCGCAGTAAATTACGTCGCTTCTTTGAAGTCGATAGGCACTATATTTGTGTAGCTGCGCTAACGTCTTTAGCGGATGAAGGTAAGATCAAGCGGGCTATGGTTGCACAGGCCATAAAACGCTTTGGTATTAATCCTGATCAAATTGATCCAACACTACGCTAGGAGTTAACCATGAGTTCTGAAACGATTTATATTCCAGATATTGGTGCCTCTGAAGAGGTTGAAGTAATTGAGGTGAGTGTAGAAGTAGGTGAAGAGGTCACACAAGATCAAACGATGATTGTTCTTGAGTCGGATAAAACCACCATGGACATCCCTTCACCTAGAGCAGGGCAGATCAAAGAACTGCTTTTAAATGTAGGCGATAAAGTAGCGACGGGCTCACCAATGATGAAACTGTTACAAGACAGTTTAAGCACAGACCAATCACATAGTATGCTTGAGGTAAGCCAAGATAGCGGTGCGGCGAATCGTGTAGAGGGCGAAAACTTTGCACAGCAAGCGTTATTAGTCGCTGAAAAAGCATGTGCCCAGTTATCAGAACAACAAGATCAAACTGTTTTGATGCCTGACTTAGGGACAGATGGCAGTGTATTGGTTATTGAAGTGAGTGTGAAGGTAGGTGATGCACTCACCAAAGATGAAACCATGCTCGTGCTAGAGTCCGACAAAAGCACGATGGAAATACCAGCGCAGTATTCAGGTACATTAAAGCGTCTCGATATTAACGAAGGGGATGAGGTTAAAACAGGTGCTGTCATCGGGGTCATTGAATCTACCTTTGATCAGGCCATGGGCGCGCACGTATCTTCACATGATACAAAGCCTGCACACGATCAGAGCACGGCGGCAGAATCCTCGTTAACGCCATTGAGCATGAAAAACCCAGAGCCTAGTGAGCTAGCAGTCGCGCGTCAAAACCCAGCGACGCCATCAGTAAATGATGCCAATGAAAACACCGAAACAACGGTGTACGCAGGGCCTGCTGTACGCCGCTTAGCGCGAGAAATAGGGGTATCGTTACAAGCGATTAAAGGGACATCATCCAAAGGGCGTATCTCTAAAGACGATATCAAAGCGTATGTTAAAGAAATACTGAATACACCTGCAACGGCGATGGTTGAAGCAGACAAAATGCCTGTCATCGACTTTAGCCAGTTCGGTCCAATTGAAAAGCAACCACTAAACCGTATCAAGCAGGCCACCGCGCGCAACATGAGTCGAAGTTGGCGCCATATTCCGATGGTGACGCAATTTGATGAAACCGATATCACGGATCTTGAACACTACAGGCGTGAAGTGTTACCTAAACAAATTGATTTCAAGGTGACAATGCTGGCTTTTGTGGTGAAAGCGGTGGCGAAGGCATTAGAAAAATTCCCACAATTTAATTCATCGATTGATCCTGATGGAAAAATATTGATTATTAAAAAATTCATTAACATTGGTATCGCAGTTGAAACTCCGCAAGGGTTAATGGTGCCTGTGATTAAAAATGTGAATCATAAAACCGTAGTTGATATCGCCCAAGAAGCGGCTCATCTTGCAAAAGCAGCCAGAGAGAAAAAACTGCCACTAGATGCCATGCAAGGGGGCTGTTTTAGTATTTCGAGTTTAGGGGGGATTGGCGGGACACAATTTACACCGATTGTGAATGCGCCTGAAGTGGCCATTCTTGGATTATCTCGCTCAAGTATGAAGCCGGTTTACGATTATAATAGTCAAACCTTTTTACCAAGGTTAATGCTGCCATTATCGTTAACGTATGATCATCGAGTGGTTGATGGTGCAGAAGCTGCAAGATTTACGGTTTATATTTCAAATCTCTTAAACGATATAAGGCATTTGTTACTTTAATTAATGCATAAGCAGAAAGCCATTTAATGATGAAAGACCCGTTTTTTTACGAATGTGTATGAATAATAAAAAATTTTATTGTTAAGTGGTACGGATATATATGATTAAAAATAGATAGAATCCTTTAGAAAATTATAAAAATAAAATGAGGAAGCCAAAGTGCAGTGTTTTTCAATAATAATACGATCATATATTCGTTTAAGTGTGTTAATGACGGCGAAAACTATTCTTATTTTTGGCTTTTTTTTGGCTGCTAATAGTAGTCTTTCATACGAAAAAAACTCATTAGAGGTTGTCTATCAATTACAAAAATTAAAGATTAAAGTACGTAATACTTATGCATATTCATTAATTGTCGATCACGACTTACGCGCTCATGATCAAATGGTGTTGAATCTTGATCATGTTTTAACGTTAACTCAGCAGTTAATTAAATCTAAACAAATAGAAAGTATGCTGGGTGTTGAGTTAATGGCAAGCGTGAACGCGTTTTCTCAGTCATCAAGCATGCCAACCATTCAGTATTTCCAAAGCTCCGGCACAGCTACCACCTCTAAAGGATATGAGATCTATTTTGATGTAGTGCAAAAGATCGATAGGGCAATTTCGACATCAACATCAATACAAAAAATGGATGCAAGCACCTCAAACGCTTTTGAAGTTATTGATATTGTTATGGCATCTATAGAGATGCATGCAGAGCGAGCACTCGCCTCGTCTCGGTCTGAATTATTTTCAGAAGCGTTTATTGCGCGAGCATGTGATGAAGTACGTCATAAGTTATTAGATATGGCCCAAGTTAAGCACGATTCGGCATCTTATGCGAAAATAAAGCGACATTGGACGTTTATTGAAAAAAAGATCTGTAACCCCTTAAATGCAAAAGCACCATTTTCGATTGTATATTTTGGCGGTTTAATGGTGCGAGAGTTAGAAGATTTATCGAATTTAAACACCTTAAAGTCGCCTAAAATAACCGTTAATGAGTAGCAAATTTAAACACTTTATTTAATAAATAGCCTGTTGAATTTCATTTGATGGGCTGACGGATGTTGTTTTTTATTGATCCCCCGTTCTTTCCTAAATCAGCAGTATTCCCTTTTCGATAAAACCAGCCAAACATAATTATTACCGACAATAATGTCATAAATATTACCGATATTGACCGTAAATACCCTATTTTTACCCTTGCTGTAACGCTGTTACATGACTATTGTGAAATCGATTACATTTTTTATGAAGGCAATAAATAAAATGGCGTTTTTTTTTGGTCATAAAAAATATGATGGCAAAAATAATAAAAGATATTTGTTTTATTATTCAATGTGCTGGCTTAAGCCTGTTAACAAAAATCTAATATAAGGAAGTCCGATGACGAAAAAATAATTTCATATTGTTAAATTTTTGCGACGCGTTCACTTTGATGAAGTGTGTATGTTGTTATTCAATTAGGTAGAAATAGACCCGTTTAAAAGGTAAGTAACGCTCTTGTTTGGCTCGACTTTTAGGATACCTGAGAGAATATCTTAATGCGCTATTAGTAAGTGTTTATATTGAATGAACGACGTCCCTTGTTTTTTTGTGAAAAGTTAAAATAAAAATAATTAGGAGAAAACAACTATGTTTTTTATGAATAAATCCAGCCAATCTCTGGCATTTTTGATGATATTGTTAACGATATCGTCAAGCGCTTGCGCAGAATGGTTTTATCGGGGTTCCAGCAATGGTTGGCAAATGCTAGCGCTGTCTACTACAACCGATTCAAATGTGCTCAGTGTTTGCCAAACCTTTTCTGGTGAAGGCAGTGTTGCATCTTTTAAAATAGATCGCACAGGGGATTGGAGCGAAAGTTACCCTAGTAGTAATAGGGTGGTGGTTGATCATGCCAGCTATCAAATCAACTTTAATGTAAGCACTCATGATATTAACGTGCAAAACGTGGCTGATTGCGATGAACAGAGTATTGCGAAATGGTATTTCAGAGGCACGCCTAATAATTGGGCCGCCAGCGAAATGACATGGGACGAGGTTAATGGTGTTTACGTCAGCACCCAGACGTTTTCTGGTGAAGACAGCAGTGCTCGTTATCGAATTGATAATGGTCATTGGAGCGAATCATACCCAAGTGATGATCGCATCATTGATGATAACCTCACGTATATTATTCGATTTGACCCAGTAACAAAAATGGTCACACAGGTTGTAGATGACACGGATAAAATTCTAAGCAGCATCACAGTCATGCCATCCAATGTGTCGTTAACGGTGGGCAGTAGCCAAAATATCAGCGTTGAAGCACATTACACTAATGGCCGTAAATTCGATGTAACAAGCGATGCAATACTGACCACAAGTAATCAGCAGGTGGCATCTATAACGGGCAGTGCCATATTAGGGGTTGCGCAGGGCAGCACCGTTATCAACGCAAGTTTTGAGACTAAATCCAGTAGTGCGGCTGTGGTGGTGACGCAAGCGGATGTATTAACGCTGAAGTTTAAAAAGCCAGCCAACTGGCCTAATGTGTTTGTTCATGTTTGGGATGTATTACCTGCGGGTACCATGAACGATACGCAATGGTGCACCGAACAATTAAACGAAATAAACGGTTTTTATTCTATTGATGTGGTGGGCGCGACGTCTGCTAATGTTATTTTTATGGATTGCAATGGCAATAAAACAGTAGACCTAAACCGTAATAGCAGTGGTTGTTACGATATTAATTTAGGTTGGACTAACAACTGTATGCTTGATCCGGTTGTGCCTGAAATAATGGTTATGCCATCTAGCACTACTTTTAATTCAAACAGTTTATCGATAGCCCTTAATGTCGATGGCAATGCATTAACAACGCTTAAGTACTTGATTGGCAGTGGCGATGTTATGACGCAAGGCATTGATTTTAATAATGGGGATGTGATCACCTTAGGTGATGCATTAGCTAATGGCGCAAGCCAAGACTTGCAAGTGTACGCCGCCAATGACGCAGGCAGTGATACACAAATATATACCTACACAAAAATGATCAATGACAATGATGGCTTTTCGGTTTATTTGAAAGCATGGTCCGATTGGGATGCCAGAATTCATCATTGGAATGCATTACCAGAAAATTCTGAAGCGGATTCCCCGTGGCCTGGCGATGTGATGACTCATTTAGGTGAGGGTTGGTTTAAATATACGTTTAAGACGGCAGACTCTTCAAATATTATTTTTAATAATGCAGGCAGTGATAAAACGATTGATCTTAATCGTTCGCAAGATGGTTGTTTTTTCATGGAGAGCGCGGCGTGGACCGATAACTGTGATGTACCGTTACAAGCGCTTGAAGTTATCGCGTTACCTGGCAGTAGTAACTTTAGTACAGATGGGATCAGTGTGACTTTACAAGCGTCAGGCGAGTCGGTCACCACAGGCAAGTACAGCTTTGGTAGTGATGACCCATCATTAGGCCAAGACTTTAATACTGGTAAGGTGATAACCATTGGTGAGAATTTATCTGTCGGTGACAGTGTGACGTTAAATGTGTGGGCAACTGATGGCACGACATCCGTCGTCATGAGTTATTCGTATACTAAAATCGAACCAACGCCAGTAGCACAGTTCTCTTGGGACAACGCGACGGTTTATTTTACATTAACGGATCGCTTCTTAAATGGCGATACCAGTAACGATAACCAATATGGTCGCAATAAAGATCAAAATGGTAATGTTTATAATGGTTCACAATCCGATGAAGGTACGTTTCATGGTGGAGACTTAACTGGCCTTACTCAAAAAATCAACGAAGGTTATTTTACTAATTTGGGTGTCAATGCCATTTGGATTTCTGCTCCTATTGAGCAAATCCATGGTTATGTGGCGGGCGAGCAATTCAAACATTATGGCTATCACGGTTACTATTTTCTGGACCCTACCAATGTGGATGCCAACTATGGTACGTCAGATGAACTAAAAACGTTTATTGATACGGCTCATAGTAAAGGCATACGTATTGTGTTTGATGTGGTTTTGAATCATTCCGGTTATGAAACCTTGTACGACATGAACGAACAAGGCTTTGGCTCGCCAGCATCAGGTTGGCAAAACGAGTATTTCACTAATAACCCTGAGGGGCTAAATGTTTCATCGTTTAATAATTATTTAAACAAAGGAGATGCAGGTGCATGGCGTAATTGGTGGGGCAGTGAATGGATGCGTTTAAGCGGCGTGGCAGGTTATGAAAACTGCGATGGCGGTAATGACATTACCATGTGTTTAGCTGGCTTGCCTGATTTTAAAAACGACGCTAATAATACTGTGGGTTTACCACCGTTATTGCAGCGCAAGTGGACAAACGAAGGCCGCCTCAATCAAGAAAATACTGAATTAAATACGTTTTTTAACAACACAGGGTTAATGCGTACGCCAGCGAATTATCTTATTAAATGGATGACAGATTGGGTGCGAGAGTATGGCGTAGATGGTTTTCGTGTTGACACCGCTAAGCATGTGCCCCTAAGTGTTTGGAAGGAGTTGAAAATTCAGGCAAACGCTGCGCTAAAAGAATGGCAGGCTGTTAACCCAGCGGCGCAAGCGGATGGTCAGACGTTAGACTTTTGGATGACGGGTGAAGTCTGGGCTCATTGTGTTGGCAGAAGTGAATACTTTGATAATGGTTTTGATTCTATTATTAATTTTTGCTTTCAAAATGATGCAACAAACACGGCCAGTTTAGAGAAAATTTATGCTAGCTATGCAGGAGCCATTAATAACGATGCAAGTTTTAATGCCCTAAGTTACATATCAAGCCATGATACTGCGTTGTACAATCGCGTAAACCTAATGTTTGCGGGTAATGCATTGTTAATGTCACCAGGTGGTGTACAAATCTTTTATGGCGATGAAACTGGACGCCAAGAAGGCAATAACTGGCACTGGGATGAGCCGACTCGTTCAGATATGAACTGGGATTCGGTGTCTGAAGGTCTCCTTGCCCATTGGCAAAAACTGGGTACGTTTCGTGCTAATCATATAGCAATTGGTGCAGGCTCTCATCAGCAAATCCAATCGTCTCCTTATACGTTTAGCCGTGTTAAAGATAATGATAAAGTGATAGTGGTGATGGACGCTAATGGAGCAACCACGATTAATACAGGGGGCTTGTTTAGTAGTGGCACGGTACTACCGGATGCGTATACGGGCAATACGGCTGTGGTTAATGGTGGGACTGTTACGTTTAATGCGCATAGTAATGGTGTGATATTAATATCGGAATGATCAGTTAATCATTTCCTTTAAATAAATGTAAAAAATAAAAAAGAGGAGCTTGCTCCTCTTTTTTATTTGGGTTTTTCTTGTCTTTTTTCTTCCCTTTCTTTCTGACTGTGTAATACAGGTAATGATTGTATTTTGCGTGAAAATCATTAGCTCTTATCCTAAATACCCTACATAACGCAATACGCTATTTCATCTGTTTAATATCTATTTTATCTGACATTGCATAATAGTTGACTGACTATTTTCATATAAGCTGTCGATTTAAAATACATGGGTTTATTCGCCTATTTTTCTATTTTAAATGGGAGTGTTGAGTGTTAATTTTTCTGGTCTGTAAAACATGGGATATATGCCATGCAATGGGTATTAGTAAGAATAATGGTTTATGTGGTTTTTTAGTGAGAGGACGGGAAATAGGAGGGTAGAGTATTTGCTTGTGGGGCATGATTTATTGCTGCAATAAAAAGAGCCACTATCAAAATACAATATTTTAATAGCGGCTAAACACTCACAATAATTAAAATTTATTGGGTACAGTCTTGAATAATTAAATGACCTGCGTTTTCGCCTTCTTGCAGTGGGTTGTTAATCGTTAGCATAAAGCTCCAGCGTCCTGCGGCAACATTAAG
>JAWUXY010000118.1:0-18631 GCA_034111105.1 Bermanella sp. | reverse complement strand
TGCTTACGGAAAATGCGACCTTTTTGTTCAAACTTCACGAAACCATCGGCTTTCGCGAATAAAGTGTGGTCTTTACCACAACCAACATTGTCACCTGGGTGCACTTTAGTGCCACGCTGACGAATGATGATTGAACCAGCTGTAACAAACTGACCACCGAAGGCTTTTACACCTAAGCGTTTACTCTGGGAATCACGACCGTTACGGGTAGAACCACCGGCTTTTTTGTGAGCCATGCCTTTTCTCCTTCACTGATATATCACCGTTACCAACAATATATCGAGCTTTAATTTAGTGTTTGCTTTAATCAGATTCGAGATTAAAGCCGTTCAATTCTTTGAAAATATTAAGCAGAGATGCTGGTAATTTTCAGTTCAGTGAACCACTGACGGTGGCCCATTTGCTTCATTGAGTGCTTCCGGCGACGGAACTTGATGATTTTCACTTTTTTGTGACGACCATGAGCTACGACTTCTGCAGTCACTTTAGCACCTTCAACAACAGGCTGACCGATTTTAACGTCGTCGCCGTTGCCAACTAGTAAAACTTTGTCCAGCTGAACAGCTTCACCAGTTGCAGTTTCAATTTTTTCAACTTTAAGGGTTTGACCCTCTTCAACGCGGTATTGCTTACCGCCAGTTACGATAACTGCGTACATGTTTCTCTCCAAAGAGCTTTTAATGGCATAAGCCAATCAATATCGCTTGTCTCTCGGTTGCTGCTTGGCTGCCACCCTTTCGGGCTGATGGCACCTACTTCTATGAACTTCGCTTTGAAGCTCTATGGTAGGGAGCGGACCATGTACATTTAATGCACTACAAGTCGGTCGCGGATTATATAGTAACCCTCATTAATAAGCAAAGATTTACGGACCAAGCGAAAAGCGCTGCCATTTAGGCCTTAAACCCATGAATTTAGAGGCAATTTAGGCAGTTTTCTTGCCTCTTTTAGCATCACTCATTAGGATAGCCATTCCTTGAGGAAAGTGATTTACCCCATGCTAGTAAAAGACATATATCAAGTTGTAGAGCAGGATTTTCAGCAAGTTAATCAGCTGATCTTAGAACAACTCAGCAGTGATGTCCCATTGGTTGTTAAAATCGGTCAACACATCATTGAAAGTGGTGGCAAACGCATGCGTCCACTGCTCGTGCTGCTTGCAAGTAAATCCCTTTCTTATGACAAGCAAGATCACGCACTATTAGCCGCTATTATTGAATTTTTACATACCGCAACGCTTTTACATGACGACGTGGTGGACACCTCTGATTTACGCCGTGGTAAAGCCACCGCTAATGCCAAATGGGGCAATGCTCCTAGCGTATTAGTTGGTGACTTCTTATATAGCCGCGCGTTCGAGATGATGGTCGAGCTTGGCTCACTTAAAATCATGGATATTCTGTCAAAATCAACGCGTGTCATCGCCGAAGGCGAAGTGATGCAGCTAATGAATGTAAAAAACCCCAATGTCAGCGAAGAGCAATATATGGCGGTCATTGAAGGCAAGACAGCCATGCTCTTTGAGGCAAGCTCCCATTCCGGTGCTGTATTAGCTGGCGCAAACACGGAACAAGAAGAAGCATTACGCCTATATGGCCACCACACTGGCATGGCGTTTCAGCTTGTGGATGATGTGCTTGATTACGTTGGCAACGCAGAAGAATTAGGTAAAAACGTGGGTGACGACCTAGCTGAAGGTAAGCCCACTCTACCGCTCATTTACACCATGCAGCATGGCAGCGATGAGCAGGTACACATGATTCGTCAGGCCATTCGCAAGGGCGGCACCGAAAATTTAGCGGAAATCATTGAAATCGTACAAGACTGTGGTGCCATTGATTACACCAATCAAAAAGCGCGCGAACATGTCAATGCGGCCCAAGCGGCTATTGATGTACTGCCCAACACCCCAGCCAAAGAAGCATTGGTGGCACTGGCTGAAATGGCGCTTTCGCGTAGCAGTTAACAACTCCAATCAAAATCCGCCATTGCCTCTGGGCAATGGCACTTATTTGCAGCATCATGGTCTGAATAAAAAATTATCGGACCATTAAGATGCTACAGCGCGTTTTACTCTCTTTATTCTTTTCTTTTTTTGCCGCACAAGCCAGCTGGGCAGGTTTGTTTTCTGACGATACAGCCGGACCATTGCCAGCTCATGAAGCGATCAAATTCAGCCAAATACAAGACGGCTCGCAACTCAGTATTCAGTTTGAATTATCTGATAACGTTTACCTATACCAAGATAAGCTAAAACTCAGCCTGCTTGATAAAACGCCCTACCCTCATTCACAATTCGTAGAAACACCACAAATTATCAGCGACCCAAGTTTCGGCGATGTAGCTGTCTTTTTTAATTCAGCCACTGCCCAAGTGGAGCTATCGCAACTACCAGACAACACTCAGCAATTAAAAATGCGCTATCAAGGCTGCGATCAAGCAATTGGCCTGTGCTATCCACCACAAACTGCATTACTTGAAATTGAACCTTTTGATCGCACCGCTTCAGCTTCAGATACGACACAGCCAAACAACACAAGCAACCTTGATCAGGCTAACGGTATTTTAAGCTTCTTACAAAGTGCCGGTTTAATTTTAATTCTCGCCACATTTTTATTGCTAGGCATGGGCCTGACGTTCACACCTTGCGTACTTCCGATGATGCCAATTATTTCAAGTATTATTGCAGGACAAAAATCACTAACAGCACGACAAGGCTTTGTACTGTCTGGCGTATATGTTTTAGGCATGGCGCTAACGTTTGCACTGGCAGGCGTATTAGTGGGGTCGCTCGGCGCCAGCTTTAATATTCAAATTTATATGCAGCAACCTTGGGTACTGAGTATTTTTGCAGTCTTATTTGTCATATTGGCTCTTGCTATGTTTGGCTTATTTGAATTGCGCCTCCCTCGTTTTATTCAAGAACCGTTAGATAATTTAAATCAAAAGCAACAGGGTGGCAGCCTAATAGGCGTGCTACTAATGGGCGCACTCAGTGCAATCGTCGTTAGCCCTTGTGTAAGCGCCCCACTTGCTGGCGCACTACTTTACATCAGCACAACTGGCGATGCCGTATTAGGCGGGTTTGCTTTATTTGCGCTAGGCCTAGGCATGGGCTTACCGCTTATCATCATCGGCACAAGTGGCGCATATGCCTTACCCAAAGCAGGCGCCTGGATGGACGGCGTTAAACATTTCTTTGGCGTATTACTATTGGGCGTAGCGTTATGGCTACTGGGGCGCTTTATTCCTGAAACCATTTACATGGCTGGCTGGATTATATTGATCGCAGTCTATGCCGTCGTACTCGGTGCTTTTGAGCCTGCCGCTACTTATGGCAAGCGCTTAATCAAAGGTGTTGCGCTATTAGGTTTTATACTTGCAAGCGCTCTTATATTTAAACTGGTATTGGGGCCGTTAACAGCAACCCCTACTTCGCCCTCTACAACCTCAGCGCAAATCAATGCACAATATAGCAATGGCTTTTTTCAAACATTAAGTGAGCAAAGCGAGCTGAACGCGGCTTTGAATCAAGCCAAGCAAGATGAAAAAATTGTATTTTTGGATGTATACGCTGACTGGTGTATTGAATGCAAAATCATGAGCAATACATTATTCAAAGATGCAGAGGTACAAGCGCAGCTAGAAAATTTTGTGCGCATTAAATTTGATATCACTCGCTTTGATGATTTTCACAAAGCCTATCTTGAGCAACATAATTTATTTGGCCCCCCTGCATTATTGTTTTACGGTTTAAATGGTGAATTAATAGACGAGGCCAATATTTTAGGTGAGATAAGTAAAGAGAAGTTTATTAATCACTTACAACAGTTCGACCCTTAACAGATATATAAGACAGACATAAAAAAACCCAGCATATGCTGGGTTTTTTTATTACCACCAAAACACAGTAAAAACTATTTAGTCTTTTTAGCTGTGGTTTTCTTAGCTGTCGACTTTTTCGCTGTAGTTTTCTTAGCGGTGGTCTTTTTAGCTGTGGTTTTCTTAGCCGTTGTCTTCTTAGCGGTTGTTTTCTTCGCCGTAGACTTAGCTGTGGTTTTCTTAGCTGTTGTCTTTTTAGCAGTGGTTTTCTTCGCTGTCGACTTTTTAGCAGTTGTCTTCTTCGCTGTGGTTTTTTTCTCAGCGCTGTCGTCTTCTGCTTTCACTGCTGCTTTTTTAGCAGTGGTTTTCTTGGCGGTTGTTTTCTTAGCCGCTGTTTTCTTAGCTGTCGTCGCTTTCGCTGACGTTTTTTCAGGTGCGGCTTTTTTAACAGATGATTGCGGTGCTACGCCACTTTTTACGAATTCGGCTATTTCAGCTAAGCGCTTTTTCTGCGCAGCATCAAGCTTACCAATTCGATCTAAGTTCTGTAGACGCTTCTGCTCTTTCTTCGCTTCGACAAGTTGTTTTTTCAACTCTTTCTTGTCTAGCTGCTCGACCTTCAGCTTTTCTTGCTCTTCTTTGTAACGAGCTTCACGCTCTTCTTGCTGCTTAATCAGCTCTTGCTGAAGCTTACGACGCTCGTCTTCACGAGATGCACGCTCTTTAGAACGCTCTACCTCGAGTGCTTCGATTTCTGCCTTACGCGCTGCACGCTCATTTTCTAAGCGCTTTTGTTCCTCAGGATCTTTTTGAGGCTCAGCTTTGGCTTTAACCACATCCTTAGAATCATCACTGCCGCCACCTAGTAGAGCTTCTAATGCCGCGATTTGATCGACAATATTCTCTGGTTGGCTTTCTTGCTGCTTGATGATTTTTTTATAGGAAGGGCGTTTCTGTGATACTTTTGAACGCTTGCCAGGTTTAGCCATGAATCAGTTGCTCACTCCTGAAATAGTTTTGATGACATCTATAAATCTAGTCGCGCATATTATACGCATCTTCGCGCAATAGGCCAAAACTAATACAGTTAAAAATTAAAATACTCTCCATTTACGGTGAGTTATTGTACAAATTCGAGGTATTTCACTCGAATTGCCCAACAATAATCACAAAAATAGGGATATTCAGGTTAATTAAAGACCACTTTCCAACCTGCTGCTGATTTTATTTCAGCAACGGTTCACCTTTCATCTGCTGGTCTGCATGGTATGAGGATCGAACCATGGGACCACTGGCCACACGTTTGAATCCCATTTGTTTTGCCAGTTCACCCAGCTCGTCAAATTCATCAGGGTGTACAAAACGCTCTACAGCCAAGTGATGTTTACTTGGTTGTAAGTACTGCCCTAAGGTAATCATATCGATATCATGGTCACGCATATCTTGCATAACCTGAATCACTTCTTCTTTGGTCTCGCCAATGCCTAGCATCAATCCTGACTTAGTCATGATATCGGGACACAAAGCCTTATAACGCTTTAATAAATCCAAAGACCATTGATAGTCAGAACCCGGGCGCACCTTTTTATATAAGGACGGCACCGTTTCTAGGTTATGGTTAAACACATCTGGCGGGGTTTGCGCCAGAATTTCTAAGGCTACATCCATACGCCCACGAAAATCAGGTACTAATATTTCCATCTCTAAAGTTGGACTTAACTCTCGAGAGTAACGCACACAATCAGCAAAATGCTGAGCACCACCATCGCGTAAATCATCTCGGTCAACCGAGGTAATCACAACATATTTTAGTCCCATGTCGGCAATGGCTGTGGCCAGTTCTTTTGGCTCATCTGCATTAAGCGGGTTTGGACGACCATGTCCTACATCGCAAAACGGACAGCGACGTGTACAAATGTCACCCATAATCATAAAGGTAGCGGTACCACCACCAAAACATTCGCCAATATTAGGGCAAGAGGCTTCTTCGCAAACGGTATGTAAACCATGTTTACGTAGTTTTTGTTTTACCTCATTGATTTTTGGGCTTGCCGGGATACGCACACGAATCCAATCTGGTTTACGCGGCATCGTTTCCGTAGGAATCACTTTAATTGGAATACGAGCGACCTTATCAGCGCCGCGCATTTTTTCACCCTGAACCACCTTGGCTTTTTTCTCTGTACTCATGGTAAGTGATTACCTAATTCTAGTGTGCCCTCGTAAGGCAGGCAGGTTGCAATTTGATCGACTAGCTTTTGGCCAACGACCTTTATATTTGGTTGAGAAGTATGCTCAGCCATGTGTGTCATATTCATTCCGGCATAACCACAAGGGTTGATGCGTAAAAAGGGCTCTAAATCCATATCAACATTAAGCGCGAGTCCGTGGAAACTATACCCTTTACGAATGCGTAAGCCTAATGATGCTATTTTACTTTCACCAACATACACGCCAGGCGCATCTGCTTTAGGGTAAGCCTGGATATCGTACTGGGCCAATAGTTTTACCAAGCTGATTTCGATCCCATCGACCAATGACCGTGGCCCTAAATCCAAGCGTTTCAAGTCAGCCATGATATAGGCCGTGATCTGACCCGGGCCATGATACGTTACTTGTCCGCCGCGGTCTGCTTGAACAACAGGGATATCACCTGTCAGCAGTAAATGTTCTGGTTTACCTGCCTGCCCTTGGGTAAATACTCTTTGGTGCTGAAGTATCCATATTTCATCTTGAGTGTGCGCATCACGCGTATCGGTAAAGGCCTTCATTGCCTGCCATACGGGTTCGTATGCAAGCTCACCTTCCAAATAGCGCACACCTAGCTGCATCACATAACCATCTTTATACGATCATGGCGAATAAAATCAGCATGTAACTCTTCTAGCTGCTTTTGAGATGTCGCCGTTACAAAAAAAGTAACCGATGTAAAACGACCATTACTGCTGTGATTGACTTTGAGTTTGTTAACATCAAAGTCAGGTGCATGCACACGCATGATATCAATCACAAATGATTCGTAGTCGTCACCTGACTGACCCAATACTTTAATCGGGTAATTTGCGCAGGGGAATTCAATTTTAGGGGGTTGTGTTTTCTGAGCCATAATTCGTCTAGTGGTAACCTGTTCAACCCCAATATGGTTGTTAAACAGGCAAATGCAAGGGCCTAACTAAATAAGGAGTAAAAGAACAATTTAATATAATCTAAAATTCGCGAGAAAAAGCCAGCTTCTTCAATCTCACTCAATGCAATCAAAGGTTTATCCATCAAAACTTTATCGCCTAGAGAGACCGTCATATGGCCATATTCCATGCCTTTAATGATAGGCGCTTTAATTACATCATCAATACTGTACTGAACATCTAAGTTACCTTTTTGCCCTCTTGGTATGGTGATATAAGCACCGTTTTTAACACCTAAAGCCAGTTCGTCTTCTTGGCCTAGCCATACTTTTTGAGTTTGAAGGGTCTCTTGTGCGTCATATAATTTATGGCTTTCGTAATAGCGGAAACCATATGTTAATAACTTTTGTGATTCACGAGCACGGGAACGCTCTGAGCTAGCGCCCATTACAACAGCGATTAAACGCATGCCGTCTTCTGTGGCACTAGACACTAAACAAAAGCCCGCTTCTTCAGTATGGCCTGTTTTAAGACCGTCTACTCTTGGGTCCCAAAAAAGCAATAAGTTACGGTTAGGCTGCTCAATGTTGTTGTATTTGAATTTCTTTTCTTTATAAAGAGGATAGTATGTTTTGTGATCACTGATAATGTGCTTAGCTAGATTGGATAAATCACGAGCCGTAGATGCATGCCCTTTAGCAGGTAATCCAGTTGCATTTTTAAAGCGAGTATTCACCATGCCTAATGACGCTGCATATTGATTCATGACATCAACAAATGCTTCTTCTGTTCCGCTAATATGCTCAGCTAATGCAATACTGGCATCATTACCGGACTGAATAATCACACCTTTTAATAAGTCTTTCACCGATACGTAGGTGCCTTCGCGAATAAACATGCGAGAACCTTCGGCTTTCCAAGCTTTCACACTAATCCGCGTTAGGTCGTCTTCTTTGATATTGCCGTAATCTAGTTCTTCGGTGACGATAAAGCTTGTCATCATTTTGGTTAAGCTGGCTGGTGGCAGCACATTATCGGCATTATGCTCAACTAATACATCGCCACTATTGGCATCAATTAGGATATACGAGCTAGCGGCTAAAGCCGGAGGCTGAGGAATAATATTAGGGACAGCAAAAGACGCAAAAGAAAACAAAAAGACCAAGCAAAAAGTAAGTAAACGCATAGGACCGTAATTAGCTATGAATAAAATGGTGACGCATTGTAGCATGCTTATTGTGTTTGGTAAGAGTGGCTAAGGCACGATCAAGGTAGAATGGATATCTTGTGCTTGTAATGTGCTCTGGACCACGTCTATTTTTGCCGGATCCAAGGGACCTATACGTACTTTATGCAAAATTTTACCATTGCTTGCATCTTTGGTGATGTAAACCGGCTCTTGCACAGCAGCCGCTAACGTCTCCTGCATTTTTAAAGCCGAAGGCTCGGCTTCAAATGCGGCCACTTGTAAAAATAAATATTCACTTGGAGGAAGCGGTGCGGCCAATAAGTCGACCTTTACGTTAGCTGTCCCCTGTTTATGAAAGCCCAAACGAACCGCTGCGGCATAAGATAAATCAATCAACCTATCACCATGAAAAGGCCCTCGATCATTTACCCTAACCACTAAGCTTTTTTGGTTATCTAGATTCGTCACTCGAACATAGCTAGGTAATGGTAATGATTTGTGCGCGGCGCTAAATTGATAAACATCAAACTTTTCACCGTTGCTGGTATCGTGCCCGTGAAACTTTTCACCATACCAAGACGCAACACCCTGCTGTGAATATTCGGTTAAGCCTTTATGTACATCATAGGTCTTTCCCCATACTTCATACTGGTCAGGATTACCTCGCCTAGAAAGTGGTTCCCGAATCGGCTTGGGTTCGTCTAGGTTTAAAATGCTTGCTTGAAATAACGGCGTACTATCGTGACGTTGCTGATAGCGCGAAGTGGAGCAAGCTTGCACCAATATTATTAAACCAATAATGCTGCAAGCCTGAATCAATTTCATGGTTGTTTCAATATCTCACTAAAGTCAGACACAGCACGTGCATACATGCTGCTACGATTATAACGAGTGATCACATAAAAGTTTTTATACACAAGCCAATAATCTTGACCTTCTTCTAAGTCATACCGAAAAAGCGCCGCATCGCGATCTTTCATATTCTTTGGCGTATTGACACCGCGCGTCTTCCATTCAGAGACCGTCGCATTTAACGATAAACCGGTATTGGCAAATTTGTCTGCCTCTGCGTTATAAAGCGTTACTGAGCTTGCGACTGGCTCACCCGCTTGCCAACCATGGCGTTTAAAGTAATACGCAACACTTGCGATGGCATCATCTACATTGGTCCAAAGATCTTTTTTCCCATCGCCATCAAAGTCCACTGCATAACTAATGTAACTTGATGGAATAAACTGACCCAAACCCATTGCACCCGCATAAGAGCCTTTAATCGTTAGAGGATCAAGATCATTATCACGAACCATTAGGAAATAATTTTTAAGTTCACGGTAAAATAACGACCGTTTTGGGTAATCAAACCCCAAGGTCGCTAGAGCATCGATAACACGATAACTCCCTGTGATTCGGCCATAGTAGGTTTCAACACCAATAATGGCGGCAATGACTTCACGAGGAATGCCATATTTTTCTTCTACGGCATCAAATGTCGCTTTATGCTCTTTAAGGAATGCCTTACCTGCTTTTGCGCGACTCTCGGTTAAAAATATATCTCTGTATTCATGCCAAGGTTTCACTTTTTCAGCTGGACGAGAGATCGCTTCAAGGATCTTATCTTTGCGTTCAGCTTGTGAGAGTACGTCACGCAATACTTTTTCATCATAGTTATGTTCTTTTATCATCTCCGCGATAAAAGGCTCATATTTAGGGTGGTCTTCATAACCACCCGCAGAAACAGAAATGCTACTTAACAACACAACAAAACCAGCTACTAACACAGTAAACCTCATAACATTAAATCCGACGATGCATATAAACTGACATGATAACGCCAAATGCCGCCATTAGGGTAACGATGGACGTACCACCGTAACTAATTAGCGGTAAAGGCACACCCACTACCGGTAAAATTCCACTCACCATTCCTATATTAACAAACACGTAGATGAAAAACGTGACGATCAACGCACCTGCAAATAATCTTGCAAAGGTATCTCGACCACGCGATGCCATATAAATTCCACGCAGAGTAATGAGCATATACAGTATTAATAAGAGCAACACCCCAATTAACCCTTGCTCTTCTGCATAAACGGCAATAATAAAATCGGTGTGACGTTCAGGTAAAAACTCTAACTGAGACTGAGTGCCCTGCATCCAGCCTTTACCTTCTAACCCACCAGACCCAATTGCTGTCTTGCTCTGTATTATATTCCAGCCAGAGCCTAATGGATCACTTTCAGGGTCTAAAAATGTCAGTACTCGCTGCTTTTGATAATCATGCATAACGCCATACCACATAACAGGAGCGACGGCTAAAACCGTCACAATAGCGATTACAATCCAACGGCCGCTTAAGCCTGCAAATAGTAAAGCAAAGATACCAGCCGATGAAATTAACAGAGCCGTACCTAAATCTGGCTGTTTAAAAATTAATAATGCCGGAAACATAATCAAGGTAAACACGACAACAATGACTTTTAATCTTGGTGGTAATAATTTAGACGACAAATACCACGCAATCATCATAGGCGTTACGAGTTTCATAATCTCAGACGGCTGAAAACGAAACAAACCAAATACACTTAACCAGCGCTGGGCACCTTTTGCCCCAACGCCTGCAACTAATACCAAAATCAAAGCAATAATGCCGACACCATAAACCCAAGGCGCCGACATCTGAAACCAACGAGGATCAATTTGTGCAACCACCACCATGACCAAAAAGCCTAAGCCTAAATACACCATTTGGCGATATACCATGCCCATATTTTGCCCACTGGCACTGTATAAAATAAATAACCCACCAGCACACAGCAGCAATAACAAACACAGCATGGTGATATCGATATTTAAGCGCTGCAAAATACCACGACCACTTTGCATACCGGAATCATCAAGCTGACGGATAAAATCACCGGCCATGGCACACCTCGCAAACGCCCATCGACACCTTCATAAGGCAACCGCGTTAATGTTGTTAAAAATCATAGGCGATTCCTTTGGGCCGATCATCGTTTAAAAATTGATCGATCACTTTCTTCGAAATAGGCGCCGCAGTCGCACCCGCTGACTCTCCATTTTCAACCACTGCGGCTATTGCGATTTTAGGGTCATCAACTGGAGCAAAGCTTACAAACAAGGCGTGATCACGCTGACGCTCAAGCAAGGCCTCAGAGTCATATTCTTCGTTTTGCTTAATGCCAACAATTTGTGCCGTACCGGTTTTACCCGCTAAACGATATTTCAAGTTTCGTTTTAAACCTCTGGCCGTCCCCAAATAATGTTTAATAACACCTTCCATAGCATTATTCATTTTATCCCAATTTTCGGGGTTCTTTAGGAGAATATCATCCGGCTTGGTTTCTTCTACTAGTGGCTCGTTATCAATAAATTGAACCAATTTTGCTCGATGCCACTGCCCTTTTGCAGCGTATACATTCATGGCCGTTGCCAACTGCAATGGTGTTGCCAACATAAAACCTTGGCCCAAACCTAAATTAAGCGTATCGCCAGCATACCAAGAGCGCCCTCTGTATATTCGTTTCCATTCTCGGTCTGGTAGCAGTGCAGGCAATGCATTGGCTATATCTAAACCCGTATTTTGACCAAAGCCAAATTTTGATAAAAAGGGATGTAAGTTATCAATGCCGGTTCTAAATGACATTTCATAAAAATAGGTATCACAGCTCTGAATAATGGCATCACGTAAATTAATGTGATCACCATGGCCCCGACGCTTCCAATCTCGATAAACACGCTCGTCGTTTTCAAGCATGTACCAACCAGGGTCTTTAATCTCTTCTTTCCAATTGGTCACACCCGTCTCTAAAAACCCTAAACCCAGAAACGGCTTCATGGTGGACCCTGGCGGGTATTGTCCGCGCGCCGCACGGTCAAATAATGGTGTGTCGAGGGAATCTCTTAATGAATTGTAATCTTTGTAGCTGATGCCATTTACAAACAGATTAGGGTCAAAAGATGGGCTGGATACCATGGTCAGTACACCACCGGTTGCTGGATCCATTGCCACAAGTGAGCCACGGCGCCCTTTAAATGCTTCCATGGCGGTACGCTGTAGTCGAGCATCTAAATTTAGAATGATGTTTTTACCCGGAATCGAGCTTTGCTTTTCTAGAACTTTTAAAATACGGCCCTGAGCATTAGTCTCAACTTTTTGATAACCCACTTGACCATGCAATTCTTTTTCGTAATGGCGCTCAATACCAATTTTACCAATGCGTCGAGTGACCTTATATTGAATAGGGTCTAATCGTTTTTTCTCTGCTTCATTCATTTGCCCAACGTAACCAATCACATGGGCGAAATCCTCATCCATTGGATAATGGCGCACTAATTCGGCTTCGACTTGCACACCTTTTAAGAAATAATCGTTCACCATTATTTTGGCAATTTGGGTTTCATCTAGTCGATATTTAAGAGCTATCGCTTCGTAGGGCCGACGGTAAGCCGTTACTCGCTTTTCAAAGCTTTCACGCTCTTCAGGGGTTATGCCTACCAAGGCTTCGATTAGCCCAAGTGTTTGAGACATGTTATCCACACGCTCCGGCACAATGGTTAAACTATGACTGGGCAGGTTTTCGGCCAATAAAACGCCATTGCGATCAAAGATCAAACCTCGAATGGGCTCTACGGTTTTTAATTGCACACGATTGTTTTCAGACTTACTGGCGTAGAGGTCGTGCTGAGTAATCTGTAAAAATGACATACGTGCTGCCAAAGCACACACTAACAAAAACACAAAAAAGCCCGCTAAATAAGCGCGCTTAGTAAATATGTCTTTTTCAATTCGTGCGTCCTTTGAGGCAAAACTCATTTAGTCATCACTTATGGAGCAGATAAATAGATTGCGTACCATTTAGGCTTTTTTATTATTAAAAAACAAGTAGTTACTATCTTACTTGTGATAGGGATGATTGTTCAAAATCGTCCAAGCTCGATAAAGCTGCTCTGCTAACAATATACGCACAAGTGGATGTGGCAAGGTTAACGGCGACAATGACCACTTATATTTTGCTTTCGCTGAGCATTCTTTGCTTAAGCCGTCCGGCCCACCTATCAATAAATCCACATCTTGGCCAATCATGCGCCAGTCCGTTAGCTGCTCAGAGAGTACTTGCGTGCTCCAAGGCTTGCCTAATACTTCAAGTGCCACACAGGTGTTTTGCGGTTTCATTGCCGCTAACATAGCTTGGCCTTCTTTTTCGATGGCTTTAGCAGGCGATTGATTTTTGCCTCTGGGGCCCAGTGGCAATTCCACTAACTCTAGGCGGCATTCGTTAGGTAGACGCTTGGCATATTCATTAAAACCTTGCTCTACCCATGAGGGCATTTTGCCCCCAACGGCGAGAATTCTAATCTTCATGGACGGTTATTGCGCAACGCGCGGCTCACTCCATAAACGCTCAAGATCATAGTGTTCACGAGCTTGGCTGGTCATCACATGAACAATCACATCACCTAAATCGATCAATACCCAGTCGCTATTACCACGACCTTCAGAGCCCAGCGGCATCAAACCTGCGGCTTTTGATTTTTCAGAAACGTTATCTGCGACCGCTTGCACGTGTCTGCTAGAGGTGCCGGTGGCGATAATCATTATATCGGTTACGGATGTGCGGTCTTTTACATTGATGCTCGTAATATCTTGAGCTTTTAAGTTCTCAAGCGCATCAATTACAATTTCACTTAATTTTGCAGTGTCCATTGATTTCAGTTTTTACCTCGATAGAGCCCATGTAGCTCAATATAGTTCATAACAGGCTGTGGCACATGGCCATCCACAGGTTCTTGTTTGCGCAATGCCTGTCGAATCTCCGTCGACGACACTGCAACTGGCTCAAGTGCCACTTGCATCAAACAGCCATTTGCTTGCTGTTTAAATCTTTCGATGTTTGGTTCTTGCTTTGCTGGCCATGGATGGGTGTCTTGGTCAGCCAATACATCGCCCGCACGATTAATCACAATGAGGTTGGCCAACTGAAAAAACAGCGTCCAATCTTGCCATTGCGTTAACCCTTTTGCTGCGTCTGTGCCTAGCACCCAGCAAATATGAGCCGCTTCACCCAGCTCTTTTCGTAATTGAATAAGGGTATCAACCGTATAGGTCGCACCTTCGCGCAGTGTCTCTCTTGGGTCAACAAGTAGCGTCGATTGATGCGCTAGCGCCTGCTTCAACATGGCTACTCGATGCTTAGCGTGTGACGCGCCTCGTTTATGATAGGCATCACCGCAGGGCATCATGTAAATATGGGCATACCCCATCACCTTAGCTAATTGTTGCGCACTTTTTATATGGCCATCATGCACTGGGTCAAATGTCCCACCCATAACCACATAATGTTTCGCCGTATTAGTTGCGGATATGACCATCACCTAATACCACCCATTTTTGCGAGGTTAAGCCGTCTAACCCCACTGGGCCACGGGCATGAATTTTATCGGTACTAATACCAATTTCAGCACCCAAACCATACTCAAAACCGTCAGCAAAGCGAGTCGATGCGTTAACCATTACCGAGCTTGAATCCACTTGGCGCAAGAACTGGCGAGCCTTTGTATAGTTTTCCGTAATAATGCTGTCGGTGTGGTGAGAGCCGTATTGGTTAATATGAATAATGGCTTCATCCATGTCATTCACGACTTTCACCGCTAAAATTGGCGCTAAATACTCGGTAGACCAATCTTCTTGCGTTGCAGGTAACATGCTCGCAACGATAGCACGGCTATTCTCACAGCCGCGTAATTCAACCTCTAACTCGCCATAGGCTCTGGCAAGCTGAGGCAATACTTTTGCCGCAACCGCTTCATGAACCAATAACGTTTCCATCGTGTTGCAGGTACCATAACGATGGGTTTTAGCATTAATGGCCACATTCACGGCTTTGGTTAAATCCGCATCATTATCAATATACACATGACAAATACCATCAAGATGTTTGATGACCGTCACTTTAGCGTCTTTGCTGATGCGCTCTATTAAACTTTTACCGCCGCGAGGCACCACCACATCGACATATTCTTGCATGGTGATCAACTCACCGACTGCCGCACGGTCAGTGGTTTCAACCACTTGTACGACGTGCTCTGGTAAACCGGCTTCTGCCAAGCCTTGGCGAATGCACTTAGCGAGGGCTTGGTTTGAGTCTATTGACTCGGACCCACCCCGTAAAATAGCCGCATTACCAGACTTTAAGCATAAGCTCGCCGCTTCAATCGTTACATTTGGGCGAGACTCGTAAATAATTCCAATCACACCTAAAGGCACCCGCATTTTACCCACTTGAATACCCGATGGGCGGTATTCTAAGTCCGTAATTCCACCAACTGGATCCGCCAAGGCGGCCACCTGATTTAAGCCTTCAATCATGGCGTCGATTCGAGCGGGCGTCAGCTCTAAACGGTCTAGCAACGCTGCGTCTAGGCCATTAGCTTGGCCACGCTGCATGTCTTGTTTATTTGCCACCATGAGTTCATCGCGTGCCGCTTCAATGGCGGTGGCAATGGCAAATAAAGCTTGGTTTTTCTCTCCACTATCGGCTTTGGCAATAGCGGCACTGGCTGCTCTGGCTTGTTGGCCTACTTGCAGCATGTAGTGTTTTACATCCATTAAATCTACCCAATCGCTGCCTACCTGCTTATGTGGCCTAGGGCCGTGGAGGCAAATCGTAAGAAAAGTGCCGCGATTATACCTGAACCGCGAGCTTACCCAAACAATGATTCGTCCGTGCTAGTATTAAACCTGTGTGTGTGGGTAATATATGCTCGCATTTATAGGCCAAGGGCAGCGTTTTGCTCTTTATAGGACACTCTTTCATGCAGGCATTAACGGTTAATCACATTCGCATCTTATTTTGCGTCATCGGCACTGTGATTTTAAGTTTGATTGCTTACCTTGAGTACCTGACAGGGGCCAATACCATTGCTTTATTCACCCTGTTACTTGGTCTTGTGCTGACGATTAACGGCGCCTACATTATATTTGGTAAACAAGAGCAAGTTGGTAATCACGTCGACACACTGTTTTTAATATTACTGGCTGTATTTTCCTTATTCACGGCCGACATCAAAGCCGAACACAGCTATTGGTCTTATTTTTTCCCTATTGCCGCATTCTTTTTGTTTTCACTGCGTACTGCCATTTGGTGTGTACTCGCCTACACGCCCTTGGCAATTTACATATTCATCCAGTACAGCCCAGCTCTTATCCAAGCCCAGATTCTATTTAGTTATGCCGCCATTAGCACCATTGCGTTATTTTTAGCCATGGTAAAATCTCGCACCAACCAATTGCTTGAACCACTTATTAGCAGCGATGAAGAAACAGGGGCCCAGCTGGAAAAGTTTTTGCGCCCCGCCCTTAATACCGAAATCAACCGCGCAGAACGTGAAGGAACCGGTTTATTGCTTGTTTATATAACGTATAACAGCAACAGTAAAAAGGGAGAAAAAACCACATCACTAGCCAAGCTCTGCGCTCAGGCTATCGAGCATTTTTTACGCCCCTTTGATCAATACTATCGACTTCAAGGCAACGATTTTGCCATTATTATGCCCCATACTAATTCGCACAATGCACTGATCACGGTAAAGCAAATGGTCAGTGAAATGCCTAAAAGCATTCAAGGTTATACCCAAGTCGGATTTGCCAGTTTAAACGTGGGAGACACTGAAGACAGCTTGATTCAGCAAGCGCATCAGGAGCTTAAGCATGTTTGATATCAGTATGGAGAAAGAACCTGCATTAAGTTTACTGTATGCGCTCATTGCTGGGGCCATGAGTTTATTATGCATTACACATTATTTTTTTGGGCATTTTGATGTATTGCTGATTCAACTCATGACCATTGCTATTTTGATTTTCACCTCCGTTTTTTTATTTCTTAATCGCAATCGTGCAATGAGCCAGTACATTAATTTAATGACCCTCTCATCGGTTGCATTATTAATGCAGTACCAATTAAATTTCAATCCAGAGCTGACCATGCACTGGGTGTATGTCTTTCCCGTTATTAGTTATTTTGCACTGCCTTTAAGCTGGGCGTTTTTATTAAATACGACTGTGGTGCTATGCACACTGTCACAACTCATATTTATAATAAGTACAGAGCAAACATTAAAGTTTGTTTTCATCTATATGCTTATTAGTATGTGCTCCTTATGTTATGCGTATGTTAATACACTGAAGCAAACTAACTTATTGAAATTAGCCGTCACCGATTATCAATCCGGCGCTTATAATAGTCGCTACCTTTTAAAAAAATTACATCAAGAAATTGCCCGAAGCGAAACCACCAGCCGAACGCTCTCTATGCTGGCTATTACCATTGATGATTACCAACAAATTCAAGATATTCATGGTAAAAACGCCAGCAACCGCCTTGTTAAAATTTTTCGCCATAAATTAATCGCACTACTGCGAGCTGGCGATGATATATTTCACAATGGTAAGGGCACATTCTTTATTTTATTACCAAACTGTTCAATGGAGGGTGGCGTCGTATTAAAAGAGCGTTTACTCAAAGAAATGGAGGAGGAGCATTGGGGTGACGTTGGTGACTTACAATTAAACGTTGGTTTAGCCAGCTTAAATCATAAAGAAAGCGCTGAAAGTTTCCTAGATCGAGCCAGTGGCTTTGTTCACAAACAACAGCAAACCGCTTTAAGACTGATGTCATTCAACAATTAATATGATCGATTCTATTCTTATTTTTCTATCGCAAAATCCTGCGTATATTTTTGTTGCTATCTTTGTTGTTGCGTTATGTGAATCACTTGCAGTGGTAGGCATTATTGTACCGGGCGTGGGATTAATTACAGCGGCGAGTATTATGGCTGGCAACTTACAGTTAAATGTTTATTTGCTATTAGCTTGCGCCATATCGGGTGCTTTTATAGGGGATTTAATCAGCTTTTATATTGGTCGTATTTTCCAACCTCATTTACCTAATGCTTGGCCTTTCAAAAATAACCCTCAGTGGATAACAAGTGGTCATGATTTTTTTCATCGCCATGGCGGAAAAAGTATTTTCTTTGGTCGCTTTATTGGGCCCATTCGTCCGTTTATTCCAATGGTGGCAGGCATGATGGACATGCCCGTTCGATATTTCATGCTCTTAAACGGGTTATCCGCTATCGCATGGGGGTTAGCTTACTTATTACCAAGTTACTTATTAGGTGAAGCGGTTAATATTAAGTGGTTATTAAGCTGGGAAGGATTGTTACTTTTGACGCTCATCACACTCATTGCAATGGCCGCAAGCTACACACTCAAGAAAAACAGTGCTAATAAAAAAGATGATTAAAAACACATAAAAAAAAGGCCGTGATTCCCTCACGACCTTTCTCACCTAGGGTGCTTCTTTAATAGGCTTAATTAATACTTTAGCCGATTACTTACTTTGCCTTAGATTAAGTTTGTTTAATAAATAAAGTAAACATGTGATTTAAGGATTATAACTTAGGGTGACAAACT
>JAWUXY010000117.1:0-8538 GCA_034111105.1 Bermanella sp. | reverse complement strand
CAGTAGAAAACGCCATCCGACCATTCGCCATCGGCCGAAAAAACTGGTTATTCAGCGATAGTCAAAAAGGCGCTAAAGCCAGCGCTATGCTTTACAGCATGATCGAAACGGCAAAAGCCAATGCCCTTGAGCCCTATGCGTACTTGAAAACGGTTTTTACAAAATTGCCTCAAGCGAAATCCCTTGAAGATATTGAGGCGTTGTTGCCGTGGAACGTGGATTTACTCAATAGCTAGTTGGGGTTTATTGAACGCTTACGTTATTTGCCATTTTAATGTTAAGCGATTCCAAATAGGGCTGAATTTTCAGTTTTATACACAGGCTGATTTTTCCTATCAAACGTCAACGCTAGAATTAGATTATCAGTTTTAAGGCACCGTATGACCGAATCATGGTGTTGCACTATTGTATTGCATCGTGCCTTTCTTCATTTTGAACATGAGACTATGATAAACATTCAAAAATAAAATAAAAAAGGAAACCCCATGGAATACTTAGCAACGGCACTTGTGTTACTGGTCGCCATTGAACATGTGTACATACTGGTACTTGAAATGTTTTTATGGACGACACCAAAAGGCATGAAAACATTTGGTATGTCAAAAGAAGACGCTGAAAACACCAAGGTACTGGCGGCTAACCAAGGGTTGTATAACGGCTTTCTTGCGGCGGGTTTATTCTGGGGGTTGGCTCATAGCAACGCGGAATTTGCCTTTCAGATTCAGGTGTTCTTTTTAGCATGCGTCATGGTTGCGGCTGTTTATGGCGGTGCAACCGCGAAAAAGTCCATATTGATTGTGCAAGGTTTACCCGCCACATTGGCCATGGCAGTTGTATTAATTAATGCTGTGTAAGCAATGTTATAAACCAACAAAGTAGGTTGGGCACTGCCCGACATGAGGGTGTTAACGGTGGGCAATGCCCACCCTACGGGAGCTGTTTCTAAACCTAAACGAATCACTTCCCCCGACTTGCCTGCTGCAAAATCCAACTTGGCATCAACTCAGCCGCACCTAAGTGCTCTAACAAGGTAAACCTTACTTGTGGATAAGTGGCTTTGGCTTGGGCTAACAGCTCAGGCAAATCCTCAGTCACGTGCATGCCGGCCGCTAAAAAGTAGGGCAATATAGTCACCTCAGTGGCACCGCCTTCAACCAGCTCAGCCACTGCATCTGGGATCTTTGGGGTGGTTAGCTCTAAAAAGCCATGCGCTACAAGGGCAAATGGGCTGTCTTGCTGTTTGAGTTTGTCAGCTAGGTCGGCCACTTCTTGGTTTGAGCTGATTTTGCGTGAGCCGTGTGCAATCAGTAATAACGCTTTCATGTGAATCCTTACATCTCTCAGATTGGCAATCTGAGCGGTTTAATCATGTGCCTAACCATACCTTTTTCCCATCATTTGGGGAAATATCCTTACCCCTTCTCAATGTATGAAAATTGGCAGTTATTCCCTTTCCAGTAAGAGGGGAATTCAGGTAAAGTTGTGCCCTTTATTTGTCGTTCGAGCCTTGTATTAGTATGTTTTTTGAACAGGAACGTAGTCAGTTTTTTCGCCCGCTCACCAGTAAGTACCGCGAGCAAATGGTGGAGTGCCTGCGTGAACTGTATAAGCAGCTTTATTCCTCCAGTCATGCTGGCAGTGCTGAGTATGGTCAAGCCTTAAGTCGCGAGACCATGATCAACATCTTCAGCGAGGCCCTCGTGCGTGCGCCTGTCATGCAAAGCGACGATGAAGACGAAGAAAGTCGCTTTAAAACAAACCGTGAACTGGCTTCTTGGTTACTTAATACGTTGCTTGAGCACGGTTGGATCGAAAAACAGGTCGATGAAGCCACTTTACAGTCCAGTTTTAGCTTTAGTCGCTGGGGTCGCCATTTTGTCGAGCCTTTCCTTGAAGGCAAACAAACCCAGCAGGTGGCTCGCCACCGTAATACTCGAAACACGCGTAATGCCCTAGAAAGCTTCCTTGAGCATGGTGAAGTTTATGACTTGCTAGACGCCTACGAATACTCAGAGCGTATCATTAGTGACTTCACCGATGTGATCAGTGAATTAGATGAGCGCAAGCGTGCACTTGTGCGCGAAATGGAAGGCCAAGTGCTGATTCAAAAAGCCAGTGACCAGTTTTTCGATTTCATGGAAAAACGTTTCCAACCGGATTTAGCGGTCCGCTTATCGGCGGATAACGTTGAAAAATACCGTGACCAAATTTCACAGCTGGTGGATCAAATTAAAGCCAGCCCAAAAAGCGTGAAAGCAAAAGCAGAGAAACGCTTACGTGAATTACTGCCCGAGCAAGTGCAAGGTAATCAATCGTTGCTTTGGTCGGTGCTAGATGACATTGAACATCGCTTAAAAAGCGCCTGTGAACATGTGCTGCCGTTAGTGCGTAAATCATTACAAAATTTCACCAAGCGTGCCGATATTATTATTCGCCAAATGAGCTATTTGTCCAGCCAAAAACACAATGATGTAGTGAGTGTGTGCAAACACTTATCGTCATTACCCGAAGCTGAACAAAACGCACAATTAGAACACGTGTCCTCCATGATGGCCGTACCGCAAATACGGTTTATCGACCCAAGTCAGGTGCGTTTGCAAGCACCAAGAAGACGTACGGTGATTGATGGTGGTGTTGATGAAGGTCTAGAAAGTGTCGATCAAGATAGCCGCCGTGAGCTATACGTGCAGCAAGCACTCGATCAAGCGTTCTTTGTCAACAATAATCAAGTTCGCCGCTTTATGGTCGAGCAGTTTATTTCTCGTGATGAAATCAGCTCAAGCGAAATTCCCGTTAATACCGCAGCCGACTTGCTGGCCATTGCGCACGTCGTCAGTGTGGGGGCGGTGGATAACTTATCCAGTGAATACCAATTTGAATTAAATTGGGTGAATCAAAAATCAGATGAATATTTCGATCAAAAAGATGTATTCAGTATTCGCCTAATTAAAAAAGAAAACGCTGCGGCGTAGAGACTATTGCGTGCTAAGGCACCGACAACGCTCGCAGATGGGCCAGGATTAACATGTTAAACAAGATAGAACAGTTATTAGAAAAAGAAGGCGTACAGCTTAAAGAGTTCAGCGAATTGATAATTCGTTTAATGGATTACGGTGTTATTTGTCGCGATGAATCCCAAGTTGAACAAGTACTGTACGACCGTTACCTACGCATTGAAGACATCGTACAAGATTATATTTCTGTTATGGCGATCCGTATTCAACACGATCGTCGCTTTCAGTTTATCCGTTGTTTTCCGCCGGGCTCGCAAGTACCCGGTATGGAAGATGACGACCAACCGTTCAACAGCGGTATGCGTGTGCGCTTAAGCCAGAACGAAGTGGCTTTGGTATTAGTACTGCGTTCACAATATGACAAAGCCTTGCGTGAAGGTTTAGTTGACGAACAAGGTTGCGTCATGGTGAGCCTTGAGTCATTGAGCATTGCACTAAAAAACTTGCTGGGCCGCAGTTTGCCAGAGCAACTGACCGAACGTAAAAATTTATTCCGCCGCTTACGTCAATTACGTTTAATTCAACTAGCTAATGAAGATGCATTAGAGAACGCGGAGTTCTGGTTGAAAGTGCGCCCAATGATTATGAGCTATGTGAGCGATGATGTTTTAAGTACATTAGTCGCCGAGCAAGAAGAAGCGACGCTTGATGTGACAGAGCAAGCTGATGCTAAAACGATTGCGAATGAGCAACAAGTGGCGGATGAAAACGAAGCGCTTGAGAATGGCAACAGCGAACAAGCCGAACATGTGAACGACGATGAAGAAGAGGCGTTTGAAAACAGCCCGAGTGTGTTCGCGCAGGAGTCTAAATAATGTTTCTTAAGAAATTTGTATATGTAAACTGGGGCAATATCCCCGCCACTGATTTTGAATTCGGCCCGATAAACTTATTAAGCGGTGGCAACGGTAGTGGTAAAACCACCGCAGCCGATGCGATACAAACCATCATGACGGCCGCCCATGATAATTTATTTAATTACAACCCAGGTCAAGACGAAGCCACGCAAAAAGGTCGTGGTAAGCAAGTGCGAACTTTGGCGTCTTATGTTTTAGGGTGCGATGATGGCTCTTATGCGCGTCCAGGTGGTGCAAACGGTTACTTAGCCGCTGTGTTCCACCCAACCCAGGGTGAAAGTGGTCAGCCATTTACAGCCGTGATTGGCGTGAGTGCCTACATTGATAAAGCCGGTAACCAGGCGGTTGCTCGTCAAAGTGATTTCTTGTTGATGATTGTTGCAGGCCATGAACTGACTCAAAGTGATTTCTTACTAGAAGAAGATGGCAGCAGTAAACAAGTTGTGGCGGTTGATAAAATATTCAAACGCTTACAAAAACGCTGTGGCCAGCGCGCGGTTGAAAAATACGATACTAAAAAACAATACTTGCGCCGTTTATACAGTGCGTTGCAAGGTCGTGATGACGCTATTAGTGAGCGTGAAGCATTAAATGCAGCAAAAGCGTTTTCTCGTTTCATGGCGTATAAACCGGTTAAAAGTATTAATGGTTTTGTCGCCAATGAAATTTTAGAGAAAAAAGATTTAGGAGAAGCCATTCGCAGCGTGTCGGATTTAATGAAAACCATTCACGCTATGGAATCTGACTCTCAAGGCTTGATTGAAAACATTAAAGTCTTGTTGGATGCTAAGTCCAATAGCCAAACCTATATTGACCAATGGATCGATTATCAGGTCGCCCATTATGTTGCCGCAAAAAGCCGTTACGTTGAAGACCAATCCGCTTATCGTGATGCTAAAAATCAACAGCAACAACTGCGCAGCGATTTAACACATAAACAAAACGAGCGTGAAACTGCCGAAGCCCGTCGTAAACAATCCCGCGAAGAATTGGTAGGATTAGAAGCGCGCCGTCAGGGCATTCCTGCGCTAAAAGATAAAGATCATCTAGAGCAAGAAATAGAGAGCTTTAAAAAGCAACTGCAACAGCAAGCAGTATTATTATTAGAGCAAGATAAGCAACTTAAATACACGTTAGATGCCACCAAAAGTATTTATAAAACCTTACAAAATACCAGTGTAGGTGTCGAAATCTCTGCGCTGAATGAACGTAAGTTTTTACAGCAAGGAAAGCAAGTCATGCAACTTGCCGATGCGGATCAATTAGACTTTCCGGCGATTTTAAATAAAGACATGATTGATATGTCACCGCTGGAATCTCATCTTGATGAAGGCATCAAGCGTCAAGAGCAAATCAACCAATGGCGTGAGCTTTGGTTTAACGCCGAACTGACCACAGAAGGCGTCAGCTTACGTGACCAATTAGCGCGCCTTGCTGATCGCCGCGAACAAAAGCTGCAAGCGCAGCAAAAGAAAATGCACCAAATTCAACAAGACATGGATCGCTTACATTCAAGCCAAGTGAGTTATCCATACTTTGTTGAAGCCGCATTAGATGCTATTCGTCGAGAATGCCCAAAAGCCGACCCTAAAGTACTATGTGATTATGTTGAAGTGCTGGATCAAGATTGGCAAAACGCCATTGAGGGTTACATTGGCGGTGCTCGCTTCTCGATTATTGTTGAAGAAGACTACGAATCAGACGCCATCAGTATTGTGCGTAATATGCCAGGTGGTAACCGTGCGCGGGTGATTCAAGGCAGCAAAGCCAAACAAGATGCAGACCGTCAAAATGTACCGCATAACTCCATTATGAATTTAATGAAGTTTGAACACGCGACCGCTAAGCATTATTTAATGGCCAGCTACGGCAGTGTTGAACAAGCAGCGGATGCACAAGTACTGCGTAAGACTCGCCGTGGTTTAACCAAGCAAGGCATGGGGTCAGGTTCTTATTCTATGTATCGCTGTGACATGAGCGATACCGAACTTGTATTCGGCCAAGGCGCGCGCGAACGTGCATTAAGCGCTAAGCAACGAGAGTTCCAGCAACTAGCTGAACAAGCCAGCCAAGCACAACAAAGTCAGCGTGAAGCGCAAGACTTATTGTTGTCTGTTAATCAACTGCGTCACTTAAGTTACGCCGATCAATTGCAACAAATGGTGAGTGTGAATCGCCAATGGCGTAACTCAGAGAAACAATTGGACCAAATAGATTTGTCCGATTTCTCATTACTTGAAGATGAATACAGCGACTTAGCTGAGCAAGCACAAGTGCTCGACCAACAGATTCAAAACTTAGATGGTGAGTTAGGTCGTACTGCACAGCAACTTAAAGAAAGTGAAAAACGTTGCGCGGTATTAAGTGATCAACAAGAATTTACGGCTGAAAAAGCAGATTCGAATGAAGACAACCTGCGCTCTATTACCAAGGTATGGCCAGACTTCGATGTTGAAAAATGTTTAGTCGACGCTGACGAAGAAGCCGCCCGTACCACAGCCGAAATTGCAAAGAATCAACAACAGGCCATTTTGAGCGAATTAAATAGTCGAGCACAAAGTTTAGATCGCGCGATTAGCGATCATAACCAGCGATGCCAAACGGTGGATTCGATTGTGTATGTGCCAGATTACGGTGATGAACACAGCGCGGTATTTTTCCAAGGTATTTGTGATGTGCAGCGTGAAGTTGACCGCATTCACAACCGTTTGAAAAATAATATATTGGTTGAAAAGCAAGATAAGCTTTCAAGTTTAAAAGACAGTTTCGACAACGCATTTGTTACCAACTTGTGTCACGCCATTTATCAAGCGATTAGCGAAGGTAAGCGCACACTAGAAGATATGAATAACGAACTGCGTCATCATAAGTTTGGTACCGATAAAGAATGCTATTGGTTCGATTGGGAATGGGTGCCAGAATTTAAAGATTACTGGAACTTCTTCGAAGAAGTGATCAAGAACCCATCTATCGGTGAAGGCCAAACATTATTTGAAGTGGAGCTCAGCGCGAAAAGCGCGAAAGTTCGTAGTCAATTAATGGAAATGCTATTAAGTGATGACGAACAAAAAGCCATGCGTGAGCTTGAGCGTTTGTCTGATTACCGTAACTACCGCAGTTACGAAATCTACAAACAACCAGAAGGCAAAGAACCCATTGCACTTTCGCAATACGGTACGGGTTCAGGTGGCCAGTTAGAAACACCAGCGTATATTATTCGCAGTGCCGCCATTACATCGGCGTTCCGCTTTAATAAAGGCGACACCCATTTACGCATGGTATTAGTGGATGAAGCCTTTAGTAAAATGGATGAAACTCGTTCGAAAGAAGTGATCAACTATTTAACCGAAAGCCTTGGTTTGCAGTTGTTGTTCATTATGCCGACCAGTAAGTCAGGCCCGTTTATGGATTTGATTTCGAACCAGTACGTCTTTAGTAAAGTGCCGCTTGCCGCTGGCAAACGTGGCGAGCTGAATACTCGTGTGCTTGTGGATCGTCAGCAGTGCAATAAAGAGAAAATTCAAGAATTGTGGGCTCATCACCGTCGTGTGGTTCGTCAACAAGCAGAGTTAGACTTCATGGAAGAGTTTGCTTAATACGTTTTAGTATTTACAGCTATTGATCGGGCGCGGAGTAGTATGCCCCACGGGCGTAGCGAGTGCTTGGGTGCACCCTCCTATAATTTTATAGACAGCCTGTAGGAGGATGCCCCGCGCCCGATAACTGTTGTGATTAGGAGGGAGTATGGTCTCTATTAAGCGAATTGAAGCTGGTCAGTATTCTGTTTCTGATGGTAGGATGATCGTTAAAGAAAAATCGAAGTGGTATATATTGAGCGGTGAAGGCAAACATGACTTCGGGCCAGTCACAACATTAATTGCAGCAAAGGAATATGTTACCTTGGGCTCTACCCCATTAGGGCAGCATAATATCAATTCTGGTTATGGCCGCAGTCAAACCAAAAAAGAATACAATGCTTTTCTTGCAGCGGAGGCTAAACAAGGTAATTATTTACCATTGTTTGTAGCCATCATATCTATCGTAATTTTTGCTATATTACTTTCTTTTATTCAGAAGTATTGAGACTAACCTCTAACTCTTTTCTTAGCTTTTCTCGCACATTCATCATCACCTTACCATACGTATTCTCAGTACGCCGGTCACGACCGCAACCCCAAAAATAGTCATAAGCACTGTTCTCAACTAATTTTTTATCACCTGTCTCAAGCAAGCGTTCGGCAATTTCTGGATAGGTTTTGCATTTTGTATAAATTGCACGTGTCATAAGAACTTGGCGTAATGTCTTCGAACCTTTTTTCTTTTGAAAAAACGCCATTTTGTAAATTTAATAGCGGATTGTGCGTTGGATTGTAAACGAATCTGATCTTTTAAAGACTCATTATCAAATAGCCTAATGGCATACTTTTATCCAGCTTCTCTTCTTAAAAAATAAATATGGTAGTGTGATTTTCCCTTATAGCGGGGAGTTGATTTTTCCTTGTATTGGTGCGAAATTTTTTAATTTAATACTTTAAAATTATGATATAAATTTTTAATGATATGTTTTCTTATTAATGTTGATTAATTGTATTTATTGGTAATAAAGTACTGGTTGCATAATATTTATTAGAGTAAGTGCTTTATTTTTAATATTGGGCTGATCACAT
>JAWUXY010000116.1:0-9367 GCA_034111105.1 Bermanella sp. | reverse complement strand
TGATTCAGCGGTGAAGCTTGGGTTGCCAGCACAGGATATTTTTACTGTTGAGCTACTGCGGACTAAGCGATCGTATTTGGCATTGGCTGCAAGCTGTGCGGTCTCTGCACTGCTGAATAATTCGTCAATGATATACACTTTGCCTTCTTCACCGCTAATGCTTTTTTAGGCAAGGGTTCCATTGGGATTTTCCATTTTGCTATTACACCGCTGTATCGGCTTTTATCTTGGCGGGTCACGCTGCACTTAGACACTTGATCGGGTGTTAACGTGAATGATCCAAAAGCGGCTTTCATGCGCGCGTCTTTTGATGTGCCTTTTGGCACAAAAACCAGTGTCGCCCCCATAGCTTTAAACATGGCACCGTAAGTTTCTGCATAACGGGTTAGTAAGCGCATATCTGATTCATCTTGCTGAATGATATTTTTAAAAATAATGGTTTCGTATTTAGTGTCTACTGCGGCTGAATAGCCGTGATCGTTTGCAATTGTGCGTATCAAATCAGCCAAGGTAATATTTTGATGACGCTTACTTTTTTGAGAACCTAGGGCATTTCTAAAATTGATTGCAGCAGCTCTTAACGTTAGCTTCTTGGGAGAGGAATCAAAGGTAGTACTGTCATGGATGTATGAACCACGTTTTATTAATTCATTCCCTTCATAACCAAGATGTACCAATATCGATTCACCGTGCTTAGGGGCATTCATTTGCTCACGATCATCTAGAGTGATTTGAATATAATCGGATGATATTCCTGGTTGATCAACCAATCGGAATTCAATCAGTCTGCGGTGGATTTGATCAGTATAATCCTTGCCTCCCACCTTAATATTAAATGCTGGTATCATTGTGTTTTACTCTCTGTTATCTACAGTTAATGAATGAATGTTAAAGGATGTTTAAATGAGACTTATAATTGTATTAATGCTTACCATTTTCAATCTTACTTGCTTCGCCAGTGACTGGACAACGAGCGTAAAAATGGACGATACGATTGATTGGGATACTCCGAAATACTCAACATATGACAACTACATTGAAGATGTTAATGTTGAATGCCATGCAAGCATATTTTATCGCCCTCAGTTAATTAAAATTAAATTTAAAGATGGAACTGAAAAAATAATTAACTGTGACGAATACAACAAAACCAATCCTAAGAAAGACTAAGCCCACAACACTTCTGTATTAGCCGTCACTTGTGTACTTAGTGACGGCAGTTCTACCAACGTTCCTACTGGTAATACAGGTCCATATTCAGCCAGTGTTGGATTAGCTTCTAAAACCTTTTCTAATACACCCGTTGTTTTTCCGTAGTAATGCCAGCAGATAAAGTCCACTGTATCCCCTTGAATACTTCGGTATTGAATTGATTTGTTAGCCATTAAATTAACCCTCCTAATAACTGACTGCCTTCGTCTTCGCCGTATCGCTTTAAGGTTATGCTGAATTCAATTTTTCGCGGCGTGCTGTCTTCAAAGAATAATTCACGGATCTCATTAATTACGGTTATGCACCAGCGGCCATAAACATACCCCCGACCGTCTACTAATATTAATGCATTGCCTTGCTCAGCTAATAAGCGAAGCGCAGCGATCTGTTCGGTGCCGCCGTTGTACTCTGGGTAGATATCACCGTTCATAACATAGGTATCTTCACCTAATCCAATAAACTGTAAGGCATCATCACGCCCTACACGAGGTTGCGCTGCCCACATGTATTGCGTCGAGCGACTCGTCTTAACTGGGGCCACTGTGTCACGGCTAAAAACAAAGCCACCCAGTACCCACATAATTTTACTTGAACGTGAAACCTGTGCTTGCGCTGCACTAATACCCGAACGAATTTTACTTAAGCTGGTTAGCTCGGTAACAATATCAATCATGGCGGTTACCACCTCTTTCGTTTGCAAGGGTTGCTGTTTGATTGAGCTTTTCACTGATTAGATCTGCCACCATAGCTTCATCCATACCAGGGGACGCGTGGACAGATATCGGGGCATCAATTTTAATGGTGGTCGTTGAAGCGGTACTTCTTATTTTTGCGCTAGGCCGATTTCTGGCCCTGCGATTATTGGACTTATAAGGAGTGTGATTTTCAGTACTCGCTACTGCGGTTTTCTGATTAGAATTACGTCTGTTTTTTCTTCTTTGGGTGTGGCCGATGTTATTACCTTTGAGCCCGTCGTCTTGCCACATTTTGCCAACCCATGAATTACTTACATTATCTTTAATCCACTTCCAACCGTCTTTCAACTTACCTATAAAACTATCCCAGTTTTGCCATAATGCATAAATACCCACAGACAATGCAGCAACACCAGCAATGACAATTCCAACAGGGTTAGCTAGCATTGCAGTATTCCAAAGCCATGTTGCTGCAGTCGCCACGGCCATTGCGGTACCAACCGTTACAAACGATGCAGCAAAGCCACCTATCATTTGCGATATAACCGGATAATCTTTTAATCCCTTTGCCACCCAACCTGCAAATTTTCCAAGAGGGGTAAGTACAGCATTCAGTGCGGGCAATAAATTATTAGCGAAGGTTTCACCAACTAAAGAAATATTTTGTTTGAACATAGTCCATTTACCATTAGAACTATTTAAAAAACGATCGTATTCTTCATTAACAAGATTGCCGTTACCGACCTGATCCATTTCTTTACTGCCTTCTCTGAACTCTTTGATTTTATCAAGCAATGGAATTAACCCACGCTTACCTTCATCACCAAATAATTTTTGAAATATTTCACCGCGCTCGTCAATATCCATATCTTTAGTGGCGTCGTTAATTTGTTCCATGGTGGCGACCAAGTCCATTCGGCCATCTGCCCCTCGTACAATCTGGGTACCAAACTCTTCGGTGGCTTTTGTTAAATTTCTTGTTACGGCCGTAAATGCAGTACCCGCCATTGAACCCTGCAAGCCTGCGCTGTTTAAAATACCAATGGATGTTGCCACTTGGTCCAAAGGAATATTGGCCGAAGCGGCTGATGCGGCCGCGTATTTCATTGACTCGCCTAGCTGACCAAAATCTCTTATCTGATACTTAAACTGTGTTTTAGCCAAAATGTTGCCAATGCGCTCCATTCTTTGTTCAGCAGAGCCCTCCATCTTGCTGCCCAAGTTATTAAAAGTGGTACCTAATACCTCACCGACTTGTCCTGATGCACCTTTAGTTATTTTGGCTAACTTGTGTGTAATGAATGCACCTGTACGTGATAGGTCTTCACTAAGCCCTGCACTATTTAATGCATATTCGATTTCAATCATTTCTTTGTTAGTTGCTAACGATGATGTGTGCTTATTGAAAGCACTGTTCCAGGAGCGACCAACAGCATTGTCTTTATTGCCGTCGCGTGAGTTAATAACTGTGCGAAGGTATAGAGCTTCTTCTTCACGCTCACGGGCCTGATCAGCTAAGCGATTGCCGCCCCAAACAGCACCGACCATACCTAATGCACGGCCTTTCATTTGACCTAAGCGTTGAGCAGCTTTTTGTTTACGGTTAAAACGGTCTTGGGCTTTTTCGGTTTTCTTTAGTTCGCGTTGCAGTCTGCGCTGCTCGGTGGTGATATTAGCGATGCTTAAACCGTATGCTTTGGCATTACGCTTGGCTGTCTTATAACGTTTTTCTAGATCAGCGATGCCTTTATTGATTCGCTTATTCGATGTGCCTACTTGCAGCTGCTTTTGTTTGAGTTTTTCTAGCTGCTGTTTATACTTAACAACACCGTTAGCAGCGGCGAGTTTTTTATCAGTACTTGACCAGGCATTACCCAAACGTTTAACCGTTTTGTCTGCTGACTCCATTGTTTTAAAAAAGGAACGTCCAATGGCTGCGCCAACTACAACCGATAAGGCTAATTCTTTAGACATGGGTTTTTATGCTCTTATGGGTTTATGGGGTGTCTGGTCAATTGTGTTTATAGTGACAAACTGGGCTGAATCAGAAATGGCCGCCATAGCCGCTGGGTTTTTAGTTGCTATTATTACGCTACTGCCTTTTACACTTATCATGGCGGCGATTACTTCTGTGTTTCGTCTTATGGCTTCAGCTATTAACCGCTAGCGTCTTGTAATTCTTTTAAGCTTTGATCCCATTCAATCAAGTCTTCAATGTCCATATCCATAAAATCGGCTAATGACCATCCAACATGATTTGATAAAATTAAAACCCTAGAGCGAATGTCAGCCGCGCTTATGACAAAAAACTAGAAATGCACTCTTGAAGCTGCTCGTAGTCTTTCATGTCTAGTTCTTCTATTTGATCAGGCGTTAATTCGCATAAATCGACAAACATACCTACTTCTTTTTCAGCATCGGTACCACCATTTTTTTGCTGCTTAGTTTGATCGCGCACTTTCATGCGACGCATTTTAATGACTTCAACTTTTTCACCGCCAATATTAATTGGGTAGTGCAGCGTAATGTGGGCTTTACCGTCTGCTTGCAAACGGAATTTATCTTTGAGTTCTTGCTCTTGCTTTGTTTTATCAGCCATTTTATTACTCGCTTAATCGTTGTTTGAATGTGTATTAAATACTGCTTAACATGAAGCCAGTCCTTGGCCAATCATCCCTAATTGATTGTAACTATAAACCTATTGCAGCTCGTGCTTCAGAAAGTTGATCTACACCATCAATCATGCGTACCATGTTTTCTACATCGATTTCATGCAGTACTTCACCATCTTGAGAGCGCTTGTAGTAAGTAAGTGATACCTTCACTTTAAGTTGTTTGGCTTCGCCGCCTGCTTTCCAAGTACCTTCATCAATTGACAGCACCTTGCCCGTTGCATTTATAACAACTGGAGTGGTAGTGCCATCGTGATCTTCAAGCGCCCCCTTGAATGTATGCGAAATAGATTTTCCTAAACTTTTTAGAATGTTCTCATCAGCGCGGCCTAACGTATATTCAAGCTCTAGCTTTTCCATGCCCACATCCATATCAACAGGTGCGTCCATGCCACCAGATTGAAATTCGATAGTTTTTATGGTGAGTGCTGGCGGTGTTATTTCTTCGGCTACACCAGAATAACCGTAACCATCAATGAACGTACTGAACGCTCTTAAAATTTGATTTTTCATTCGTCATCTCCTGACTTTAAATTGGTTACCTAAGCCTCACATTAGAAGACTAAGGGTTAACGGTGTTTAATTAAGAAAAGACAGCATCAACCGTGTAAAGGTTGTTGATAGATGACTTAAAAGTTAAGCGTTCAGCGGTACCGTAACGGCCGTAATCAAACTCAAACACAACATTACCAGCGTCCATTGTGGTGGCCGTATTGCTTTCAGGATCTGCCCAGCATTCGCCCCCTGATACAACACCATCATTTTTAAGTTTTCTAAAGAATGCATTCACACCTTCGGTAACTTCTTCGATGTAATTTTTTGTAATGTTACGATCACCGGCCCACTTATGAGATTCACTCAAGGCTTCTTTGATCATGTCTTCTAAACGTACATGTTGAACGAACTGCCACTTAGGGTCATCAGAGCAAGTACGAGACCCCCACAGTTTAAAGCCTGCATCATTGGTAATGGTGGCCACACTGTTTTCGTTTAATAAGTTAGCCCGGCAATTTATATCTGTCATCGAAAAATCAATGGGACGGGCAGTACCTACTAGACCCTTAATTTCACGATTACTTGGTGATGTGTGAATGCCTTGTTCGTGATCGCTTAATACAATGGTGCCTGCAACATAAGCCGAATTACCTTCTACGGCTGCTGCATTGGCCTCGCTGTCCCACACTTGAATCGCTGGATCAACAATGTAAACACGACGGCTTGCAAACAACGTTTTGAACGCAACGGCATCGGTATGGGTGGTGTTTGGTCCTTCCACAATTGCAAGGCCACCTAGTTTACTGGCGATCACTTCCATTTCAGTTGCAACGGGTGCCCCTGTAATTAAATCGCCAACGTCACGAATGACATTGCCTGAAAAGTTAGGAGCAATAAGTAGTTTGGGTTTCACGCCTGTTACACTTTGAGATCCTAGTAATGCATGGAAGCCAGTTTGTATTTCAGTTGTGCTATCTACACCACCAATAATATTGGTAATCGTGATTGCAGGGTCGGCATCTTCTTCAACACGGATCACTACAACCAGTGCGCCTGCATTTTTAAAAATACCCGACATTGCAGAAGGTAAGGTACCGTTGCTATCGCCTACGGTATCTAATTTAGCAGCATCAACTTGCGACCCTGCAATTAATACAGGTGTATTAATTGGAAATTTAACGGGGTCGGCATCTGGTGCGGTGCCGACAATTCCAATCACCGAAGAACGCAAGGCTTTAACCGGACGTACTCCATTGATTGATTCTATGTATTCAAGACCGTGTAGGTAGGCCATAGTGCTCTCCAAGTTGTTATGTTCAAAATGAACGGTATGTCGCCATGGTATAGATACCAAAAGCGACGTGTTAAATGGTTAAAGTGGTATCCACACTTTGCAGTGCAGATAAGCTGGTTTGTTTTGCAATGGCTAATTCGTCTTCTTTGGCTTGTTGTGCGCCTACAATTTTAAAACTCAGGTCATCGGCTTCATTAATGGCGGCGAGTACTTTTACAATAAACAGCACACGATCAATTCCACGATCTGAAGCCAGTTGATCTAACTTGGGAGTAACCATTTGATTGTCAGCGTTATACGCTTCTGCCTCTGCACGTTGTTTTGTGAAAGTAGTTTTTTCTATTTCTGAATATTTAGAATTTAGATTGAAGGCTAGGTTGTTAGCATTTTCATGAATCTCTAAAAACTTTTTTTGATATTCTGTATTAATATTATCGGTATTTTTTAATAGGAGTGCATCTTCATACCAGGAATATGGTAGTTCATTATTCTGATTTAAGATAACAAATCCAATTACTGCTTTTAGCTTTATAATAGTTTGTTCTTTAGTATTACTTACAATTATGTGCGGAGCTGTAGTGGTTTCAGGGAACTCTTGAGTGCCTATAATTTTTTTTGTATCGTTTAATAAGAAAATCATATTATTAGCCTTTTATTTAATTATGTAGACTTCACGAATGTAGTAATCTGACTGAAACACTCCATCATAAGAATATTTAACCTTAATTTTATTTCCATTATTATGTTCAAGGTGTATTTTAATATTTCCGACAGAATAAGCTGTTTGATAGCAATGATTATTTTTAACTCTTGGCAATAATGTATAGTGACGAAAACTACTACCTGCCGTCGAGATATAACCAATTAGTAAAATCGCATCATCAGTGACATTAGCAACAGAATCTAAATCAAGTAATTGAACTTCACCTGACCATAATAGTGTTTTAGAATAATCAGATAGACGAGGGTCTAAATTTCCTTGATGAAATATTTTGTAACCATTATAGTGATAGTTATCATTAGGTATAAAATCAGAAATAGAATTATAAATTTCTGAATTAATAATCTCTAATGTAGAGTTATTATAGTATGAAAGGGCTGTTAAGCTGTCTTCACTATTCCCTCCAAAGGTATTACTAAAACCATAAAACCATATGTTATTATATTGATTAGCGGCATAACTTAATTTTAAAGCTAACCACAATTCACCTTTGTGAATAACAGTTACTATTTTATGACCGTCCGCAGACATCCCATCTGATTTAAAATTAATGTAAGAGTAATTGTAAACTGACTGACCAGATATTGAGATTGTATCCCATACATTTTCACCAGTTCTCGAACAAATTATTTCGCCATAAATTTTATTGTCTTGCACTTCATTTGTTATTGATTTTTTTATTAATAATACAACTCTCTCTTGATATGGTTCGAAAGATGATTGAGCTATTCTTTGAGCAGTAAAATAAAAAGGATATTCAATGTCAGGAGAAACACTTAAAGGGCCCGTAAATCTGGCATCATTACGTTCAACTAGATCATGCACTTCGTTAATTTTGTCTAATACATCAGCAGATGTATAAGCGGCAGAATCTAGCTTTGTACCTATATAAGAATCGATACTATTTAGGGTAGCTTGTAGTCCAGCTATAGCAGAAACAGATAATGAATCTAGGTCGCTTCGATTTAATTGAATAAAATCTACAATTTCTTGTAGGTTATCTAATGTAGTTTCGTCAGAGGAAATCAAAGATAGAATCTGATTGACGATAGAATTTAAATCGTAAGCTGCTTTTGCAGATGCTATTTTACTTGAGCTGGGGTCGTTTAAACTATCAGTTAAACGCCTTGTTAATAGTTGTTTAAGTTCGTAGGCATCTACTGCTTTGTTAGGCGTACCAGCATCTACTTCTGCCTGATCGGCTACTTCAATTATTCCAGCATTATTTGGGGTAGCAGGTGAATATATAAACTCAGTCCCTCCAAAAGTGAGATTACTAATATCTACTTCGGTAATGGCGGCATCAGCGGACAGTAATAAAACATCGTTCATTCCTTTTTGGGTGATAATAGGATTGACCACCGAACTGATGACTCCCATTAATGTACCGTCACCTGAAAACAATCCTATTTCACCAATGTTATAAGTGTCTGAACTGTCATCACGAATGGTGACGTGAATAATGTCATTGGCAACGGTTTCACCACCAAAGGTATTTAAAGATTTAATTGGCGCTTGTAGGTCTACTTCTGTTCCATCAGGATCATAAGAAGCTGTACCTACTTTTATGGTCGTGATATTTAATGCATTAGTACCTATGTTCGCTGGATTAATCAGTGCTGCTTTACCCGTATCAGTAAACTTTATTTTTAAGCTCATGCGTCCGTTACTCCTATTCTTAAATATTTAACAATTCGTAGTTGGCCGATTAATGCAAGGCTACCTGTCACAGTGACTCCTTGTTGCACTTCAAAATAACTGGATACAGATTTTGTTCTTGATACTTCTTGAACGATGTCAGTTGTGAATAAATTTGTTTGCGGTCCCATATCATTTACGTTTAACAGCACGTTAAATGAATGAGGTGGTCCAATAGGAGTTTGTTCAAACCATTCTTTAAATTCTAATTCGGCACCAAAACTTTTAACGACTTGGCGAACGCTACCACGGGTACCTTTTTTACGCTGGATCGCTAAGGCATCACGAACGCGACTGCGCTTAACATGTTCGGGCCAATACGTTTTCCAGCTATCAATTGAAAATGCCCATGCTAACCAGGGTAATAAATCAATGGGACAGGTATCGGCGTTCCAGCTATCACGAATATCAATAGGCAGACTATCAATGCGACTGCTTACCGTTTCAAGGTCACGCTCAAATTGACTGGCGTTTATTGGTAATAACGACGTCATTCACCAATGCCCCCATCGGTAATAGCGATGCCTGTACAAAAAGCGGCTTGATGACGATCACGAACAATGTCAGCTGCAAAGTTATT
>JAWUXY010000115.1:0-19568 GCA_034111105.1 Bermanella sp. | reverse complement strand
CAGGTGTCTCCCCGTCGGTATTGTGCTGATATTGCTTAGCCGTTATCTACCTTTAAAATCTCAATGGCTAAAATTGATTGTGCTTTCAGCGCTTAATATTGGTTGTTTTCAGGCACTGCTATTTATTGCCGCTTATCGATTACCTGGCGGGCTAGCCGCGGTTATCGGTGCGATACAGCCTCTTATTGTTTTGGGTCTTAGTTGGCTAATGTTGAAAAAATCACCGCCTAAGCTGAGTTTGTTGGCCGGTGTCAGTGCGGTAATGGGCATGGTGATGTTGATGATTGCCCCAATGTTAGAGCACGGCTTAGTCTGGGATGAGTTAGGTGTATTGGCTGCATTTTTAGGTGCATTTAGCATGGGCTTGGGTACGTATTTTTCACGTCACTGGCATGACCAATCGCCGTCGATACCCTTGATCGCTTTTACCGGTTGTCAGTTAGCCTTAGGTGGGTTGATGCTTGTGCCGTTGGCATGGTTTGTTGATCCTGTATTGCCTCCTCTTACGGGTTTACAAGTAGCTGCTTATGCTTATTTAGCCATTGTTGGCACTTTATTGACCTATCTTTTGTGGTTTAAAGGCGTACGCCAATTGCCACCCGCAGCGGTTTCATCGTTAGGGTTACTGAGTCCTATATCCGCCATTGTTTTAGGTTGGGTGTTTTTGGATCAACGAATTGAAGGCTGGGCCATGGTGGGTTTAGTCGTAGTAATAGTAAGTATATTGATGGTTCAGTGGAGCCAGAATACACATCAACGTCAAGAACTGACACAACTTAAAGCCGCTATTTAGGAGAAAGAAAGTGCAAAATACAATTCGCGAAATAATAGAGCAACGCACGTCTGTTGGTAAATATGAAGAAGGTGTTGAAATCGATGACAGCACGATAGCAGAAATTGTGCGCTTAGCGTCTTTATCGCCATCGGCTTATAACTTACAAAATTGGCGTTTTGTTGCAGTTAAAAGTAAACAATCAAAGCTGAGCCTTCAAGAAGCCTCATATGGTCAGCCGCAAGTGGCGCAAGCGTCTGTTACGTTTATTGTTTGTGGCCAGCTTAATGCGCATAAAAAATTGGCGTCCACTTTACAGTTATCGGTTGATAAAAATATTATGCCATCTTCGATCGCAGACTCTTGGGTTAAGGCCGCTACCGGAAGCCATGACGAGAACCCAATGCATCAGCGTGACGAAGCGATTCGGTCTGCTTCGTTAGCGGCAATGACATTAATGTTTGCGGCCAAAAGTTTTGGTTTCGATAGTGGTGCAATGGGGGGATTTGATAGCGAAAAAGTCAGTGAGATTTTTTCATTATCTGACGATGATATCCCCGTCATGCTGATTACGGTTGGCCGTGGTATTGAACAAAACTGGGCGCAAAAAGCCCGAAAACCAATTGATGAAATTTTATCGATTCATTAATAAAAATCAAAGTATATGGGTCTTTGTTTTATCTATGCTGTTAGATAGTCCATTTAGTTGCATAGTGCCATACGCATTGTAAGTTTGGTGTTTGCTATCTACCCTCAAATGAAACTTGAGGGTATAAAACATGATAAGACAGAACCAATGTTTATTACTGGCTGTTATGATAATAGGCCTAGCTGCTTGCGGCAGTGATGATAAAGATAGCGCCGTGGGATCTTCTTCAGCACAGGATATAACCGATGTTATCTTTACTAAAAATGCAGGCAGTTGCAGTGAGTATGTCGGCACATATGAATCGAATGTTACCGATGTGAAGCGGGGCATTGGATTCATGGGAGATCTTAAAATTAGCCTTTCTGGTGATACATGTACGATCACATCAAATGATATTCCAAATCACGACTTTAATGATGCAAGTGCCAATTTTGCCACTAATGCAGCTGAAGTCAGTAAAAGCTATTCGATTCCCTCTGCTGCGACGATGGCCACGAGTACAACTGAATTATCGTTAGGCACAACAAACGCTATTTTCTTAAATGGTGTGGTGCTCGATATTTTACCGGCTGCTTGTTATGGCGTCGGTAATGAGACATTAGGTGAAGAGAAAATTGGCTGTGGGCAAAACCAAATTGATAACCCATGGCGTTATGATCCAATGTCCAGTTTAAATAATTTTGGCACAGATTCGCATAACGCTCATGTACAGCCGGATGGTACGTATCATTACCACGGTAACCCTGTTGCTATGTTTACACAAAATTGCGGTACCCAAACAGATTCATCACCTGTGATTGGTTTTGCTGCGGATGGCTTTCCTGTTTTTGGTATGTGTATTAGCGATGGCGGTTCCATTAGAAAAGTAACCTCAAGTTATGCACTAAAAGCGGGTGTGCGCACATCGGTTTCACCTTATGCAACACCTGTTGCATGGCAAGGTGTTGTGCAAAGTAATAATTATGATGGGCAATTTCGTGGTGACTGGATGTACTCCGCAAACTTAGGTGATTTAGATGCTTGCAATGGTATGACGGTAAACGGGCAATACGGTTACTATATAACGGATACTTACCCATGGGCGGTGAACTGCTATAAAGGCACGGTGCAATCTTCATTTTCGGCTAAAACATCCTTAGAGATTATGAATAAGTTGCATGGTCATAGCCACAATTAATCATTTTTTTAAGTTTTTCTTTTATAGATAGAATATTAATTTATACGTTATCCATTTTCGTTATTTTAAAAATACATTTATTTGAATTTTTTCGATTGTTTATGACTTATATTTCTATAGGTTTAACAAAAAATAGCCAATAACTGCACAATAAAAAACCCGCAATGAAAATTGCGGGTTTTCTTATTTTTTTGCAGATACTTAATCGTTTATACATTCAGTAATAAGTGCTCACGCTCCCATGGGCTGATTTCACGATGATACTGGCGTAGCTCTTCGAGTTTCACTTCAGCAAAGACGTGGCAAAAATCCTCTCCTAATACTTTATGCACATCATGGGCTTGTGTAAAAATAGCCAATGCTTCGTCGAGTGTTTTAGGCAGGGTATCGATATCATCTTCAATTTCACCGGCCGCAGGTTCATTGGGTTCAATTTTATTCATTAATCCTAAATACCCGCAAATTAAGCTCGCAGCAATAGACAGGTAAGGGTTACTGTCGACACCGACGATTCTATTTTCTAAGCGGCGGTCTTGAGATTTAGAATTCGGCACACGCAAACCGGTTGCGCGATTATCATAGCCCCATGCCATATTGGTCGGCGCGCTGGAGTTGGTATCCGATTCAAAACGTTTATAAGAATTCACGTTGGGCGCCATAAGCGGCATCACTTGTTTTAAGTATGTTTGTGAGCCGCCGATAAAATGGAAAAATGCCTGACTGGCCTCACCATTTTCATCAGAAAAAATATTTTTGCCCGTTTTAATATCCAGCACACTTTGATGTATGTGCATGGCGCTACCAGGCTCATCGCGCATGGGTTTTGCCATAAATGTCGCGAACATGCCGTTGTTTAATGCCGCTTCTCGAATAATGCGTTTGAAGTAAAACACTTGGTCAGCCAGCAATAATGGGTCAGCGTGGGATAGGTTAATTTCAACTTGGCCAGCCCCATCTTCTTGTATGACGGTATCAATCCTAAGGCCTGCATCTTCTGCATAATCATAAATGGTATCAATTACTGGGCCGTATTCATCAACCGCAGACATGGAATAAGATTGGCGACCCGAGCCAGAGCGACCTGTACGTCCAACCGGCGGCTGAATAGGTTCATTTGGATCAACATTGGGCTTAATTAAATAGAATTCTAATTCGGGTGCCACAATGGGTTGCCAACCTTGAGCGTTGTAGAGTTCTATCACGCGTTTAAGTACATTACGTGGTGCATACTGAACAGGCTCGCCTTTTTGATCGAATAAATCATGGATAATCTGTAATGTCGCTTCTTTCGCCCAAGGTACCGCCATGGCCGTCGACATATCAGGTTTTAATACCATGTCACCTTCTGCCCATTGGTTTTCAATATCCATTTCGACATCTTCGCCGGTAATCGTTTGATAGAAAATAGAAATAGGAAGGAATAGAGTATGGTCAGGAGAGAATTTGCTTAAAGGCATCGCTTTACCGCGGGACATACCCGCTAAATCAGGGATGATGCATTCTACTTCATCGACCTTACGGTTGTTGCGATAGGTTTGAAAGGCTTCAGGTAATGCATTTAACCAAGAAAATCGATCTTGCTGACTCATAGCCAACTCCAAGATTATTTGAAATATTTATTATGTTTGCCAGTTTATAGATTAAATTTGTTTATTATTTAATCCGATTCTATGTTGCTATTAGCTAAAGTTTGACCATGCTAATCATGATAGAGATCAACCACTTAGAGAGTATAAACCGAGTTATTATTCGAAAATATGTTTGTGTATCCTGCATGTTCTCGTTGCTTTTGGCAAGTTGTAGCATTTGATAAGTATAGTTAACCACCTAATCTAAATAATGAATTTGTTTATTTAAATTTGTTTATTGCCATAATTTTATGTTTTTTGGCGGGCAAACGTGGTTTTTTTTGGCATACTGTCTGCAACCACGCCCGTACCATTAAGAGTAAGCACTGACTTGGGGCGAGGAGTTTTTTGAATGAAATACATCGGGACGACAAAATAAATGGCTTATCGCGCAGTTAAAGCCTCATTGATTGCCATGTGTATTGCCCCTGTAAGTTGGGCAAATGACATGCAAGATGGGGAGACCTTTGCTGCCATGGATGGTATGTTTTTTGAAGAGGTAATGGAAATGCCTGAAGTGCTCACCGCAGCACGTTTACGGCAGTCTCAATTAGACACTCCTGCCTCAGTAACGGTTATAGAAGCCGATACGATCGCTGCATTGGGTTTTAAAGACATCGAAGAAATCTTTCGTCTGGTTCCAGGCATGTTGGTGGGCTATCACAGTGGTTTTGGTGAAAAAGCGGCATCAGTTTCTTATCATGGTACAAACGCAGCTGAATTTCGTCGACTTCAAGTTGTCATTGACGGGCGTAGTGTATTTAAACCAGGCCTTGCTCGTGTTGAATGGTCTGATATCCCATTAGCAATAGAGGATATTGCTAGAATAGAGGTTATTCGAGGTCCGAACTCAGCGTCTTATGGTGCTAACTCTTATCTTGGTATTGTTAATATTTTAACTAAACACCCAAGTGATGAATCTGTTACTACAGTGAAGATAAGGAAGGGGAATAGAGGTGTTGATGATGCTTATGTAAACACATCGTCATCGTTTGGTTCAACAGATATTCGTTGGACAGTTGGTACTAAAAGCAAATCCGGTTTCGTATTGGAAGATTTGGAGACGGATAATCGTGATAGTACAAAAAGTGTTTATAGTACGGTGCGTACATTTACCCCTTTTAATTCGAAGATTAGTTTAGATTTACAGCTAGGCTATAAGGAGGGGGAGAACGAGCAACGCCCCTTATTAAATGATTTCTTATACTATTTTGAAGATGAAGATGTTGAAGCTATCGATCGTTTTTCATCCGCAAAATTAAACCTAGAATACACTCCTCAACAGTTCGCACATGTAAATTTTTACACGCAGAGTTTTGAGCGTACCCAAGAATGGAATGCCTGTTTAAGGCAAGCTGTGGCTGATCAGTTAGGCGAGCCTTATTATTGCGGTGTAATAGATAAAAATCTAAATGAGAGAAAAACTGAAATAGAGTATCAACATACATCTACATGGGGTCCAAGTTTGAGATCTGTTATGGGTATGAGGGTGCGCAGGGATGAATTGACTTCGCAAACTTACAATGCAGGTCATTCCGATAACTTTAATTATAGTGTGTTTACTAATATTGAATATAAAATTTTTAATAGCCTTGTAACAAATATCGGCGGAATGCATGAGAAAGATGACTTAAATGGTGAAAACTTTTCTCCTCGTGTTGCATTAAATTACCATTTTACAAATTCTCAAACGATTCGGTTTATTTATTCTGAGGCGGTTCGTTCCCCTGATCTTTATGAGATGACAGGTCAGTCCATCTATACTTTGCGTGATACAGTTGTCGATGGTGCGCCGGCAGATGATTGGGTTTTCCCTATTGGGGAGGCAGATGGCGGGCTGAACAATGAAAAAATATATAGCCATGAAATAAGTTATTTTACATTAATCAATAGCCTTGGATTACAGTTTGATGTGAAATTATTTTACGATCAACTTACTGGGTTGATTACTCAATCCCTTGACCTTGCAGATCCCTTGACGAATGATATTTCTTTGGTGCACAAAGGCGTGGAGGGAACTGCAAGTTGGAAAGCAAATAGGTCCAATCAGTTTCGCCTTTCTTATGCATATGTTGAGACAGATGACGATGGGAATTTGACGTCAGGACTGTCAGAAGATGAGATTGAGGAAATTAAAAAACTTTCGGAGAGGCAAAGCAGTTTATCGGCTGATCATAGTGGTTCTCTTTCTTGGATTAGTCAATTAAGTGATTCACTAAATTTGGGGGTGGCTTATTACCATGTGGAAAATTGGAATCCAACGGGAGGTTCCACTACGTTTCAGCGGGTAGATTTTAATATGACGTATGATTGGCAACTTGAAGGCCAAAAGTTGGTTTCTCTCCAAGGATCAGCGCAACATAGACTAGACGATGACCCTATACTCTATAATCGTAATTTTTATAAAGATGATACTCATTATTATATGTCATTACAGTTAAAGTATTGAGATTTACTCTGTCAAAGTTTTCTAAAATAAAGCCCAGTACATAACTGGGCTTTATTGTTTATAACGTTAGTACTTGTTCGGCTAAGGTGTTAACACCGTATCATACGCCACCGGCAATAAATCTGGGTGGCTAAGGGAATAATGTAAGCCGCGGCTTTCTTTGCGTAAAATTGCACACCGTATAATTAATTCAGAGACTTCGACTAAGTTACGTAATTCAAGTAAATCGCTGGTGACTTTATGGTTGCCGTAAAAATCTAAAATTTCTTGGCGTAATAATTGAACACGGTGCTGTGCCCGCACAAGTCGTTTATCGGTTCTTACAATGCCCACATAATCCCACATGAAGCGGCGAAGCTCATCCCAGTTGTGGCTGATAACAACATCCTCGTCAGAGTCAGTGACCTGACTTTCATCCCAGTCTGGTGCAAATGCCACATTATTTTTTTCTTTAATGATATTTAAAATATGGCTTGCGGCGCTGCGGCCATACACAATACATTCAAGTAATGAGTTACTGGCTAATCGATTTGCACCATGCAAGCCTGTATGAGCGCTTTCGCCCACTGCGTATAAATTGGGTACATCGGTACGGCCGCTTTGATCGGTGACAATGCCACCGCATGTGTAATGAGCTGCTGGCACGACAGGGATTGGTTGCTTGCTCATATCAATGCCATATTCTAAACAGCGTTCATATATATTAGGGAAGTGTTCAAGAATAAATTCTTTGGGCTTATGTGAAATATCTAAATATAAGCAATCAGCACCTAGACGTTTCATCTCGTGGTCAATGGCACGAGCCACAATATCTCTTGGTGCTAACTCAGCGCGCTTATCGAACTGATGCATGAAGCGCTCACCATTAGGTAGCTTCAATAAACCACCTTCACCGCGCACCGCTTCAGTGATTAAAAAGTTCTTTGCTTGCGGGTGGTATAAACACGTTGGGTGAAACTGATTAAATTCCATATTGGCTATACGGCACCCAGCACGCCACGCCATGGCGATGCCATCACCAGAGGTGCCATCAGGATTGCTGGTATATAAATAGGATTTACTGGCGCCGCCAGATGCGATAACAACCGTGCGAGCACGAAAGGTTTCTACGTGACCAGTTTCTTCGTTAAGTACATAAGCACCGGCCACACCTTTGCCTGGAATTTTAAATTTCTCACAAGAGATGACGTCAATGGCGACGCGATGTTCAAATAAACTGATGTTTTTATGGGCCATTGCTTGGCCAACTAAAGCTTGGCTAACGGCCACGCCTGTCGCATCTGCTGCGTGGATAATACGGCGGTGACTGTGACCACCTTCTTTGGTTAGGTGATATTCGTTGTTGCTGTCTTTACTGAATTGAACTTGTTGCTCAATTAACCATTCAATGGCGTTTGCGCTGTTTTCAACGGTATGACGAACAGCACTGTAATTGCATAGTCCTGCACCAGCATCAAGTGTGTCTGCTATGTGCGCTTTAATACTGTCGTCGCTATCGAGTACGGCAGCAATGCCACCTTGAGCCCAGCGAGTGCTGCCACTATCAAGTTTGTCTTTACTCAGGACGGCTACTTTGGCGTTATCCGCCACATTTAATGCCACAGTCAAGCCGGCGGCACCGCTGCCAATGACTAAAACATCAAATACCTGTCGCTGATCCATAACTTAATCCTGTAACATTTCACGCCGTCACTATACTGATAAGTGGCGTAATTAAAAGAATACTGAGCACAATAGCTCGGATTTTACACCTAGAGCGTGGTCAAATAGGAATATTTTTAACCTATGGTTGAACTTTTAATGGCGAGCCCATTCTAATTCTTCCATTGACTATATTAACCAGTGATACCCGCCTCAATAATTACAATACAGAGGTGATGAGTAAAGCGTGTTCGGCACGCGGGGGAGCAATGTCGCAACAGGATTCAGATCAACAGCTGGTGCAAAGAGTACAAAAGGGCGATAAGCGTGCTTTTGATCTGCTTGTACTTAAGTATCAGCATAAAATTATGTCATTGATTTCACGTTACATAAACGATTCAAGTGAAGTTCAAGATGTGGCTCAAGAAGCGTTTATAAAAGCGTATCGGGCCCTTAAAAACTTTCGCGGTGATAGCCAGTTTTACACTTGGTTGTACCGAATTGCGGTGAATACCGCAAAGAATTATTTAGTGAGTCAAGGCCGTCGTCCACCCGCTCAAGATGTCGATGTAGATGATGCGGAACATTATGCCCATGCAGCCTCTCTAAAGGATATAGCAACGCCAGATCAAATTTTGGCCCGTGATGAGCTAAATACCGTTGTATTTGCGGCTATGGAGAAACTGCCAGAAGAGCTGCGGACCGCGATTCGATTACGTGAGTTAGAAGGTTTGAGTTACGAAGATATTGGTGAGGTCATGCAGTGTCCAATTGGCACGGTGCGTTCACGAATATTCAGGGCAAGGGAGGCTATCGATAAAGCGATGGCACCATTACTGGACAATACCAAGAGTGCATAACAGGCGTTGAAAAACGTTTATAACCGATATCTTGCGTGAGCAAGAGACATAAATGAGTTTTAACAGCCTGTTAAGGCGAGAGGTGACTATGAACGAAAAACAAACCGAATCCTTATCCGCACTGATGGATGGTGAGTTGGATGAATTAAGCATGCGTCGTGTGCTTGGTGAGGTCGATAACGACCCTGCTATGAAGGCACAATGGTCGCGTTTTCATGTTGCTCGTGATGCGTTAAAAGGGGATACATCCCCTTTTGCGAATTTAGACATCAGTGCTGCGGTAAGTGACGCATTAGCGCAAGAGTCAATGGGTCATCAACAAACGATCCAGAAGCCTTGGTTTAAGGCAATTGCAGGGCTGTCGGTTGCAGCGTCTGTGGCGTTTGCAGTGGTGATAGGGGCACGATTTAATCCGCTTACACAGCAAAGCTTTGATGACCAATTGGCGAATAAATCGAAAGTAGAAGTGGTGACGCCAGATGTGAGCAAATTCCGTAGCCCGAGTATGATTGCGCAGGGTCAAAATGGTATTGAAGGGGTTGATGAGCAAGAGCTTCAACAAGCTCAAGAACGATTGAATAGTTACCTTAAACAGCATGCTCAGGATAGTGCAATAGGCCAAGGCAGAACGGCTATGCCATTTGCGCGTGTGGTTAACTTTGAGACAAGCAAGGAAAAATAATGCTGCGTTGTATCATTACATTATGCATTGTAAGCGTATCTTGGTTTGCATCAGCTGACACCGAGGCAAAAAAAAATGTCTCTCCAACTGCACAATCTTTCTATGAAGAGATGCTGAACCGTGCGCCTAATGCCATGTATGAAGGGATTTTTATCCACCAAGCGGGTAATCAAACACAAAGTGTTGAGATTGTGCATGGCACCAATGATGGTGTTATTTGGGAGCGTTTGCTTCATCTTGATGGATTAACCAGAGAGGTCATTCGTCGCGGTGAGGCGCTTTATTGTATTCATCCTGATCAATCCGTAGAGCAGGTGCAGCAACAAGGCAGTTCGCCGTTTGCTAATACTGAGTTGGGCAGTATTCGTCAGCTTACAAAAGCCTATGAGTTTCGTAATTTAGGTAAACAGAGAATCGCTGGTCGTATGGTTGAAGGTATACAGCTTGCGCCAAAAGATGCCAGCAGACACTTTTATCAACTTTGGCTAGATATAGAAACCATGGTGCCATTGCGAACAGAGTTGGTTTCTCGCAAGGGGCAAGTGTTAGAACGTTATCAGTTTAGTTACTTTGCACCCAAAACTGAATTCATAGAAGAACGTTTTGAGCCTCGTACAAAAGGGGCCATATTAACTGACGCGCAAATGGCAAAAGTCCTCAAAACCACACAGCAAGATGTATTAGAGTGGCGCTTAAATTGGATTCCGGTTGGGTTCGAAAACGAAGCGTCTACAGGTTACGCACCTAAGTTGTCGGCTCGTCGTATCTACAGTGATGGCATTGTCATGTTTTCTGTTTATGTTGAACAAGTTGAAAAAACGCTAGATGAAGGAACCGCTCAATCGGGTCCAACTGTATTAGCTGTTCAGCATAAGCAGTGGCATGGTCAGACTCATCGAATTACGGTAGTAGGTGAAATACCTGCGGCTACGGCACAGCGCATTGCACAAAGCGTTGAGCTACTGTAAAACTCTCGGCTTTGTGTGTGCATGTGGTAACAGATAATGGTTGAAGAATCGGCACGAGTGCTAAAAGTAGAAGGTGATGTTGTCTGGGTGCAGGCCATAGCCAAAAGTGCGTGTGGGTCTTGCCAGGCGCAAAAAGGCTGTGGTCATAGCCTGCTAGCAAAAACCGGCCAAAAACAAATAGACTTGCCAGTTGCTCGTAATGGCGTTGATGTTCATGAAAACGATGAAGTCATTATTGGTGTCCCTGAGCAAGCTATTTTACGCTCATCATTGCTTATGTATGGGGTGCCTTTAATGACCATGATGGCCGTTGCTATGACGGCCAGTTTATTTGGGGTAGAAGAAAAGCTAGGCGTATTATTCGCATTCATTGCCTTGGTTACAGGTTTTGTGTGGGTGAGTCGTCGAGCAAAAAGCGCTAACTATGCTCACTGGCATCCTCGATTGATGCGTAAGGCGCAAGCGGTTGAATCACATATCCCAATGTGCGAAGTCCATTAAATTGCGAGCATAATATTTAATGGTTTAGTTTAAACGTAATTGTCAATTTAACTGTTTTAACTGTAATGGAGTTTATAAATGAAACAATTGTTGTGCTTTTGCCTCTTATTTATTTCTGCTCAGGCATTTTCGCAATTACCCGATTTCACTGAACTGGTGGAGCAGTCTAGCCCAGCTGTAGTGAATATCAGTACGACGCAAAAAGCTCAAAATCGATTTGGCGCAAACATGGAAATACCCCAAGGTGTTCCTGATGTTTTTCGCCATTTTTTTGGTGTTCCGCAAACACCTCGCGGTAATCCTAGGGGGCACTCTCAAGAGCGAGCTTCTTTAGGTTCTGGTTTTATCGTGAGTAAAGATGGTTACGTTTTAACTAATAATCATGTGATCGATGGAGCGGATCAAATTTTCGTACGCTTAAATGATCGTCGTGAGTTGGAAGCTGAGTTAGTCGGCCATGATTCCAGTTCAGATTTAGCATTGCTAAAAGTCGATGCGAAAAATTTACCAACCGTTGAGATTGGTAATAGTGAAAAATTAAAAGTTGGTGAGTGGGTAGTGGCTATTGGCAGTCCGTTTGGTTTTGATTATTCAGTAACCGCAGGGATTGTGAGTGCTAAGGGTCGTAGCCTGCCTAATGAAAACTATGTCCCGTTTATTCAAACAGATGTTGCTATTAACCCTGGTAATTCAGGTGGTCCGCTGTTTAATCTAGAAGGCGAAGTGGTTGGTATTAATTCGCAAATTTATACTCGTAGTGGTGGTTTTATGGGGTTGAGTTTTGCAATCCCAATGAATGTCGCTATGGAAGTCGTCGCACAGCTTAAAGAAAATGGTGTGGTTTCTCGTGGCTGGTTAGGCGTTGCTATTCAAGAGGTCGATAAGAACTTAGCCGAATCCTTTGGCCTGAAAAAAGCCGCAGGCGCACTGGTGAGTCAGGTGGTGCATAATGGTCCCGCAGCGGCCGCTGGGTTGCAATACGGTGACATTATTACTGAATTTAATGGTAAAGAAGTCTTGCTTAGCAGTGACTTGCCACACTTAGTTGGGCGTGTTCGACCCGGTGCTAAAGCCGTATTGAACGTTATTCGTAATGGTAAAGTTAAGCGCTTGAATGTGGAGATCGGAGTATTACCACAAGAGGGCAATGTTTTGGCCAGTAATCGAGCACCGCAGCAAAGTAAACAGATTAATCGCTTGGGTATCGAGGCTATTGGTCTGACAGCTTCACAGCAAAAACAGTGGGATACCGAAGGCGTTATGGTGCAATCGGTTAATCAAGGCCCTGGTGCCAATGCCGGTTTAATTAATGGTGATGTGATTACCATGATTTACAGTGAAATCATTCGTGATATGGCTGATTTTGAGCGTGTTGTGAAACAATTGCCTAGTGGGCGGCTTGTGCCAATGCGCATTGTTCGTCGTGGCTCTGCTATGTTTATTTCATTGCGTGTGAACGATTAACTCGGTATGCCTCAATTAGAATACTGATTGAGGCATGTTATCTACTGTAAAACCGTGCTTATTCAATCATCTAGCGCTTCAAGCGCCTATGCTATAAGGCTTAATTCGTGTAAAATTGCGGCAATTTTCACCTATTAGGTTTGTCTCTACGTGAGTAATCTGGATCACATTCGTAACTTTTCAATCATTGCCCACATCGACCATGGTAAATCTACCTTGGCTGACCGCTTTATCTCCCATTGTGAAGGTCTAACCGCTCGTGAAATGCAAGCGCAAGTTCTTGATAGTATGGACATTGAACGTGAGCGTGGCATTACTATTAAAGCCCAAAGCGTGACGCTGAACTATCTGTCCCGTGATGGAAAAACTTATCAGCTCAATTTTATCGACACCCCAGGCCATGTTGACTTTAGCTATGAAGTATCTCGCTCATTAGCCGCTTGTGAAGGTGCGTTATTGGTTGTGGACGCGGCACAAGGTGTAGAGGCTCAATCGGTAGCCAACTGCTATACCGCCATTGAACAAGACCTTGAGGTTGTTCCCGTTCTTAATAAAATGGACTTGCCTCAGGCGGACCCAGATAAGGTTAGCCAAGAAATCGAAGAGATCATTGGCATTGATGCAACAGAAGCCGTGCGCTGTAGTGCAAAAAGCGGTTTAGGCATCGAAGACGTATTGGAAGACATGATTAAGCGCATTCCGCCACCAAAAGGGGATCTAGATGGAGAGCTACAAGCCCTAATCATTGACTCATGGTTTGATAGCTACTTAGGCGTTGTGTCATTGGTTCGAGTCATGAACGGCACCTTGAAAAAGGGCGACAAGATTCGTGTTAAAACAACTGGGCGTGATTGGTACGCTGACTCGGTTGGTATTTTCACTCCAAAACGTTTGATTACCAACGAATTAAAAGCCGGTGAAGTGGGCTTTATCTGTGCAGGTATTAAAGATATCCATGGTGCGCCAGTAGGTGATACTTTGGTTCACAGTAAAAAAGCCGATGAAGTAGCTGCTTTGCCTGGTTTTACCAAAGTGAAGCCACAGGTATACGCTGGCTTATTCCCAATGTCGTCTGATCAGTATGAAGACTTCCGTGATGCACTTGATAAGTTATCACTTAATGATGCCTCGTTGTTTTTTGAACCTGAATCCTCGGATGCACTTGGTTTAGGTTTCCGTTGTGGTTTCCTTGGTTTATTGCACATGGAAATTATTCAAGAGCGCTTAGAACGTGAATACGATCTTGATTTGATAACCACTGCACCAACCGTTGTGTACCAGCTAGCGATGAATAATGGTGACGTGATAGAGGTGGCAAACCCATCAAGATTACCGGACCCAAGTCGTGTTGCTGAAATGCGTGAGCCAATCTGTGAAGCCAATATCTTGGTGCCCAAAGAATTGGTGGGTAATGTCATTACATTGTGTGTTGAAAAACGTGGTGTTCAAAAGGATATGAACTTCACAGGCACGCAAGTGGCATTGAAGTATGATATGCCAATGAGTGAGGTGGTTGGTGACTTTTTTGATCGACTAAAATCGGTTAGTAAAGGTTATGCTTCATTGGATTATGGCTTTACGCATTTTGAGGCAGCACCCTTAGTACGCATGGACATACTGATTAACGGAGAGCGTGTTGATGCGCTTGCTGTGATTATTCACCGTGATAAAACACGTACTTATGGACGCTCTCTTTGTGAAAAATTAGCAGAATTGATTCCTCGTCAAATGTTTGATGTGGCCATTCAATCGGCTATTGGTAACCAAGTTGTATCTCGTTCAACGGTTAAAGCACTACGTAAAAACGTAACTGCGAAATGTTATGGCGGTGACGTGAGTCGTAAGAAGAAACTGCTACAGAAACAAAAAGACGGTAAAAAACGCATGAAGCAAGTGGGTAACGTAGAAGTTCCTCAGTCTGCTTTCCATGCAGTATTGTCAGTAGATAGCTAATGCTATCTACTGGTGCAGTTAAAGATTAATAAAATAATAAGGTAGAAATATGAATAAACAGCAAGGGTCGAGTGGCATTTTTATACTGATTGTTATTGTGATGTGTTTTTGCAGTTTTTTTACCTTGTTAAAGGTTTTTCCGTTGTACTCCGATAATTGGTCGGTAGAAACGGTTTTCAATAATTTAAAAGAAGAATCTGCCAGTAATGAATATCGAGCCAGTCAAATTCAAGACATGATTCAAAAACGTTTCCAAATTAACGGTGTTAGCGAATTTGTGGAGTTTGTGGAAGTTACTGGTCAGGGTTCTAATATTATCATTGATATGGAGTATGAGCGTCGAGTCCCGCTGATATCAAATATCGAACTTGTTGCTACATTTAACCATTATATAGATTTCAGTGAATAATCCTTTAAAAAAGCTCAGCCAGCGAATTGGCTATGATTTCAAAGACCAAAGCCTAATAGATTTAGCGCTTACTCACCGCAGTAAAGGCGGTAAAAATAATGAACGCTTGGAATTCCTAGGGGATTCCATTGTGAATTTCGTGGTGGCCGAAGCGTTATTCCATAAGTTCCCAGAGGCAAAAGAAGGTAAGTTAAGCCGTTTACGGGCAGGTTTAGTTCGCGGTACAACGCTCGCTGAGCTTGGACGTGATTTTGATTTAGGCGAATTCTTAGTATTGGGTTCAGGCGAATTAAAAAGCGGTGGCTATAATCGAGAATCCATTCTAGCGGATGCGATTGAAGCTATTATCGGTGCTATTTATTTAGATGCAGGTATGGATGTGGTTACCGAGCGTATACACGATTGGTATGGTGAGCGTTTAACTGACTTAAAAATGGATGGTGTTTTAAAAGACTCAAAAACGCGCTTACAAGAGTATTTGCAAAAGAGTCAAAACCGTCTGCCTATTTATGAAGTGACCGAAGTATTTGGCCAAGCGCATGATCAAAAGTTTAAAGTGAGTTGTCGTATCGAAGCCTTACCAGAGGTGACTCTGGGAATTGGCAGTAGTCGTCGTATTGCAGAGCAAAATGCTGCCAAAAAAGCCCTTAAAGCATTAGGAGTAGAGTCATGAATGATAAGTGTGGCTACATCGCCATTGTTGGCCGTCCTAATGTTGGTAAATCAACGTTACTGAACCGTATTCTTGGGCAAAAGCTCAGTATTACATCGCGTAAGCCTCAAACCACTCGCCACCAGATTCTAGGTATGAAAACCACGGGTGATGTTCAAGCAATTTATGTCGATACACCCGGGTTACACGAAGGCTATACAGAAAAAGCTTTAAACCGTTATATCAATAAAGTGGCATCTAATGCGATTAAAGATGTTGATCTTGTTGTGTTTGTAGTGGATCGCACTAAATGGACACCAGAAGATGAAGTCGTATTACAAAAAATTAAGGGTGCGAATGTTCCCTGTGTTCTGGTAATCAATAAAGTCGATCATCTAGCGGACAAATCAACTTTGCTGCCTTATTTGCAAGAAGTGTCTGAGAGGATGGACTTCTTAGAGGTTGTGCCCGTTAGCGCGAAACTTGGAAATAACGTAGAAGCCCTAGAGCAAAGTATTGCGAAATATATACCAGAAGGCATGCACTTTTATGATCGTGATCAATTTACCGATCGTAGTGTGCGCTTTTTGGCGGCAGAGCTTGTACGTGAAAAAATCATGCGTCAACTAGGTGATGAATTACCTTATTCAATGACGGTCGAAATTGAAAAATTCGAAGATAACGGCACCTTAGTTACCATTCATGCGCTTATTTTGGTTGAACGTGAAGGCCAGAAAAAAATTCTAATTGGTGACAAAGGCGAGCGTATCAAACAAATAGGCACAGATGCCCGTTTAGATATGGAAAAAATGTTCGATAGTAAAGTGATGCTGAACACCTGGGTAAAAGTAAAAGGTGGCTGGGCGGATGATGAGCGAGCATTAAAATCATTAGGCTATAATGATTTAGATTAATCTTGTGTTACGGCTCGCGGATTATCGCGAGCCAACTAATTATAAAAAACAATTATTATTTCTATTTTCCTCGTTATAGATATGCGGTAAATACATAATCTATGATCAAACAATCCGCATATGTTCTTCACTCTCGACCTTATCGTGAATCCAGTGTCATGGTGGATTTATTCACACCTGATTATGGACTCGTTCGCTGCATTGCTCGTGGTGTCAAAAAAGCCATGAGTCAGGGACAGGCCTTACAGCCATTTATTGAATATCATATCTTTTTTCATGGTGATTCTGGACTTAAAAACCTAGACAAGTATGAAAGCCAAAGCCTGCCTTTAGCATTAAAAGGGGATGCCCTTTTCAGTGGTTTTTATGTGAATGAAATGATTTTACGTGCCTTACGCAGTGATGCAGAAGTAGAAGCGGAATATCTTTATGAAGCCTATGAAGGTGCACTGCATAACTTGCAAAATCAACAATTAGAATTAGCCCTTAGAACATTTGAGATAACATTACTTGAACACATGGGCCAAAGCTATGAGTGGGATATGGATTTCAAAACCGCTGATTTTGTTGAGGAAGATAGCCATTATGGTTTTTTCGTTGAGCAGGGTATGACACGTGTGAGCCATATTTATGCGTCAAAAAATCCTAATAATTGTTTTTATGGGCAAGATTTAACATACCTTGCGCAAGGGGATATCTCTCGAGCCGCGACGTTAAAAATGTGTAAACGGCTGTTACGGTTGGCCTTAAGGCCTATAATTGGGTATAAACCGATACAAGCCCGTGAGTTATTAAAGCAATATAAACATCTTTAAATAGGAATAGTTATGAAAAGTCAGCGCGTATTATTGGGTGTGAATATTGACCACATTGCAACGCTGCGTCAGGCCCGTGGTACTCGTTACCCTGACCCTGTTTATGGTGCATTGGCAGCAGAGGAAGCCGGCGCAGACGGCATTACATTACACCTGCGTGAAGATCGCCGTCATATTCAAGATCGTGATGTGTTTATGTTACGTGACATGCTCAATACACGCATGAACTTAGAGATGGCCGTGACCGATGAAATGATTGGTATCGCCGAGCAAGTTAAACCCCATGCCGTGTGTTTAGTACCTGAAAAGCGTGAAGAGCTCACCACAGAAGGGGGTTTAAACGTTATTGCCAATGAAGCGGTCATAAAAGACGCCTGTGAGCGACTGGCTCGAATTAATGCAGAAGTATCGTTGTTCATTGATGCGGATGAAAAACAAATTGATGCGGCAGTACGATGTGGTGCTCCTGTTATTGAAATTCATACCGGGCATTATGCCGATGCTGAAAATGAAGTTGACCAATTAAAGCAGTTAGAGAAAATTAAAAAAGGTGTTGAGTACGGTAACCGTAAAGGCTTGATTGTTAATGCAGGCCATGGTTTGCACTACCATAACACTCAGGCCATAGCCGCTATTAAGGGTATTAATGAATTGAATATTGGACACAGCATGATGGCGCACGCCATGTTTGTTGGTTTAAAACAATCCGTGAAAGAAATGCGTGAACTGATAGACCAAGCATCGGCTTGTAATCAAGGTTAGTTGACATGACCATTGCCATTGGCACCGATATTTTAGAAATCGATCGGCTAAAAAGCGTGTATGAAAAACAAGGGGATAAAATTGTTACCCGTATTTTAACGCAGGCTGAACAAAAACGCTTTTATGATATTCAGGACGAACATGTTCGAGTGTCATTTCTAGCGAAACGCTGGTGCGCAAAAGAAGCCATCGCCAAAGCATTAGGAACGGGAATAGCCAAAGGCGTGGGGTGGCAAAATATTGAAGTGAATAATGCAACAAATGGCGCACCTGAGGTGGTTTTATCGGGTGCGGCGTTAGATCAACTACAGGCATTAGGTGGAAAAAAAGCGCTGATCACATTAAGTGATGAGCGCCTATACTGTGTGGCATTTTGTACTATTATTTAATGTATTAGCGTTAACTTTCTATTGATGATTGTTCTAGTAGTACGCCTGACATATTTTCTTTTTGCCATTGCTTAATCTCTTCAATAGCGATCAATAGTTCTTGTTGATATTGTGGCCACTGCTCGCAATCTGTTTTCAAACATAATTCAGCACCTTCAACACAATGGCGTAAATGCTCAGCCCCCACATATTTACATAAACCATGTAATTTATGGATGGGCTCAATCAATGCGTCTCTCTCTGCATTGAGCACTAATGGTGTTATATCGGTTAGTTCTTTAATTAATCCAATTAACATTTTATGGGCTAACTCTTCTTTACCCCCGACTAATGTTAAACTTTGTTGCCAATTGATGACGCTGCTTTCGTTTTCATCAGTCGCTGCACTTACTTGCTGAATGACTTCGGGTTTGTTGTAGCCATAACCTTGATAATGAGTCCACTTCATTAACGAATGTATTAACTGCTCTTCACTTATGGGTTTTGTGAGGTAGTCATCAAACCCATTCTGTAAAAGTTGTTTACGTTCTGTCGGTAGGGCATGGGCCGTCAGTGCGATAATTGGCATGTGAAGATTATGGGGTTGTTTGCGAATTTTCTTCGTTGCAGACAAACCATCTAAGTCTGGCATTTGAATATCCATAAAGACCAAATCAAAACGCTCGTGATGGGCAAATTCCACGGCTTGTAGTCCACCGGTAGCACTGATGACTTCCACATTTAGGTCGCCCAGCCAGGTGGTTAGTAGCTCTAGGTTTGGCTGGTTATCGTCCACGGCAAGAATCTTTAATGGTGCTTGGCTCTTACCAAGAAAGTCTAAATTATTTTGCAGTTGGTCTGTAAAAATATCGTGCATGACATGCACAATTCTACGAGTAGAGAC
>JAWUXY010000114.1:0-15031 GCA_034111105.1 Bermanella sp. | reverse complement strand
GGCCAAACTAAAGCTCGATAAGTGTGGGTGGAATATTAAATTGAGATATATGAGGTGAGAATAAATTGAGCAAGGAGGCGCTTAAATTGCCCTGAAATGAATAAACCCCAGTGAAAACACTGGGGTTTATCAGCAGTCTGACCAAGCTAAGCTTGGTTTTTTTATGTCTGTTGAGATGGCGTTAACTCACAATTCTAAAACAAGGCTCGTATGTACTGCCGCCAGGCAGCTTCATTCGATTTTGTTTTACCATGTTACTCAGCAGCGCCTCCATCGGCGCGATGATTTTTGTATCGCCGTGTATTTCAAACGGACCAAACTCTCTTACCGCTAAGATACCATCTTGCTTAACATTACCTGCCACAATACCACTAAAGGCTCTGCGTAAGTTGGCGGCTAAAATATGAATTTCTTGATCCAAAGACAGATTTAATTTACTCATATTTTCATGACTTGGAATGAAAGGGGTTTGGAACTCCTTGTCAATTGTAAGCATCCAGTTATAAAAGAATGCATCGTTATTTTCTTTACGAAATTGAGTCACTTTTTTGATGTTGTTACGCATGTAAACCGCAACGCCTTCAGGATCATCAATAATAATCGTATATTTTTTACGAGCCTCGTCACCTAAACACTGTGCGATAAATGAATCAATTTGTTCAAAATAGGCCTTTGATGATTTAGGGCCAGTAAAGACAAGCGGAAATGGAATGTCCTTATTTTTAGGGTGAAGCAATATGCCCAGTAGATAAAGAATTTCTTCAGCGGTGCCAGCACCACCTGGGAAGACGATAATGCCGTGGGCGCAACGCACAAATGCTTCTAGGCGTTTTTCAATATCTGGAAGTATAACCAGTTCATTCACGATCGGGTTAGGGGCTTCGGCTGCAATAATACCGGGCTCAGTAATACCCACGTAACGTCCGCGTCGGTTGTGCTGTTTAGCGTGGCCAATAGTGGCCCCTTTCATTGGGCCCTTCATCGCACCAGGGCCGCAGCCAGTACCAACATCTAATGCACGCAGGCCTAGTTGGTATCCAACGACTTTGGTGTAGTCATACTCTTCTCGACTGATACTATGACCACCCCAGCAAACGACTAAGTCCGATGTCATACCGTAACGCAGCATGCTGGCATTGCGTAAAATATGAAACACCATATTGGTGATTTGTTCGCTGTTTTGTTCTTGGTCGTTAGATGCTAAAAAACTGGGGTTATTAATAATTTCATCGTGTGTGTAAATAATATCTCTGAGCACGGCAAATAAATGCTCTCGAATACCAAAAATAACCTCGCCATCAACGAATGCATCATCTGGGGCGTTATATAAGTCTAAGACGATACCGCGATCAAGCTGAATCACTTGGATATCAAACGCGCTGTATTCTTTTTGCTCGGCCATACAGTCATCGCCCATGCTGCCACAATTTAAAACAGCATATGCACAGCGTTTGAAAATTTCGTGTAGGCCGCCTTGGCTAACATCTTTTAAGCGATTGACTTCGTGGCGGGATAAAACTCTGAGTGCTTTACGAGGGGTAATACGAACTTTTTCTACAGCCATATAGATCATCCATCTTCTTATAGTTTCAAATTAGTTTAGCACTGGTGATATGCAGTGGTTAGTTTTGTTTATGTTATACCTTTATGCCCAAAACTCCATCACACCATACTGACTAGTGAGTTTTAAAATATCACTGCGTGTCACCATGCCTAATATTAAGTGTTCTTCACTGACAATGGGTAAGCAACCGATGTGCTCATCAAACATCACATGGGCCAGTTGATGAATGTCGGTTGTTTCGGTTGCAGCATATACCTTATGTTGCAACCACTGTGATTGATTTTGCTTAAACGCCAGTGCCTTTAAAATGTCACCTTCAGATACGATTGCATTGAGCGTGCCGTTTTGAGTAATAGGCAGGTGTTTTATTTTATGTTGCAACATTAATTGCCACGCGGTTTTTAAATCAAGATGGTCAATGTCCAAACTAATGACGGGCTGACTCATGATTTCAAACGCTTGGAAAATTTTTTGCTTGGGTTTGTTTAACGCCGCTTGTTGCTGATAGGCTTGAGAGCCTGATTCAGGTTTCCCTTTTACTGCACGGCTAGGATTGGCTGCACTTAATGGCGCCGTGCCCGACTGCTTTGGTGTTGTGTATTGGCGAATCGCGGCACTGCCTTGATCAATCATGATAAAGGGCATAGCAAATTCCTAAGGTGTGGATGTTAACCATTGCTTGAATTGGCGCTTTTCGTATTCACTGGCTTTTAGCCACCAAAATTGCAATTGCTTAAAGTGAGGATAGGTAACTTTTTCTATTTTTTCATCTTGTTTAAAGACAAGTGGGTTTTCTTTTTCTAAATGGCTGCCGTTGATTGTTCGCTGTTTTGTGACAATTTTAACGTTAGGGTCTTTGATAAATTGTTTAGCTTGGTTCAGGGTGTCAACGGGTGGCGTTTGAATGCGTAATGTTTCACCAGGCAAGAATGTGTCGATAAATGTAATTTGTCCGGTACTCAGGGTTTCATGATTATCGGCATCAATTTGCCAAATGTCGCTATAGCGTAATACCAGTGTGTGCTCACCCGGTGTGAGTTTGATGGTTAAATCATGGTTGCGAAAGGTTTGCGCGAATTGGGCGACAGGCTGTGAATCAAGGCTGATTAATTCAAAATTAAGGGGCAGTATTAATTGCACCTCTTTATCGTTGCCGATGGCCGGGCCATCATATAAGCGTACTTGTTGCGCGGAGCTGCAGCCTTGGATAGCGATAACGAGGAATAAAAAAAAGGAACGCATATTAACTCTTCTAAACGGAATACTTGCGCACATTGTGCGGTTGATCCTATGTATATTCAAGGGAACGTTGAGTTTGAAGCGCTTTGGGTTTATAACGTGCTCAGGATTTTAAGGTGAAAATATGCAACGTACATTTCGATTAACCATTTCATGCCCTGATGGTGTGGGTATTGTGGCAAAAGTAGGTCAGTTTGTTTCAAGCCATGGCGGTTGGATAATAGAAGCAAATCATTATGCGGACCCTGTTAGCGGTTGGTTTTTTATGCGCCATTCGATTAAAGCAGAATCTTTGCCGTTTTCATTAGAAGAGTTTAAGCAAAAATTTGCCCCTATTGCAGAGGAATTCTCTATGGAGTGGGCATTAACCGACAGTGCTGAGAATAAAAGATTAGTATTGCTTGCGTCAAAAGAAAGCCATTGTTTAGTGGACTTGCTACATCGCTGGCACAGTGGCGAGCTTAAGTGTGATATTCCATGTGTGATATCCAACCATGACGATTTACGTAGCTTGGTTGAATGGCATGGTATTCCGTTTTTTCACGTGCCAGTTGATAAAGCCAATAAGGCTGAGCACTTTTATCGTGTTAGTCAGCTTATCGCTGAGCATAAGGCTGATAGCATTGTACTTGCTCGGTATATGCAGATATTACCGGAGGATGTTTGTGCGGCTTATGAAGGGCGTATTATTAACATTCACCACAGTTTCTTACCGTCGTTTGCGGGTGCGAAGCCTTATCATCAAGCGGCTGAGCGTGGTGTGAAGCTAATAGGGGCAACGTGCCACTATGTCACCAAAGACTTGGATGCAGGGCCGATTATTGATCAAGATGTGATTCGTATTAGTCATAAAGACACCGTAGAAGACATGGTGCGATTGGGTAAAGATGTTGAAAAAATGGTGTTAAGCCGTGGTGTGCGTTTACACCTTGAGGATAAAGTCGTGCGCCATGGCAATAAAACCATCGTGTTTTAATCGCCGATTTAACGGGCTAGCTAAGCTGATCCCCAAACGTAAAAAAACCGGCAATAGCCGGTTTTTTTGTGTCTCTTTAAACGTATGGAATAAGTTAGCTGCGTACTTTCTTCAGCAAAGACATGCTGCGACCAGGATGCAAGCTGATGCTTGGTGTTTGGTCGGCCACTTGTTGATGACTGTGACGCAAACGGAAGTTCTTATCGATACGGCGTACACACAGGGTTAAGCGAACGGTTAACCAGCGATAATCTTGAGTAGTACGCGTATGCAAGACAACCGATGCTTCGTTATCGATGATTTCTTGGCAAATCGGCATTAAAGCTGTGCGAATTTCGCGGGTCTCGCGACCGTCAATTAACTCTTGATCAAGGTTGAAGTCAGCAATGGCTTTAGACGTTTCTTCAGATGACGCAATGGCTTTTGCGTCTGCACTGGCTTTTTCACGTTGGGCTTTGAGGGTTGCAAGTTTAGCAGCGGCTTCACGTTTCGCTTGTTCTTCTTTGCGCAGTTGAGCCAGTTTGCGCTCTTTTTCTTCGGCTAGGCGACGACGATCAGAGGATTGTTTATCCGCTTTTTGTTTGGCTAGGCGCGCAGCTGCCAGTTGTTTCTCTTTTTGCGCTCGAATCTTTTTGGCTTGTGCCGCCTTTGCTTTCGAGTCATCTTTTTTGGCAACCGCGACCGGTTTTGCTTGTTGCTTAACCGGTTTCGCTTTGGCAATCGATGATGAGCCGTTAAAGGCTTTGTCTAATGTGTCTTGTGCGGCTTCAAGGCCAGGTGTTAAATACGCCACCATCCACACGTTGTCTAAATATAACTGTGCTTGTGTGAAGTTTTTGGTTTTGATGGACTTGTTCGCCAGTTCAACATAAATAGAACCCACTTTGTAAACACGGCTGTTGATGCGTTGATCGTAAGGCGCGATGGATTTAAATTGCCAAATTTTCTCAATAGCATTATTACTGGAGGGTGTGCTTAAGCGTTTTGCGCTGATGTCCGCATCGATTTTGGCTAATAGCGCATCGATTTTTGCATCGGCGATTGCTGCGCTTGAAACCACAGAGGCTAACAAACAGGCCAATGCCGTCTTGAATGGGGTTCTCATAGGCAATACTCAGTTTTTTGTTTTTATTCAGTATTTCATGGCCATTATTGCCTAGGCATATGGGATAATGCAATGCTTGCATCGGTCTGATTGTGCTAATTTCCACCGATATACTTAAAAGTACTAAGAAAAGGAGGCAAAAATGTTGCGATGGGGCATGATTTTACTGTTTTTACCCTGCGTGGTGTTAATTACGTTATATATGCTTGAAGCTCAAGACGTTGCCCGTTGTTTAGACGACGGCGGCAGTTGGGATTATGTGAAAGGGCTATGTGACAAGCAGAACAATCATGAGTTTACCTCTTTCATGACTCGTCATGGCTTTTGGGTGAATAGCGGGATGTTGCTGTCAATTGTTGGCTTAGTGATGGGCACATGGGGCATGATTCTAAAAGGTATGTCGACCCCTAAGGATCGTGACTAAGCTTAGCGACTTAAAGACATGCTATTCGCCACCACGATAACGAAATTCAAGGTGGCGATAGAAGCGAGACAACGTTTGTGATTGTGGAATGTCGTAGCGATACACTTGATTCACGGCGCGAATGGCCGAGCGATCAAGCTGAGGGTTACCACTGGGTAAATGGACCCGAGCCTCTATTAAGTAACCATACTCATCAATATCTAATCGGATAATGCCCCAGGTATTGCTCGTGAGCCCTTTCGGTTTTACCCACACAAAATTAACCTGTTCTTCTATGCGTTTAAGCACCTCGTTATACCAACGGGCCTTTTCCTCTTCGTCTTTGCTTTGAGAAGACTCCACGGCATTGCTTGCTAAATCATCTTCGGTTAATTCTTGAAGGTTAAGTCCTTTCTTTTGTTTGTTCTGTTTAGCGATTTCTTGTGCTTTTAAAAAGTCACTCAGTAATGGACTGTTGGGGTTGACCCGCGTGCTTGTGGGGCTAGGTGATGTCTCAGCTGGGGTGTCTTGTGCTTGTAAATTATCTTGTGCGCTACGTTCCCCCTCAGTGGGTGGCAGAGGTTGGCCTCTGGGTGTTTCGGCTAAACCATTACTGGTATTCGATTTTGTGATGTCATCTTCAAGGTGTCGAGGCGGCGGTGGTGTGTGGGTTTTTATTTGTGGCTTGGGCTGAGCTTTTGGTTCAGGTGGCGTTGCTTGTGGCTGCAAGGTAAATTCAACTGTTGTTTCAGGCTTTTCTTGGGGCAAAGGAATAGTGTCTTTTAAAAACCAAGGGGTAAAAACCAAAAGGTGTAAAAGCAGACTGAGTAAAATGGTAAAGCGTAACGCAGACTTCATTACTTAGCGTGATTCGATCAATATAAAAATGTATTTAACCTTGCCATAAATAAACGCTTATTGGAAAGCGTTAAACAATGTTGAGCGTGTTATCGTCAATGATATTTGGACAAATTTTGCTAATTTGGTTCAATCCCCAAAGAAAATAATAATGAGATAAACATAGAGAGCCCCATGAGTGATTTTATTGCCCCTCAATATCGCTATTGTCCGCAGTGTGGATCAAAGACAAAAGATCGAAAAATAGAAACCCAAATAGTAAAGGTGTGTGCGGCAGCCTGCGGCTTTGGTTTTTTTGATAACCCAACACCTGTGGTGGCCATTATTGTAGAAACCCCTGATGGTGTAGTGTTAGCGCACGATGTTACTTGGCCACAAGGCATACTGAGTGTGATCACAGGATATGTGGATCCTCATGAATTACCGGAGCAAACCGCCCTACGTGAAACCCAAGAAGAGTTGGGTTTAAACGCGTATGACCCGCAGTTTGTCGGGCATTATATGTTTCATCGAAAAAACCAGTTGATCATTGCATATGCCGTGAAAGCGCAAGGCGCGATTACATTGAATCATGAGCTAGATGATTACAGAGTCATCCCTTTACATAAACTAAAAACATGGCCAGGACCAACCGGCAAAGCGGTGAGCGATTGGCTGGCTAAAAAACGAGTGAACAAATGAAAGCAAAAAAGTGGAGATCTCTTTAGTACGCTTAGGCGCAACACGTTTTAAACTTTTTACCGCTGCCACATAAACACACATCATTGCGCCCAAGGCTCACTGTGTGTGTTTCGGTTTTACCGTTTACGTAAAACCAGCGGTCACCTTCAAATACAAAATCACTGACCTCTTCTAATGCAGCAAACGTATTATCATCGTTAAAATAGGCGCTAAAATGCACTTGCGTGCCTTGCGCCTTGACGATATCTAATTTTAACCAGTTATTATCCGGTGTTAATTGTAAGTCGCTTGGACGAGTGGATGCATGCCATGACTCGCTTACGTATTGGCTTAACCCTAAAACATAAGCGCTAAAACGTGAGCGCATTAAATGCGTGGGCGTGGGTGCGGTGACGCCCTGATGAAAAGGCTCACAACATTCAGCGTAAACACGTGGGTTGGCCTGTTGACGTTGGCACGGGCAAATCATGCGCGTTTACTGTTCATTAAAGCCTGCATTGCTTGAGTTAAAACAGGTGGGCGGTCTTCTTTGCGTAACGCGTTGAGTAATACATTACGAATGCCGGGTAAGAATAATAGATCCCCTACGATTTTAGTAAACGCTGTGAATGAGTTGTCTACATCTTGATTAAGCTCGGCAAGATTAACCAAAAACTCATCAATGCGTTCGGGCATAAACGCAAGGTCATCATAGTTGCGTGTCGCAAAGGCCAGCATGCACGCAATGTTATTGGCATAGTCACTGGCAAACCAAGTCTGCCAAGTGTCAATGCGCACACTGTCACTGTGACATGCGCCTATAATGCGCATCGCAGCTTCTACTGTAATGACGTTACCGGCAGCGGCTAAGTCCTGCTTAAATCGTTTCACCATGACTTGAGCCATGTCCAATGGTACAGCTTGATGTTCTAAGCATTGCGAGAATGCCAGTAACGCTTCCGCTGGCATATGAGGCAGGCAGGTTTTAAGACTGGCTTTGTGTTCATTTAAGCGGGCGCTCACATCGGCAATGCCCTGCAAGCCTAAACCTTCAAATTTAGACAAATGTTCAGAATTCAGTGAGCCTGCTTGCAAATATTTAACAACAGCATCACAACGCTCAGAGGATTTGCGGTGCTGGCTGGCTTGAATCATGGCGTGCAAGTTGGCTAAGCGCACGTCGTCGGGCTTAAACGCAAACGGGTTATCTTTTAGCGGGTCTTCGATTTCGGTATCCGCTTGTAATGGTGTGTCGCTCAGCTTCATCAGCCTGTGGACTAAATCATCGCGAACATATGGGACTAACTTGCCTTGTTCGTCTAATGGCCACTTTAGAAACATCAGGGTTTCGTTGTCAGGCTGCTTGGGTGGGCTGATATAAAGCGCGAGCCAAGCATGTTGTAAATACGGGTGAGGGTACGCGCTTTCGAGGGATTCAAACTGTTTAAACTGGGCTTTATCAACCTTACGAATGCGACGGCCCACATCATATAAACGATATTGCCCGTCAAGCTGTGCTAAATATTCGTTTAATTCCATGGGGTGCCTTCACGCTATTAGATAAAGGCGGGCATTATACCTAAGATCGCACGCTTGTGAGGCAAAAAGTGCGGCGATTTAGTAAGTCAAAGCACCCAGTAAAAATAGATAAATAATAACTTCATGCACCTGCTGGCTCGCGCCCAATGCGTCGCCGGTATAACCTTGTAAGCGTTGCTGGTACCAGCGCCAAGTCAGTAAAAACACAGCAAATCCAGCTATCAGTAAACCGATGCTGATCCAAGCGGGCAATAAAAAAAGGGGCGCGAGTGCAAAGCACCACGCGAGCAACATATCCTGTTTATACCATTGCTTGGCGATGGGTTTGGCTTTGCTGGCCTCATCTTGCTGAACATAAGGCATGACCATAATCAGGCTGATTGCCCATGCTCGGCTTAAACTATGGGCCACTAATAAGCCTGTGAATAACCAAGCGACAGGTAAGTCACTTAATGCGCGCCACTTTAGCAATAACACAATAACTAAACCGCACACACCATAGGTGCCTAAACGGCTGTCTTTCATGATGCGTAAAATATCGGCTTGGGTATAACCTCCGCCAAAGCCGTCGCATAAGTCGGCAAAACCGTCTTCGTGAAATGCCCCTGTGAATAAAATGCCACAGACCATGCTGATCAGAATACTCACATCATGGGGCAGCGCCTGAGCGCACAAAACATAAATGCCATAACACCAAAGTGTTAATAAGTACCCTATAAACGGGAAATAGCCACTGGCGCGATTAAGCTGTTGGTCACTGTAATCCACCCAGTTGGGGCCGGGTATACGACTATAAAAAGTAAGGGCATTAAAAAATCGGTTTATCTGCTGTCTAAACATGGTGATTCACGCATAATATCGGCGGTCAACAATGATAGCACGGAGAGTCCGTTTGAGTGATGCACGGTATAGTGCGCTTGTCAGTGCATTAGATGAACTGGTTACGCAAATGCAACATCATAAGCTTTGGTCAGCAGAGCAACCTAATACACAAGCACTTGCCAGTATTCAGCCGTTTTGTGTGGACACGTTATCCTTTGAGCAATGGCTGCAGTTTGTTATGTTGCCTACATTTATGAGCATGGTTGAATGTAAGCAGGTTTTGCCTAGTAAGTGCGAAATATTGCCTATGGCTGAACATGTTTGGCAGCAACAATACCATTCTGTGCAAGCGTGTATAAAAAACATTGATCGCGTCATTTCGAATGGCTCATGATGCCCACCATTTAATTGACGAATAGCCGTTTAATTATTATACACTTTGAAATTCTTTTCAAAAATGATTGACAGCGGCACAAGCTGACCAACTTTATGCACAAAATAGATCGTCAATATGAAAATGTGTATAAAATGCGAGCAGCCTGAAAAAAAAGACTATTAAAAATACACAAAGTGTTGATTTTAAAGGGTTTTAAAGGGGTTGGTTAAAATATGAACGTTTTAAGCGGGGCAGTGATATTGCGCTGTTTAGCGGCGTTTATCACAAACTAATTCACAGAGTTATCCACAGTAACTGGGGATAAACAAAAGTGTAATATTTTTGACGTAATCAAAGGAGGCGTTATGCCATTCATTGCAGCTGGGACGTTTATTTTGGGGTTGGTGACTGCTTACCTTTTATTTGCACGTTCTGCGAATAACCGAGCAAACCAATACGAAGACGATCTAAAAGCGGCAAAATCTTTATTAGAGGATGCCCAAACTGAACGTGAGCAATTGAAGCAGCAATTAGCCGATTGCCAATATAAAATGAAAGAATTAGAAAAAGATTTAAAGCACGCACAGCAGTAAAATTTTAAGTGGGTACCAATCGGTGATGAGCGACTCATCAAAGATTTGCACCCACTTAAGCGTTACACTCACTGATCAAATAAAAATAATAAGTGAACACTATGAATAAATACCTAGTAGCCATCGTGCTGCTGTGTCTGGCGGCCTGTGGCAGCGAAGACGACAGCATTAGTTTCACCCGCGACACTTCCAACCTTGAAATAAACGTCAATGGCGGCAAAGAAGATCAACTAGCCCCTTATTTGTCTGAGCAATACAGTCTCATGGCCGGAAATGGCCGAGCTTGCGCTTACGGTGTGTTAAATGCGCTGAGCACCAGTTATTTAAAATGTTGGGGTAATCGTATTATTGGTGATTACGTCTCCGAAAACATTACCGGCTCGTACAAAATGCTGAGCATCGGCGATGACCACGTGTGCACCACATTAAGCGACTTTGGTGGCCGACGAGTAGGCTGTGCGGGCGATAATGAATTTGGGCAAACCCTTAACCCTGACGTCGCGACCACAGTTGAAAGCCGTAGAGGTCATTGGTTGCAGTTACCGTATGTGGTGGCCAGTGGCGACAATCATAATTGTGCCGTAGACAGCTATGGTGTGTATTGCTGGGGAGATAATGCACAAGGACAAACCGATGTGCCGTCTTTAAATAATCCTAAATGGGTAGCGGCGGGTGGTAATACCAGTTGTGCCATTGATGAGGATGACTCTTTGCGTTGCTGGGGTAATCAAAGTGCAGGGCAAGGCAATATCCCAGAAACCCTTGGGGCGGTTAGCCATGTTGCGGTGGGTTCTGATTTTGTCTGTGCCATAAGTGCAGGCCAAGTGAGTTGCTGGGGAAATACAGGATCATCAAGCTGGAAAGCGCCAGATGTATACAGTGAGGCAGTTTTTATCTCAGCCGGTGCACGTCACGCATGTATTCTTGATCAGGTGAGTGAGCGCACAGACACACAAAGCAACCTTCAAGCGGATTGTTTTGGGGATAAAGCAAACCAAGCGGATCTACTCGACGTACCTCAAGACGTGCAAAACAATATACGCAGCATTGCGGCTGGCAATGGGTTTACCTGCACGATGAGTTTGTATGAAGGTGAAGCGTTTGTTAAACACACCACGCACAAAGGCTTTCACTGTTGGGGTAACAATCAGCAAGGACAAGCCGTATCGCCAAAGGTCATGTGTTTGAATTATCATAAAACGGCCGTGAGCACAGACGATCGTTACTGCCCTAAAGTGAATTGAGAGTAGAACGTGAACTAACAACGGTCTGCTTTATCTTAAGGGGCTGTTTAAATAAAGGAGCAAGGTATGTTGAATAAAATCCCAGCAAATAAACTGCAGTGGCTGGCGGTCATTCTTTTGGCTTTATATCCGTTAGCCATTATGGCTGCTCGTCTGGATATCACGCATTTTCGCAATAGTTTTTTAATATTTATTGTCAGTGCATTAATTGGATTTATTGTCTTAGTATTGTCGATTTTTAAGCTTTCAAAAGGGCAAGATAGCGAATCCAAAGCACTCTTGATCTCCATTGTGCTAACCGCGATTCCGTTAGGTTTGCTGGGTTCAAATATCATTAAGGCTCGCACGTTACCGTTTATTCATGACATCACCACCGACATACAAAACCCACCGCAGTTTGTCGCGGCAGTGACAGACCGTACCAGCGATGACCACCCAGTTGACTACGAAGGTGATGCGGTTGCTCAGTTACAGGTGGCGGGTTACCCAAACTTGACAACATTAGAGCTAAACCAGCCGGTTGAATCGGTTTTAGCGCAGGCGCAAAACGTTGTAAAAGACCTAGGTTGGGTTGTACTTGCTAGCAACACCACGCAGTCACCTTTTACCCTTGAAGCCGTGGATGAAAGTTTCCTATTTGGCTTTAAAGACGACATTGTGATTCGCATGGAAGCCTTCACCACACCAGAGCAAAACGTAGACGTACCGGCCAAAACACGTGTGGATGTGCGCAGCATGAGCCGTGTGGGCAAAAGTGATTTAGGCGCCAATGCGGCCCGTATTGAATCGTTTTTAGAGGCTTTACAAAATCGATTCTAAAAAAGTCTATGAATGCGAGCAACAGAGCGTGAGTTAGGCTCCTCTTGTGTATTATTTAGAGAAGCCCTTGGTTACAATAGGCCCAGATTTTAAGGGGTAAACCATGGCCGACTCATTTGTACATTTACGCATTCACACCGAGTTCTCTTTGGTCAATGGCATCGTTCGCGTTAAAGATCTCATTAAAGGGGCATCGGGTGATGGTCAAGTTGCCTTGGCCATTACCGACCAAAGCAATATGTTTGCTTTGGTCAAATTTTATAATGCTTGCCTAGGTTCTGGTATTAAGCCTATTTTGGCGTCAGATGTGTACATCGAACGCGAAGATGATCCGGCGAATCCTTACTGCGTAACCCTTTATGCACAAAATCAAACGGGTTACCGCAATCTCACTGAATTGGTGAGTTTTGGTTACACCAAAAATCAACACCATGATAAATCCCAACTAAAATTTGAATGGTTCGCTGAGCGCAGTGAGGGTTTGATCGCCTTGTCTGGCTTTCAGCAAGGGGACATTGGTGAAGCCTTGCTAAAAGGCAAAACCGAATTAGCGGTGAGCCGTTTAAAGCAGTGGCAAGCCTATTTTCCTGGGCGCTTTTATTTAGAGCTACAGCGTACCAGTCGGCCTAATGATGAAGTACTAGTGCAAAAAACCTTAGTACTAGCCCGTGAGCAGCAATGCCCAGTGGTTGCCACCAATGATGTGCACTTCATGAATCAAGAAGATTTTGATGCTCATGAATCCCGAGTGTGCATCGGCGACAGCGTTACGCTAGATGACCCAAGACGTGAGAAGCGTTACAGCGACCAACAATACTTAAAAACCCAAGCGCAAATGGCTGAGCTGTTCGCCGATATTCCAAGCGCCATTGAAAATACCGTCGAGATTGCACAGCGTTGCAGTGTTGAAGTCTTATTGGGCAAATATTTCTTACCTGAATTCCCCATTCCTGATGGCTTAACCGAGAACGACTTTTTCCGTAAGGTTTCTTATGAAGGCCTAGAAGAGCGTCTTGAGTTCATTTTAGACAAAGACCAAAGCGATTATGACGAACGCCGTCAAGAATACATCGACCGCTTAGATTTCGAACTGGATATCATTATTCAAATGGGATTCCCCGGTTACTTCTTAATCGTAATGGACTTCATACAGTGGGCGAAAGATAACGACGTGCCAGTTGGCCCAGGTCGTGGTTCAGGTGCGGGCTCGCTGGTGGCTTATGCACAAAAAATCACCGATATTGATCCGCTTGAATACGACTTACTGTTCGAACGTTTCTTGAACCCTGAACGTGTTTCCATGCCCGATTTTGATATCGACTTTTGTATGGAAAAACGTGAAATGGTGATTGATTACGTGGCCGATCATTACGGTCGTGATGCAGTATCGCAAATCGTAACCTATGGCACCATGGCGGCAAAGGCTGTGGTACGTGATGTGGCGCGGGTGCTGGGTAAAAGTTATGGCTTAGCCGATAAACTCTCGAAAATGATCCCAGCTGACCCAGGTATGAAACTGGCGGTGGCTTACGAGCAAGAAGAGATTCTGCGCGACTTCTTAAAAGAAGACGATGAAGCACTAGAAATTTGGGAGATGGCCACAAAACTTGAAGGCATCACTCGTCAAACCGGTAAGCACGCCGGTGGTGTGGTTATCGCGCCTACAAAATTAACCGACTTTTCACCCACTTTATGTGATGAAGAAGGCAAAGGTCTGGTTACTCAATTTGATAAAAACGATGTAGAAAGCGCGGGCTTGGTAAAGTTCGATTTCTTGGGTTTACGTACGCTAACGATTATCGATTGGGCATTAAAAACCATTAATGCGACTCGCGCGAAAACCGATCTAGAGCCGCTGTTCATTGAAGAGATTCCACTGGATGACAAAGCCTCTTACACCTTATTAAAAGAAGCCAAAACAACCGCCGTGTTCCAGTTGGAATCGCGCGGTATGAAAGATCTGATTCGCCGCTTAGAGCCAGACAACATAGAAGAAATGATCGCGCTGGTGGCTTTGTTCCGCCCGGGCCCACTTGAATCCGGCATGGTCGATGACTTTATCAACCGTAAACACGGTCGCGCAGAAGTGGCCTACCCACACCCTGATTTCCAGCACGACAGTCTAAAAGAAATTCTAGAACCCACCTACGGCGTAATTGTTTATCAAGAACAGGTTATGCAGATCGCACAGGTTTTGGCGAATTATACGCTGGGCGGCGCAGACATGTTGCGTCGAGCCATGGGTAAGAAAAAACCAGAAGAAATGGCGAAGCAACGTCAAACCTTCCGCGAAGGTGCTGAGTCTATTAATGTTGATGGCGACCTAGCCATGAAGATCTTCGACTTGGTAGAAAAGTTTGCCGGTTATGGTTTTAACAAATCGCACTCCGCCGCCTATGCGGTTGTGTCGTATCAAACCCTTTGGTTAAAAACCCATTACCCTGCGCCGTTTATGGCGGCGGTATTAACCTCTGATATGCAGAATACCGATAAGGTCGTTATCTTCATTGAAGAGTGTCGAGATATGAACATCGACCTTGTGCTGCCGGATGTTAACCAATCTGAATTTGGTTTCACTGTGAATGAAGCGGGTTCGATTGTGTATGGTTTAGGTGCCGTAAAAGGGGTGGGGGAAGGCCCAATTGAAGCGATTATTAAAGCGCGTAACGAAGTGGGTCAGTTCATTGATATTTTCCATTTTTGTAAATCGGTTGATAAGAGCAAGCTCAATAAACGTGTAATGGAAGCACTCGTACGCTGTGGTGCGTTTGATACCATTGGCCCTAATCGTTCGGTTCTGTTTGCAACAATCGAAGACGCACTCAAGGCCGCT